>CAXGUG010000011.1:0-58988 GCA_964012715.1 uncultured Rhodospirillaceae bacterium | reverse complement strand
TATACGTCGGGACAGGAAGGTTCAGCGGTGCCGGACCCTTACGGATACGGCCCGAGGTGTCGTAGTGCGACCCGTGGCAGGGGCAGAACCAGCCGCCGAAGTCACCCTTCGGTTCGCCTTCTTTCTGTCCCAGCGGGATGCAACCCAGGTGGGTGCAAACGCCAACCATGACCAGCCATTCCGGCTTTTTCACGCGATCTTCATCGCGGGCCGGGTCGGGCAGGGCCGCCGTGTCGTCTTTTTCCGCCTGTTCGATTTCCGCCTTGGTCCGGTGGCGAATGAACACCGGTTTACCCTGCCAGACGACGGTGATGCTCTGACCGACCGCGATGGGGGCCAAGTTCACTTCCGTAGTCGCCAGGGCCAGGGTGTCGGCCGCCGGGTTAAGGCTGTTAACAAACGGCCAAAGGGTCAACGCGGTACCGACCGCGCCGACGGTGGCCGTGGAAACCAATAGGAAATCGCGGCGTGATTGCTCGTCGATTTCGGCTGATGGCGGGGTGCTCGCCGTGTCGCTCATAAGCACTTCCCCTTGTGAAGGTGTATTGATCTTGTTCGTCATTCCTGCCCGAATCCTCATCGAGCCTGAACAACCCCCGAACTCACCGCCAAATCTACGAGACCGGCGGAATGGTGGCAACGACGGGCTTTTATGGCCCACCCGTCGCGGACCGTGCAGCCGAAGGTCGCCGCACGAACCGGCGAGACCTTATTTCGTGAGGGGCTTTCAGGCAAGGGCTAAGTGGTGACAATAGCTTGCAAACCGGGCCTTTCCGGCCCTTGATGGGGGGATCATGCCTCGTTCCGTCGAAATCGCGCTGTTTGAGCCGGATATTCCCCAAAATACGGGGGCTGTCCTACGTACCGCCGCCTGCCTGGGCACGCCGGTGCATATCATTGAACCCTGTGGATTTGTCCTGTCCGACGCCAAAATGCGCCGTGCGGGCATGGACTATCTGGGCCAGGTCGACCTGATCCGCCACGAATCCTGGGCCCGATTCCAAGAGGAAATGTCCGGGCGGCGGTTGATCCTGCTGACCACGCGGGCGGAAACGCGCCTGCCGGACTTTCAATTCCTGCCCGGTGACGTGCTGTTGTTCGGCCGCGAAAGCGCGGGCGTCCCGGAACAGGTTCACGAATCCGTCGAACAACGGCTGCGGATTCCCCTGAAGCCGGGCACGCGGTCCTTGAACCTGGCGGCCAGTGCGGCCATGGTGCTGGCGACGGCGCTGGACCGGCTTGGCGCCTATCCTGGAGATTGATTGCAAAGATGAGCGACGCGGCATTTTCCGACGCCCATAAATCCCGCGCCAAGGCGTGGTTCGAAACGCTGCGCGACGACTTCTGCGCGGCCCTCGAACAGGTCGAAGACGACGTCACCGGCCCCAACGGGACCAGCGCCCGCCAACCGGGCCGGTTCGAGCGCAAGGCTTGGGAGCGCCCCGGCGAGGCCGGTAAAATGGGCGGCGGCGGCGTGATGTCGGTAATGCGCGGCGGCCGCGTGTTCGAAAAGGCCGGGGTCAACGTTTCGACGGTGATGGGCGAGTTTTCCGAGGAGTTCCGTAAACGCATCCCCGGCGCCGACGAGGACCCCCGGTTCTGGGCCTCCGGCATTTCGACCGTGATCCACCCCAATTCGCCCCTGGTCCCGGCGGCGCATATGAACACGCGCATGATCGTGACGACCAAGGGCTGGTTCGGCGGGGGCGGGGACCTGACCCCGGTGTTCCCGGTCGAGGCCGATACGGTCCGTTTCCACGATGCCTTCCGCACCGCCTGCGACGCCCACGACCCGGCCTATTATCCGAAGTTCAAGGAATGGTGCGACGAGTACTTCTTTTTGAAGCATCGGAACGAGCCGCGCGGCGTCGGCGGGATTTTCTACGACACCGTCAATACCGGCGACTGGGAGGCCGATTTCGCCTTTACCCAGGACGTGGGCCGCGCCTTTGCCGCCGTCTATCCCGAACTGGTCCGTCGCCATATGAATAAGACATGGACCGACGAGGAACGCGAGGCGCAGCGCGTCAAACGCGGACGCTATGTGGAATTCAACCTGCTGTACGACCGGGGAACGATCTTCGGCCTGCAAACGGGCGGCAATACGGAAGCGATCCTGATGTCTCTGCCGCCGGACGTCTCCTGGCCCTAAGTCCCCGTTTTCGGCTATTCGCGCCGCGTTTCCTTCTGATCTCGGAGGTTCGCCCCATGCCTACGTTGTCCCTCGGCCCGCTGGTGCCGATCCTGTTGCTCTGCGTGTCCAACATCTTCATGACCGTCGCCTGGTACGGGCATCTCAAGTTCAAGAGCGAGGCCCTTTGGCTGGTCGTGTTGATCAGTTGGGGGATCGCGTTCTTCGAATATTGCCTGGCCGTGCCCGCCAATCGCTATGGCCATGGCGGGTTTTATACGGCGGCGGAATTGAAGACGATCCAGGAAGTCATCAGCCTGATCGTGTTCGCCGGGTTTTCCGTGCTGTACCTGGGAGAGAGTTTCACCTGGATGCATGCGGCGGGGTTTGCCTGCATCGCATTTGGCGCGTTCCTGGTATTTCAGGCGGCCTAGAACCAAGCTCGGCGGCAACCCGCATTCTGGGGTCGCCGCCGGCGTTTGGATCGAACGAAACGAAACGTTTCGTGTGTTCGGTTTTTTAGGGCCGCCCGATCGGCCTTGTTATGAAACCACGGTCTTTTTGCCGCAGTTCTTTATGCGCGGTCACCCTAGCGGATGAAGGTTTACCAGTTGTTAACGGCCCGCTTTAGGCGCTGGCCTTGGTCGACATCATTTGGTCGGCGGTCTGGATAACCTTGGAGTTCAGCTCGTAGGCCCGCATGGCTTTGACCATGTTGGAAATTTCTTCCACCGGATTGACGTTCGACGTTTCCAGGAAGCCCTGAAGCAGCGAGCCGAAACCCGCCGCACCGGGAAGGCCGGTCAGCGGCGCGCCTGAAGCCGGCGTTTCCTTGAACAGGCTGTCGCCGATGGCGGTCAGGCCCCCTTCGTTGGGGAAGCGGGTCAGGGATATCTGCCCCAGGTTCTGCGGCTGCGGCTGCCCTGCGAATTTCGCCAGGACCTGGCCCGAGTTGTTGATCGAAACTTCGATCGCCCCCTGCGGGACGGTGATGCCGCCGCCGACCTGAAGGCCGTCGTGGGTCACCAGGCGACCGGCCTGGTCCAACTGAAAGGCGCCCGAGCGGGTATAGGCGGTTTCGCCGTTGGCCAGGGTCACCGGAATGTAGCCGGATCCTTGGATCGCCAGATCGTAGGGGTTGCCCGTCTGCGCCAGGTTGCCCTGTTCGACAACTCGGTAGGACGCCGCCATGCGAACGCCCAGACCGGCCTTGACCCCACCCGGCACCACGCCGTCGGCGCGGGAGTGGCGGTTGTTCGGCCGCTTGTTGTCTTCGTAGATCAGGTCGTTGAAAGAAGCCCGGCGCCGTTGGTAGCCGGTCGTGTTCATGTTCGCCAAGTTGTTGGCGATCACGTCGACGCGTTCCTGCTGGGCCACCATTCCGGAGGCCGCGATATATAGAGGATTCATTTTTTCCCGTTCCTTGTACTTTCGCCTTCGCCGGGGTTGTCCCCGATCCAGGTATTGCCAAGTCCATTTCAATCATCGTGCCAGACTGAAAATGACTATTTTTCAGTATGTTAGGGCATCAATGATGGGCTGATTCCGGCAGTTTTCGCCGCCGGAAGGGTAATTTTTGCCGATGCGGAACAACTGATGCGCCCGGTTCGCCGTCCGTTGGGCCTTGTCATCGCGGGGGGCGGGCGGCACTGTCAGGGCAAATTTCATCAAGGAGGAAATCACCATGCGCGCCTATTGGTACGACCGCGCCGGAGCGGCGGCGGAAGTCCTGCAGTTCGGCGATCTGCCCGACCCGGAACCGGGCCCCGGCGAGGTTCGGGTTCGCATCGCTTTTTCGGCGATCAACCCGACCGATGTAAAACGCCGCGCCACGGGCCGGGAGCTGGCCAAGTTCTCGCCGATTATCCCCAACAACGACGGATCCGGCGTGATCGACAAGGTTGGCGAGGGAGTGAACAACGCCCGGGTCGGCCAGAAGGTCTGGATTTTCGGCTCGCAGCACGGCCGCGCCGCGGGGACGGCGGCGGAATACGTGGTCCTGCCCGCGCGCCAAGCGGTGCCGCTGGCGGGCGACGTCAGCCTGAGCCAAGGGGCCTGCGCCGGGGTGCCGGTCGTGACTGCCTATCATGCGCTGTTTTCCGACGGCGATATATCGGGCAAGACGGTGCTGGTCACCGGCGGCACGGGGCGCGTCGGCGCCTATGCGGTGCAGTTGGGGGCCTGGGCCGGGGCGCGGGTGATCGCGACCTGCGGGTCCGAGGAAAATTGCGCCGAGGCCCGCAGCCTGGGCGCCGCCGTGGCGCTTAATTATAAAGAGCCGAACCTGGCCGAGTGCATTGTCGAGGCCGCCGATGGGCGGGTCGACCGCATTGTCGAGGTCGCTTTCGGCGCCAACATCGGTTTGGCCCCGACTATCCTGAAGCCCAACGGGACCATCGCGACCTATTCGTCCGATGCCGTGCCCGAGCCGGCGATCCCGTTCAATCAGCTGATGTTCGTCAACGCCAATATTCGGATGTTCACGATCTATGAACTGGCGCGTCAGACCCAGGACGAAGTCCTGCAGGCGGTCAGCCCGATCCTGTCGCCGGATACGCTGGTTCACCGGGTGGGGGAGCGGTTCGCCTTCGAAGACATGGCCAAGGCCCACGAAGCGGTCGAACAGGGAACCGTGCACGGCGTCGCGCAGGTCCTCGTCGCCGAGGACCTGGCGAACCTGTAACGGCGTTCGGCTTAGGGAACGTCGACCACGACCACTTCGGCGTCGGTCACGGCGCGGATGGTGATGGTGTCCACATCCGTCACCGCCGTGCCCGATCGTTCGGTCGCGACGACGCCGTTGATTTCGATCTCGCCGACGGCGGGAACGATATAGGCGCTGCGCCCCGGGGCCAGGCGGTGGGT
This sequence comes from uncultured Rhodospirillaceae bacterium, assembly GCA_964012715.1. Lineage (GTDB taxonomy): Bacteria > Pseudomonadota > Alphaproteobacteria > Rhodospirillales > Casp-alpha2 > UBA1479. The sequence goes on along the minus strand of CAXGUG010000011.1, from coordinate 53,992 downwards.
CGCTTGTTCCCCGGCGGTCAGGGCGCCGCCCAGAACCGCCGCGTCCTGATGGATGGTCAGGGCGTCGGTGCCGTCGTCGGCTTCCCGGCCCGAGGCCAGAACCGTCAATCCCGTCCCCTGGCTTTCCTTCGGGAACTTGCGGGTTTCCCAGCGCGGCGCAATGCCGTTCCGGTTGGGGGCGATCCAGATTTGGAACAGGGTGGTCGGCTCGTCCTCGCGATTGTATTCGGCATGCAGGATGCCGGTGCCCGCCGACATCACCTGCACGTCGCCCGCTTCGGTGCGGCCAGAATTTCCCAGGTTGTCGGCATGGCTGATCGCGCCGTGGCGGACATAGGTGATGATCTCCATGTCGCGGTGGCCGTGCGGGTCGAACCCGCGGCCCGGCTGGATGGTGTCGTCGTTCCAGACCAGCAGCGGGCCCAAGCCGGTGCGCTGCGGATCGTGATATCCGGCGAACGAAAAGTGATAGCGGGCGTTCAGCCAGTCGTTGTTGAAACGCCCCAGGTCGTTCAAAGGTGTGACGTTGATCATGGTCTCGTCTCCTTGCCTCAGGCGGCTTTCAGATGACAACGCCCGTGCGGGGCGGTCAGGTGCTGATCGGGGCCTGCGGGGATGATTCCCGTGGGGTTGATGGTCTTGTGGCTGCCGTAGTAGTGGGCCTTGATGGCCGGGATATCGACCGTATCGGCGACGCCGGGCCATTGGTAAAGCTCACGCAGGTAGCCGAACAGGTTGGGGTAATCGGCGATGCGCTTCTTGTTGCATTTGAAGTGCCCGACATAGACCGCATCGAATCGCACCAGGGTCGTGAACAGCCGCCAATCGGCTTCGGTCACGCGATCGCCGGTCAGGTATCGGCTTTCGCCCAATAGGTCTTCCAGCCAATCCAATCCGCAGAACAGCGCGTCGACGGCTTCGTCATAGGCGGCCTGACTGGTCGCGAAGCCTGCCTTGTAGACCCCGTTGTTGATGGTGTCGTAGACGCGCTCGTTGACCAAGTCGATTTCCTGCTGCAGCAGGCAGGGGTAATAGTCCCCGGCCTTGGCGCCGACGCGCTCGAAGGCCGAATTGAACATTCGGATGATCTCCGCCGACTCGTTGCTGACGATCGTCTCGGCCTGTTGGTCCCAAAGGACCGGCACGGTGACCCGACCGGTATAGTCGGGCTTGGCGGCGGTATAGACCTGATGCAGGAAACGCGCGCCTAGGATCGGGTCAGCGCCCTCGGCGATTTCCCAGCCGTTTTCCAGCATCAAGGGATCGACCACGGTCAGGGAAATCATATCCTCCAGCCCCTTCAGGGCGCGGAAGATCAGCGTCCGGTGGGCCCAAGGGCAGGCGGCGGCAACATACAGATGGTAGCGTCCGGGTTCGGCTTTGAAGCCACCCCGGCCGGTCGGGCCGGGGCGGCCGTCGGCGGTCACCCAGTTGCGAAAGGCCGAGTCTTCACGCTGAAAGCGCCCGCCCGACTTTTCGGTTTCATACCACTGGTCCCGCCATTCGCCGTTGATCAGCAGTCCCATTGTTCGAACTCCTTTTATTCGTGTCAGGCCGCTTTGGCGGCGTCGATCTGTTCGGCGATCTCGGCCTTGGCGGCTTCGATCCCGTCCGTGCCCTTGGCGGTGCCTTCGGCATAGATGAAGCGGATGTCTTCCAGGCCCACGAAGTTCAACACACGGCGCAGATAGGGTTCCAGGTGATCGAGGAAGTTGAAGTCCGTCCCCGGGCCGTAGACGCCGCCACGGGTGGTGACGACATGAACCGGGCGGTCGGTCACCAGGCCCTTCGGGCCCTGACCGGTCGGCTCGAACGTCCGGCCGAAACGGGCGATATGGTCGAGCCAGACCTTCAACAACGACGAGATGCCGAAGTTGTGCATCGGCGCGGCGATGACGATCTCGTCGGCGGCGAACAACTCGTCGACCAGTTCCTCGGACAGGGCGATCTTGGCCTGTTGTTCCGGGGTGCGGTCGGCGGGCGGGGTGTAGAACGCGCCGATGGTTGCCTGATCCAGATGCGGCGGCGGATTAGCGCCCAGATCGCGGATCGTCACGCTGCCCCGGTCTTGGGCCAGGCCTTGGGCCAGGGTCAGCGCCAGGGCGCGGGAATTGGATTCCGGATTGGGGCTGGAGGAAATGAGGAGAATGTTTTTCGAATGGGTGCTCATGGGTCGATTTCCCTGTGTCTGAGGTGACCCGGCGGTGCCGCAATGGGCTGGGCCGGTCTGTTGGGAAGACCCTATTCTTCGTCACTTCAGTAGACAATCGATCTAAATGGAATATTATTGTTTCTGTAAATAAACAATAGGGATCTTGAAATGGACCAACTGACCGGCATGGCGGTGTTCGCGAAAGTGGTCGAAACCGGCACGTTCACGGGGGCTGCTGAGGCCTTGGGCCTGTCCAAGGGCGCGGTCAGCAAGCAGATTGCCCGCCTGGAGGATCGCCTGGGTGCGCGGCTGTTGAACCGGACGACCCGGCGGTCGAGCCTGACAGAGGTTGGTGCCGCGTTTTATGAACGCTGTCGCCGCATCGTCGCCGAGGCCGAGGAAGCGGAACTTGCCGTGACCCGCCTGCATGCCGAGCCGCGCGGCACCTTGCGGGTCAACCTGCCGATGTCGTTCGGGCTGCTGCATATCGCCTCGGCGGTGCCGGATTTCATGGCGGCCTATCCCGAGATCAATCTGGACCTGACCCTGGACGACCGTGTCGTCGATGTGGTCGACGAGGGATACGACATCGTCATCCGCATCACGGACCTGCCGGACTCGTCGCTGATCGCGCGCAGGCTGGCGCCGTTTCACATCGCGACCTGCGCCGCCCCGGCCTATTGGGATGCCCATGGCCGCCCCCGCCATCCGGGCGAGCTGCGCAATCACGCCTGCCTTTTGTATAGCTATCTTTCGAACCTGAACGAATGGCGCTACCGGGGGCCGGACGGCCCCTTTGCGGTTCGTGTCGATGGCCCATTGCGCGGCAACAACGGCGAGATGCTCCGCACCGCTGCTCTGGCTGGGCGCGGGGTGATCCGCTCGCCCACCTTCATTGTCGGCTGCGATCTGCAATCGGGACGGCTGGAGCGGGTCTTGTCCGAGTTCGAGGAAGAAGACCGCGGCATCTACGCGGTCTATCCCCATAACCGCCATCTCTCGGCCAAGGTTCGGGCGTTCGTCGACTTCATGGCGGCCCGTTTCGCCGATCCCGAATGGGATCGGCCCGCGGCCTGAGATTAGTGTGCCGGGCCGCTCGGTGCCGGCAGGCCCTCGATCAGGACATTGACGCAGGCAACCTTGCCGCTGGCGACGGCGCGTTCCAGTGCCGCATCCAGTTCCGCCGGGTCGGTCACGAATTCCCCGTGCCCGCCCAGGCCCTCGACCGCTTGGTCATAGCGGGCGTCGCTCAACTGACAGCCGATCAACCGGTTGGGGCCGTATTCGCGCATCTGAATCTGATGTTCGGCGTTCCACCGCAGGTCGTTGCCGATCACCGCGACGAAGGGCGTGTTTTCCCGCGCCGCCGTCTCGAATTCGGCGAAATGAAAACCCGCCGTGCCGTCGCCCATCAGCGCGAACACGGTCGCCTGCGGTCGGGCCTTCTTGGCCCCCAGGCCGTAGCCGAGCGAACCGCCGATGGCTCCGGAGATGCCGTTGATGATGCGCCGGTCGCCGGTCGTCGCGGCCTGGGCCCATTGGCCGAATTCGCCGCCGTCGCAGATCAGGACCGTCTCTTCGGCCTTGTCCAACTGGCGCTGGATCGCGGCGCAGAGCTGCGCCGGGGAAACGCCGTCGCCCGAACCGGCTTGTCCGGGGGTGAAGCCCCGGGCGGCCAGTCGCTCGGCGGTTTTGGTTCGCCAATCGGCCCGCGCCGTACCGCCACGGCCCTGCGCGGTCAGCGCCACGGCCGCATCGCGCGGGTCGGCGGCGGCGGCCAGGACCAATCGGTCGCCCAGGTTGCGATGGGCGCGGTCGCGTTCCTCGGCGTCCGCGTTGACGTAAATCCATCGGCAGGCGGCATCGAAGGTGCCGGTCCCGCCGAAGCCGAGGGTGAAATCGACCCGCTTACCCAGGTTCAAGATCAGGTCGGCGCTTTTCAATACCGTGCCGACGTCGCCCAGCGACGGGTCCTTCAGCCCGCGCGGGCTTTCCATGGCGAACACCGGTGCATCCAGGGCCTCGGCCAGTTTGGACGCCATGCCGGGGTTGCGGGTCTCGGTCATTGCCGGGCCGCAGATGACGACGGGCTGTTTGGCCCCAGCCAGGGCTTGAACGATACGCTGGGTGTCTTCGTCGGACAGGGCCATGGCCTCGCGACGATAGGCGTCTTTCGCCGGGATGGCCCCCGCGGCGGCATCGTCCTCGACCAGATCGAAGGGCAGGGCCATATGAACCGGTCCCATGCGCCCCGACAGGGCGGTTCGGATCGCCCGCGCCGCATCGCGGCCCAGGTCCGACGCCTTGCGCGGGCGGAACGACAGCTTGGTCACGGGTGCGGTCATCGGCACCTGATCCAGTTCCTGGAACGCGCCCAGGCCGTCCTGACCGCGCGGCGAGTCGCCGGTCAGGAAAAGAACCGGCGTTTCCGATTCCTTGGCCGTGAACAGCGGACCGAGGGCGTTCGCCGCCCCGGCCCCCGCCGTGACCATGGCCACGCCGATCCCGCCGGTCAGTTGGGCATAGGCCTCGGCCATGAAGACCGCTGCTGCTTCGTGACGGGTGTGAACGATCTCGATCCCCGCCTCGAAGCAGGCGTCATAGACCGGCATGATCTGATTACCGGACAGGGAAAAGATGCGGGTTACCCCCGCGTCGGCCAATGACCGGACCAGAAGGTCGGCGCCTCGCATGTCGTAGTCTCCCAGTTTAGTTGGATTTAGAACGGCACTTCGCCTTCCAGGATCACGCGGTGCATGATCCGGCCTTCGTCCGCGTCGTAATCGCGGTGCGCGATGTGCAGCGTTGCCCGGTTGTCCCAGATCACCAGATCACCCGGCCGCCATTGATGGCGATAGGTCACGTCCGGCGTGATGGCGCGGGCCAGCAGGTCCTGAACGAACGATTTGCTGTCCTCGGGCGTCATGCCTTCGATGCGTTCGGTCTTTCCTGGGTGGACATAGATCGCCTTCTTCCCTGTTTCCGGATGGGTGCGGATCAGCGGGTGGCGCTGCGGTGCGCGGGTCAGGGCTTCGCGCGCGTCTTCGCTGACGGCGCCGGTATCCTGCTCGATCACATTTACGGTGACCATCGGGGCCAGGTCGGCCTGTTCATCTTCGGGCAAGCCTTCGTAGGCAGCCTGCATGTTGGCGAAGCTGGTATCCCCACCCTGTGACGGCAGCTTGACCGCATAAAGCATGGTGACCTTCGGCGGGCGGGCGTGGTTGGTGTGATCGGTATGCCAGGCGCGCGATCCCGTCGGGATGGCTTTGCCGGCCTTGTCCTTGTCGGCCTTGCGGCTGTCCAAGACGGCGATTTCCGGATGGTCGGCCATCAGCAGGTTGGTCAGATGCTGCGGCATCAGGTCGCCGAACAGGCGTGCGGCGTCCAGATAACTTTTCGGGTTCAGGTTCTGATCGCGAACCACCATGACCAGGCGGCGGCTCAACGCTTCGCGCATGGCGTCCAGGTCTTCGACCGCGACGGCGCCGGACAGATCGACGCCCACGGCCTCGACGCCGAGGGACGGCGTCAAGTCGTTAAGGGTAACAGGCATAGGTTTCCTCCCGTCTCGCCCGGCTTTTGTCGCCGGTTCGAAACAAAAAACGCCCCCTTCGCCGATATCATAGGCACGACGCAGCGTTTGCCGCAATGGCGCGCCGCAGGCAACGGACCTATGACCATCAACTATATTGCGGTATGGGGGCGTTCCTCTTTACCATGGCGCGCAGGCGGCCGAGCCAGGGGTTGGCGCTTCTTACGGAATGGTGAGGAACGAAGATGGCGCTTTACGGCAATCCCCAACTTACGGGGCACGAAAGAACGTTCGATAAGAACGATATTATCGTTACCAAGACCGACCTGACCGGGCGGATGACTTACGTCAACCGCACTTTCCTGGAAGTTGCCGGCTATGAGGAATCGGATTGCCTTGGTGTCCAGCACAACCTGATCCGGCATCCGCATATGCCGCGCGCAGTCTTTGATTTCCTTTGGAAGACGATCGAAGCAGGCGACGAGATTTTCGCCTATGTGATCAATCGTGCGCATAACGGCGACCATTACTGGGTGTTCGCCCACGTCACGCCCAGCTTCAACGACAGCGGCGAGATCATCGGCTATCACTCCAACCGCCGCGTCCCCGACATGGGTATCGTCAATCGGCATATCGTGCCGCTTTACGCCAAGCTGTTGGATATCGAGAAAAGCCATGAATCGCCTAAGGACGGCATGGCGGCGGCGTTCCAAGCGGTTGCCGACCTTTTGGCCGAGAATAAGGTCGGCTTCAATCAGCTGATGTTTTCTTTGGAGCCCTGATGGCAAAAGCGCCGCGGGCTTAGCGGCCTTCGCGCCACCAGGCCGCCATCAGCGTGCCCAGCGCCAGGATCGCCAGCAGCAGTCCGGACAGCAGCGGGATGTCGTTCAGCCCTGTGACCACGTAGGCCTTGTGCGAAACCAATCCGACCCAGCCGCGACCGGCCAGATCACGCCCCGGGTCGACGCGGCGTACATCCGGCATCCCGTCGGCGAGCCAGCGGACAGAGCCGCCCGTGGCTTCGGTCACCGGTTGCATCACAGCCTCGGTCGCGCGCAGGTCCGACAGCTCCAGCGGGTTCAGTTCGCCCGAAGCGACCAGGGCGCGGTGTTCGCCATCGTCCAACCGGTACAGGCCGATTTCCGCCGCCGCCAATTCGCCCCGCCACAGGCCCGGTTCGACATTCTGCAATTCCAGGTCCTGAACCTCGCCCGAAGGGGCGGTGACCGCAACATTGGCGGCGCTGTCCTTCAGCGTCCGTCGTTCCACGGTCAGCTTGCCCGCGCGGACATGGGCGTGCAGGGCCTCTTCCTCCAGGTCCGGTTCCCGCATCAGCCAATGGGCGAGGCGGCGCAGCAGTTCGCCCTGCGGCCCGCCGCCGTCATAGCCGCGCGCCCAAAGCCAAATGTGATCGGACATCATCTGCGCCACGCGGCCTTTACCGATGCGGTCGAGCAACAGAATCGGCTGCTCTTGCAGGCCGGTCATCAGGGCATTGCCGCCGGTCACCTCGCCGGGAATCTGGCGATACCACCGGCCCCAGGTCGGCTCGGTCTTCAGGTCGCTGCCCGGCGGCATCAGCGCTGCCGTCACCGGGTGGCGCATGCCGACCTTGGAGACATGCGGGCGGAAGCCGCTTTCGACCACGTCGCCGGTCGGCGCGGCGGGCAGAATTTCGCGCAGCGGCGTGTGATAGAGGCTGGCCCGGCCCGCGAATTCCGGTCCGACCGCCATCAACAGCGCACCGCCCTGGCGGACCCGCTCGGCGATGTTGGCAAGATGCTGGGGTTGCAACACACCGCGCTTGAGATAGCGGTCGAACACGATCAGATCGAATTCGTCCAATCGTTCGACGAAAAGTTCATGGGTCGGAAAGGCGATCAGCGCCAGTTCGTTCAGCGGGGTGAAGTCGTCCTTGTCCGGCGGGCGCAGAATGGTGAAATGGACCAGATCGACCGACGGGTCGGACTTCAGCAGGTTGCGCCAGGTCCGCTCAGCCGCGTGCGGCTGGCCGGATACCAGCAGCACCCGCAGACGGTCGCGCACGCCGTTGACCGAAACCAGGGCGCGGTTGTTGACGGTCGATAGCTCGCCCTCGGCCGGTTCCACTGCCAGTTCGGCCAGCGACGGCCCGGCATGGTCCAGCTTGAAGGTAAAGGTCTGATCCTCGCCGACCGGGACCAGGATGGTCTGCGGGTCGGCGCCGTCGACCTTGAACTCGACCTTGGCCGAGGGACGGCCCGTGGTGCCGTCCTTGCGGGCGTGTTTGTCCTCGATCCGATATGTCAGGGTCACGTCCTTGCCGACGATGCCGTAACCGGGCGCCTGTTTGATGACCAGGCGTCGGTCGATCTCGTCGCGCTTGCCGGTCAACAGCACATGCAACGGTCCGCGCACGCCGGGTAGTTTGCCTTTCGCGTCGCCGCCGTTGGCGTTCTCAGGATCGGGGTCGGTGAATTCCTTGGGCAGGTCGTGAACCTGACCGTCGGTGACGACGATCGCGCCCGCGAAGCGCTGCGGCGAAATTTCCGCCGAGGCCGAGGTCAAAGCCTCCATCAGGCGCGTCCCCGGGCGGTCTTCGTCGGTCGAATCCGTGACCTCGACGATCCGGTATTCCAAGTTGTCCTGCTGATCCAGGGAGGCGAGCAAAGCTTCTTCCGCGTCCGAAGTCTGTTTGGCCCGGTCGCCGGTGCGCTGGCTGGAGGTCCGATCGATCACGACCAGGGCTTCGTCCGGCTGCGGTTCGCGCTTTTCGTTGACCATGCGCGGATCCGCCAGGGCCAGCAGCAGCACGGACAGGAACAGGAAGCGGAACACCACCCCGTTGGCCCGCCGCCACAACCCGATGCCCAACAGGATCAAGCCGGCGGCGGCGATCAGCACCAGCAGGGGCACGGGCACCATGGGCGAGAACTGTATGGCGGCGACGGCGGTCATTGGCCAAGCCTCCGGATGATCGCTGGCAGGTGAACCTGATCGGCTTTGTAGTTGCCGGTCAGCACGTACATCACCAGATTGATGCCGAACCGGAACGCCATTTCGCGTTGGCGCTCACCCCCCGGTACGGTGGGGTAAAGGGCCTGTTGGGTGTTCTCGTCCAGGGCCCAGGCGGCGGCCCAGTCGTTGCCCCCGGCCAGGACAGGCGAGACGCCGTCGTTGATCCGCGATCCGGCCCGCTCGACCCACAGGGCACTGCCCGCCCAGCGGCCGGGAAAGTTCTGCAACAGGTAGAACGAGCGGGTCAGCACATGGTTGGGCGGGGCCACGACCAGGGGCGGAATGTCCAGCTTGCGCGCCAACAGGCGCAACTCGCCCAGGTCGGCGCCGCCGGCGCGATCACGGGTGTCGAACAGGATCGTGCCGCCGTTCTGCATGAAGGCGTTGACCTTTGCCCGCGCGGTCTCGCTCAGGGACGACGCCCCCGACACGACCGGCCAGTACATCAGCGGAAAGAACGACAGATCGTCCTTGTTCAGATCGACACCCTGCGGGTCGGCCAGCTCAGCCGCGGTGCGCCGCCTCACGATCAGGCTCAGCCCGGTCAGGCCCAGGCGGCTGATGCGGTCGGCTTCCGCATCGCCGGTGAGGACATAGGCCAGGCGCGTCTTGATGCTGTTTTCCAGCGCATAGCCGTCGTTCGCGACTTGGCCAGGCGATGCGCCCGGCGGGGCGCCGATGTTGATTTCCTGCGCCTGGGCCGCCCCGGCGGCAAGCGTCAGAATCAAGACTGGCGCCGCGAAGCGCGGCAGACGCAACATCCCCTTGAGCCAAAGGCTGATGGCGAAATCGGCCAAAGCCAACAAGGCCGCCAGGGTGAACAGCCAAGGCCGGATGTCGATCGCCGGGCTGCCGCCATAGGTCTCGTGCCGGGCCGCGACGGACAGCATGGCCAGCGGCGTCGGCACGATGGCGTCGCGCCCCAGGTTCAGGGCCTGGCGATTGTTGCCGCGCCCGTATAGGCCCGGCGGATTGCGCGGTGAAACAGGCGTTTCGGCGAAAACGTTGCGGGCGATGGCGGCGGTGTCGGGCGGGGCGTCGCCCAGCGCGCCAAAGGCGTCGAGGGTCTGGAGCGGCTCCAGCGGCGGTCCCTGGCCGGTGTCGACCACGCCCTGGCTGAGCGCGACCAGCCGTTGCAGCATTTCGACCAGCAAGCCCGACAGCGCCAAATTCGACCATTGGGTATTGGCGGTGGTGTGGAACAGGACCAGCCAGCCCTTGCCCCGTCGTTCCGCGGTGACCAGCGGCGTGCCGTCGGACAACCGGGCCCAGGTCTTGCGCTCCAGGTCCAGGGACGGTTGCGCCAGGACCTGACGGCTGACTGTCACGTCCTGGGGGACGGTCAGGCCCCGGAACGGGCTTTCGGCGTCGAACGGGGCCAGCGTCGCGGGCTTGGTCCAGGACATGGCCCCACCGATTACGCGGTCGCCCCGGCGCAGCGGCACCGGCACAAGCAAGGCGTCGTCTTCGGAGGCGGCGCGGCCGCTCGTGGCCTGGGCCAGCAACGGCCCGGCAAAGCGCACGGCGACGCCGCCTTCTTCCATCCAGCCCTTGATCGCGGCGCGGTCGGGGCTGCTCAGCGTGCCGGGATCGGGCAGGATCATCAGCGCCAGTTCACGGCGCAGCAGGCCGCCGATGGTGCCCTGGCGAATTTCGCTGAACGGCTCCAGGGCGCGGCTGAGATAGAAGATCGAGGACAGCAGCGGTAATTCGGCCCCGCCGTCGCCGGTGGCGATGCCCACGGGCCGCCGCCGCCAGCGTTCGTCCAACAGGATCACCGACGCCGCCGAGCCGCCTTCTTCCAAATCCAGCCGGACCAGCCGGTTGGCCAGTTCGGCCGGCATGTCGAGGCGGACCTCGGCGCTGACCTCGCCGGAATTGAACAAGACTTCTTCGCGGGCGATCAAACGACCGTCGTCGGTAAAGGCGCGCAGGTGCAGGGTTTCATCGGGACGGGGGTCGGTGCGCTCGACCCGGGCGGTGATCGCGCCGCCGTCCAGCACAGGCGGGCGCAGAACCTTCGGTGAAATGGCGCCCGGTCCGTCGCTGACCAGGGTCAGAGGGCCGAAGGTCGCGAGCCCCTTTGCGAACACATCGGCCGCGCCATGGTCCAATCCGTCGGACAGCCAGATGACCTGGGCGCTGCGATCCGGGCGCAACGGCGACGCCGCCATTTGTTCCAGCGTCGTCGCCCGGTCGGCGGGCCAGGGGCGCGGCTGCAAGGCCTGTACGAAGTCCTGCGCCTGACGCGGGGTGAAGCTATGGACCTGATCGGTTCCGGCCCCGGCGGGCGGGGCGGCGGTGGTCACGACGGTGACCGGACGCCCGTCGCGGGCGGCCTGATCCGTCAGTTGCGTCAGCAGAGTTTGGCGCTGGGTCCAACCCTTGGCCGCGGTCCAACCGTTATCGACGACTAGAACCAAGGGGCCGGAGCCCTGCCATTGCGAGGCCTGATTGATCAGTGGTCCGGCGGCGGCCAGAACCAGTAAACCGGCGATGGCCAGACGTAGCAGGATCAGCCATGGCGGGGTCTTGGCCGAGCTTTCCTCGCGCGTGACCAGGCCCAGCAACAGGCGAAACGGCGGAAAGACGATCCGTGTCGGCGCGGGCGGCGTCAGCCGCAACAGCCACCAGATGGCGGGCAGGGCCAACAGGCCGAGCAACGCCCAGGGGGCCGTGAATGCGAATGCGCCGATGCTGAACATGCTTGCCGTATCCTCCCGCTAGTGGCGGATCGACTGGGAGAGGAGCTGATACAGCGTCATCAGCACCGTCTCCGGTGGGCGATGGGTCATGTGGCGGGTCACGCTCCATCCGAACGAACGGGCCACGGCGTCCAGGCCCGCCTGATGGTGGGCCAGTTCCTCGCGATAGGCTTGGCGCAGGCTTTCGGCGCGGCCGATCATGATCCGGCCTTCGCCTTCGGGGCCTTCGAATTCAACCCGTCCGTCGAACGGCAGGGTTTCTTCCGCAGGGTCCAGGACCTGCACCAGATGTCCCTCGACCCCATGGTCGGCAAGGCGGGCAAGCGCGTCGCGCGTTTCGGTCAGGGGCGACAGAAAATCACCGAACAGAACGACCCGGCCATGGCGGGGTACGAATTCCGGCACGGGCAGGCTATCCGCCGCGATGCTCTCGTGTTCCAGGGCGGACGCGATCCGCAGCAGGCCGTTGCGTCCGGTGCGCGGCGTCATGCCGGTGCCCATCAGGGCGATGCGCTCCCCGGCGCGGACCAAAAGCGAGGTCAGGGCCACGGCCAGAACCTTGGCCCGCCAGCCCTTGGTGACCTCGACCCCGGCCGAGGCGTAATCCATCGACGGCGAGGTATCGGCCCAAAGCCAGACGGTCTGCGCCGCTTCCCATTCCATTTCACGGACGTAGACGGGGTCGGACTTGGCCGACTGCCGCCAGTCGATCAGTTGCGTGGAATCGCCGAATTCATAGCGCCGGAACTGCCAGAAGGTTTCGCCCTGGCCGACCCGGCGGCGGCCGTGCACGCCTTGGCTGACAGTCGAAGCGACCCTTTCCGCCGCGACCAGCAATGGCGGCAGGCCCGCGGCCGCGCTTTCGGCCTGGTGATGAAGGTCGGGTCTGTCCAACGAGTCCGCCATTCTGCTTAAACCTGGGTCCGTGCCTGTCTGGCTCTTATTCGTGGGGTGCCTATTCGATGATCTGGCACAGCCGGTCGATGATTTGTTCGACCGTCACGCCTTCGGCCCGGGCGCCGAAATTCAACGCCATGCGATGGCGCAGGATCGGATGGGCCAGGGCATAGACATCGTCCAGCGACGGGGCCATGCGACCCTGGATCATGGCGCGGGCGCGCACGCCCAGCATCAGGGCCTGACTGGCCCGCGGGCCGGGACCCCAGGACACGTAATTGCGAACTTCCGGCAGGTCCGAGGCATCGGGACGTCCGGCGCGGACCAGCTTCAGGATCGCCTCGGCCACGCCTTCGCCGACCGGCACGTGACGGACCAGCGATTGGGCGCGCATCAGCGCCTTGGGGTCCATGACCTTTTTCGCTTCCTGGCTGTCGGCGCCGGTCGTCTTGATCAGGATTTCCCGCTCGGTCTCCAGATCGGGGTGGGTGACTTCGACCTGCATGAAAAAGCGGTCGAGCTGCGCCTCGGGCAGGGGATAGGTGCCTTCCTGTTCCAACGGGTTCTGGGTCGCCAGAACGTGGAACGGCTTGGGCAGGTCGTGATACTGCCCGGCCACGGACACGCGGTGTTCCTGCATCGCCTGCAGCAGCGCCGATTGGGTGCGCGGGCTGGCGCGGTTGATTTCGTCGGCCATCAGCAATTGGCAGAACACCGGCCCCTTGACGAAGCGGAACGCCCGCTTGCCGGTTTCGCTTTCTTCCAGCACTTCCGATCCCAGGATATCGGCGGGCATCAGGTCGGGTGTGAACTGGACCCGGCGTTCGTTCATTCCGAACACCTTGCCCAGGGTTTCGACCAACCGGGTCTTGCCCAGGCCCGGCACGCCGACCAGCAGGCAGTGACCCCCGGCCAACAGGGTGATCAGAGTTTCCTCGACAACCGATTCTTGGCCGAAAATGACCTTGCCGACGCTTTCGCGGACTTTCGCGATGTCGTCGACCAGGCCGTCAATGGCGTCGACCAGGTCGTCGCTGTTGCCACCGTCTCCGGTTGTTTTATTCTGGGTGTTGGTCGTCACGGGTCACGCCTCCATTCAAAGAAACGGAAATGGACGGGGCCGATCCCGTCCGCAAACCATGTTGCACAGGAAAAGATCGCTTCGTCGCGAATAGCGTATCACCGAAACCATGCCCGAAAACACACCGGATCTTCGCTCCTTCATCGGCTCCGCCGCCCCCGGCGGGGACAATCCCGCGCCCGTCGGCATCGCGCTGCGCCCACGCCAAACTCTTTGCGGCGACATCGACATGCGCATCGGCCTGGACGGCACCTGGTATTATGCCGGTTCGCCGATTGGCCGCAAAGAACTGGTCAAACTGTTCTCGACCGTCCTCAACCGTGACGACGCGGGCGATCATTGGCTGATCACCCCCGCCGAAGTCTGCCGGATCCAGGTCGAAGACGCACCGTTCCTCGCGGTCGAGGCCACGATTGAGGGCGCTGGCCCGGATCAGGTCATCACTCTCCGCACGAATATTGACCAAACCGTGGCGATCGATGCCGACCATCCGCTGCGCGTTGCAGTCGACCCGGAAACCCAGGAACCCCGGCCCTATGTGGGCCTGGAGCGGGGCATGGAGGCACGCCTGACACGGTCGGTCTATTATCAATTGGTCGAACTTTCCGTCGAAGAAATGGTCGAAGGTCAGCCTATCTACGGTATATGGAGTGGTGGCCGGTTCTTTTCCATCGGCCATTTTGACGAAGAGCCGCCCGAAGACTGATCGTATCAACGAGGATACCCCGCACATGAGCCCATCGATGAGCCCGGCCCTGACCCCCGATTGGCTGATCGACCAGTTCCAGCGCCTGGAACGGGACCCGGAGACGCTTCGCGGGGATCACGATCTGAACCCCGAAATGGGCATATTGGACGATCTGACCCCGGCGGCGGTTCTGGTCCCGCTTGTCCACCGGGAGGCGCAGGTGACAACTCTGTTCACGCAGCGGACCTCGCATCTGGCCCATCATGCCGGGCAGATCAGTTTTCCCGGCGGGCATTCCGATCCGGTCGATAATTCACCGGAAGATACCGCCCTGCGCGAAACGGAGGAGGAAGTCGGCCTGCATCGACGGCATATCCGGGTGATTGGGCGGCTCGATCCCTACATCACCCGCACCGGGTTCTCGGTGATCCCGGTGGTCGGGCTGGTCACGCCGCCGTTCGATATCGAACCGGACGACAACGAAGTGGCCGATGTGTTTGAGGTGCCCCTGTCGTTCCTCATGGACCCGTCCAACCATCAGCGCCACAAGCGCGAGATCAACGGCATCCGTCGCGATTTCTACGCCATGCCTTTCGAGGATCGTTTTATCTGGGGCGCCACGGCCGGGATGATCAAAAATCTCTACGACGTTTTGGTCGGCGACGGGCCGGACCCGAACTTCCAGCGCGATTTTCAAGGCATCCGCCCGTCCCAGGGGAGGGGTTAGGTGATTCGCCTGCTACTCAATTACGTCATCCCCCTGGTCCTGCCGACGGCGGCCTACCTGATCTGGGTCTGGTACTATCGCAAACGGGCGGAAGAACTGGGGGGCGAGCCGCCGGAAATTACCCGGGGTGGGCTGTTCTGGTGCCTCGTCGCTGGGTTGATGCTGATGATCGGGACGCTTCTGTCCTTGGCGGCGACGACCGGGTTCGACCCGGGCGAAGGCGGGTATCAGTCGCCTCGCTTCGAGGACGGACGTATTATTCCGCCCAAATTCAACTGACGACCGTCGACGCGGCCGCCTGGCGGCGCGTTCGGCACAGGTGGCTGCGGTGGACGACGATTACGTGGAAATTCGAGGCATCAGCCGCGACCCGCTGGGCAAACTGGCGGTCGAAGGTTGGCTCGCCTGGCCGGAAACCCAGGCCGTCGTCGCGGCCATGGGGGCGGATTGCGTGCGCTTTGTCGGCGGTTGCGTCCGCGATGCCTTGGCCAAGCGTCCGGTGACGGACGTCGACATCGCGACCACCCGGGCACCGGAAGATACCATGGCCGTTCTGTCGGCGGCGGGGATCAAGGTCATCCCCACGGGGATCGACCATGGCACGGTGACCGCGGTGATCGGCGAGCATACGTTCGAGATTACGACCTTGCGGCGCGATGCCGAAACCGATGGTCGTCACGCCCGGGTAGAGTTCACCGACGACTGGATCGAAGATGCTCGTCGGCGCGATTTCACCATTAACGCCATGTCGTGCTCGCCCTCGGGCGATGTCTACGATCCGTTCGAGGGGATGCGCGATCTGGCGCACGGCATCGTCCGCTTCGTCGGGCGCGCCGATGACCGGGTGCGCGAGGACTATCTGCGGATCTTGCGGTTCTTCCGGTTCTGGGGGCGCTACGGACGCCCGCCCGCCGACCGCGATGCTCTGGCCGCTTGTCGCGCCCATGCCGCGCATCTCAAGGATTTGTCCGCCGAGCGGGTGCGCGAAGAGATGCTGAAAATTCTCGTCGCCCCGCAACCGGCCGAGGTCGTTTTGTTGATGCGTGGGCACGGCGTGCTCGAACAAGTTCTGCCCGAAGCGGGCCATGTCACGCGCCTGCGATTGGATCATTGGCTGTGTACCCGAGGGGTGGTGATGGACGGGGTCGCACCTGACCCGATCCGTGCCCTGGCGGCGCTGTTGGATACCGACGCCGAGGGTGCGGCTGCGGTCGCATCGCGGTTGCGGCTTTCCAATTCGCAGACGGATCGCCTGATCGCCCTGGCCGCGCCCGCGTCGATGCCGTCCCCGGATGTGAGCGATCTGGACCATGAAAAACTGATGCGGCGGGTCGGCCGGGAAAGGTTTCGTGATCTGGTCCTGTTGGGTTGGGCGGATGAGATGGCCGCGACCACGCGCCTGCCCGCCGCCCGGAGCCAAGCCTGGCACGCCTTGTTGGACGCGGTCGAACAATGGCCGGAACGGGTGTTTCCGTTGAAAGGGCGCGACATTTTGGAATTGGGGCTTGCCCCCGGCCCTGGTGTCGGCGACGTTCTGGATCGGGTCGAAGCTTGGTGGGAAAACGGTGGCTACGAAGCCGACCACGATGCTTGCTTGGCGCAGGCCCGCAGCCTGATCGGGGAGAACACATGACACAACTTCGGATTTGTTTCGTCGGCGACAGCCTGACCAACGGCACCGGCGATCGGGCTTTCCTCGGCTGGCCGGGGCGGCTGTGCCACCGCGAGGTTCAGGCCGGGCACGACATCACCTGCTACAACCTGGGTATTCGCGCTGAGACGACGGAAATGATTCGCCCGCGCTGGCGCGGTGAATGCACGCCCCGATTGCTGGATACGTTCCCGGGCGCTTTGGTGTTTTTATTCGGCACCAACGACACGGCGATGGAGGGCGAGGCGACCCGCGTGGCATTTGATCGGACGCTGGAAAACGCCCGGGCGATGATTTCCGAAGCCATGGATTGGAAGCCGACCCTGTGGGTCGGTCCGCCGCCGATCGATGAGACGCAGCAACCGTTCCAAGCCGCGCCCGGATTACCGACCCGGCAGTTCAGCAATGCGCGCATCGCCGAAATGTCCGATGCGTTTGCCGCTATCGCGGCGGAGATGGGGGTGCCTTATCTGGACCTGTTCACGCCCCTGTCGGGGGATAGTTCCTGGAACGGCGCGGTCGGCGACGGCGTGCATCCGCCGGATGACGGTTATGCCGTGATCGCCGAACGGGTGGCCGGTTGGGACGGCTGGCGGAGCTGGTTTCCTGCCTGACCGAATGGCCCGCAATCTGTCTTTAGACAGGTCTTATATGACCTCCGGCTATGTTGACAGATACAAGTGGGAGAGCGACTATTTCGCCCGTGATCAGGCCTAAAACTCGCCTGATTACTGCCATCGTAAAAGTAAATACAACGCCAGGTTAAGTAATGGCGGGGTTACGGGTGTGGTCGCGATAAAAAACCAATGCATCGAGGTTGAAGGTGTTTCCGACCTGAACCTCCAAGAATTTTATTCTTATTGGAACCAGCGGCGCGGCGACCGAATTGCGCCGTCCTGGTCCGAGATCGAATTAATCGAATTCCCCGCCAGAGTGCTGCCGTACTTGACCGTGGTCGAGGTTCACCGCGCACCCCTAGATTTTGTCTATACGTTTTACGGTACGGGCCACCTAGTTTTGAAGGGGCGGGATCTGACGGGTTTGTCGGCCTCTCTGAATCTGCCCGAAGAATTGGCCGCAGTCATCTTCAACCAGTACGAGACGACGCTGGAGCGCGCCGCGCCGACGGCATTTCGCCGCGAGATTTCAGATGCCGACCCGGAGGTTGCGGGAATCCCGACCTTGATGGACCTACGCCTGCCGCTGTCGGCGGACGGAAAAGATATTCATTGGATCATGTCGCTATCCACCTTGAGGGATAGTCCGGCCATGCGCAATTTCTACGAAGCGCATGGTCGGGCGCGCCCGCCGCGCAAGGCTGCGCTGGCCTAAGGCAGCGCGAACCGTTCCAGCCACTCCAGAACCAACGCTTGTTCCGCCTGTTCCGCTTTGTCGATCCAGGCAAGGGCGCGGGCTTGTTCGTCCGGTAGGGCGCGGGCGTCGGCGCTTAATCCGTCATAGGTGCTGCGGGCCGTTGGGTCGGCGATGTACAGGGCGAAGACCAAAGGCCGACCGTTCGGCCCGGTCAGGTATCCGACCAGTCCCTTGGCATAATGCAATGTGCCGGTTTTGGCCCAGATGCGCCCGATCGCGTCTTCGGTCAGGAAGCGGTCGCGAAAGGCCCGGTTGAACCCGGCGCTGGGCAGGTATGCGGCGAACGGCCAACCGCCATAGCGCTGCCGCCAAGCAAAGTGCAGAACCGCCGCCATCTGATTGGCGGTGACCCGGGCATGGCGGGACAGGCCGGAATGGTTGGGCAGGTCCCAACCGTGCCAGTCGGCGTCCGGTATGGCTTGCGAGATGGTCGAACGCAGCCACCGCCCCACAATTGCGGAGGATGTCGCCAAGTCGTCCGGCCGCCCGGACAACATCCGCGCCGTGGTCAAGCCGATCAGTTCCGCCACCAAGTTGTTGGAATGTTGCAGGCCAAGGCGGACGATTTCGCCAAGCGGGCGGCTCATGGCTTCGGTCACGGGTTGTGCGGCGGCCGGGGCGGCGGCGATCCTCGGCATCGGCAGGGTGATTCCTGTTTGTGCGGCCAGTCGCTGGAACAATTGCGCGGTGGCTAGGCCCGGTGATTTCGTCGGAAGAAAGCGGTCGCCTGTCTCCGCTGCGTCGGCCCCGACGACCCAGGCATCGCGTTGCCAAAGAACGTCTTGTCCGGGGCCGTTCGGGGCCGTCCCCAATCGACCGGCATATGCATCGAGCGGCGGTAAGCGGACGATTACGCCATCCCGCCATGTCATGCGCCAGCGGTTGAAATCGACCGATAGGGCGCTGACGCCGGGGTTATAGCGGGCCTGTGCCGGTTGCTCGGGATTGATTTCAGGCAGGCTCGGCAACAGGGTCTCATCGACGAGAAAACGCCCGGTGACGTTTCGCAGGCCCAAGTCATGCAGCCGCACCGCCAAGCCATACAGGTCGTGGGGCGTCAGCAGGGGATCGCCCCCGCCGGCCAGGATCAGGTCGCCATTCAAGATACCGTCCTGATCCGGAGCCGATGTCGCCAAAACGCGGGTCCGGAACCGGTAGTCCGGTCCCAGCAATTCCAGGGCCGCAAGCATGGTCGGAACCTTGGCGGTCGAGGCTGGGGGCATCGGGTGGTCGGCATCCTGGGTGGCGAGCACCTTGCCGTTCTGCGCATCGACGACGACAAAGGATAATTTCGCCGTCGGGCCGAGCGCCTGGAGCGGGTCTTCTTGGGTTGCTTCGGGCGCGGCGGCGCAGGCCGACATGGCCAAGACGCAAACAGCCGCCATGGCCCGCCGAAGGGGGCCAAGCGATTGAAAAGCTTTAACTTGCCGTGATCTGTCCATTACACTGTCACCAACAATAACCGGCAGGTCGGAGAGATGCATGCCCTATGTGGTGAGGGACGGTGAAGGCAATGTCCGCGCGGTGTTCGACACCCCCGTCGACGGCGCGGAAGAAGTCGCGCCCGATGATCCGGGTCTTGCCGAATTCGTTAATCAGAATGCCCAGACCGGGATGGTCTTGGACGAATGGGTGCAGTCGGATTTGTCGCTCGCCCGCGTCGTCGAGGATTTGGTCGACATTCTGATCGACAAGGGTGTGTTCATGTTCAACGAGCTGCCGTCCGGCGCGCAGAAGAAGCTGAACACCCGGCGCGGTCGTCGTAAGGAAATGGATCTGATGGAAAGCCTGTTCGGCGATATGGCCTTGCCGGAAGGCGAGGAAAGTTCGTCCGGCGGCAACAACAATGGCGGCGGCGGGATTTTCTAGCCTTCCTCGCTGTCTTTTTCCGGCTTTCCCTTGGTCACCAGATAATACCCGCAGCCCGCGTATAGCGGCAGGGGGCTGAGCTTCTCCAGCGCGTTCTTGCGCCGCTGCTCCAGTAACAATCGCCCGATCGGCTGAAACAGGGTTTCACCCGTGTCCGGGCCTGCCGGGTCCAGGCGGACGATGACCGAGCGGGGCGCCCGAAAGCGCGACCGCTCGATCATCCGAACAACGGATTCCTTGGCATGGGCCAGATCAAGGCCCCGCAGGTCCAGTTCATATTCCGCGTTGTCGTCGTATCCGACCAGCCGCTTCAGGTCGATATCGTCCATTTCGGGCCGGTCGTCGGACATGGTTCAGCAACCCAGTTCGATGGCCAGGTCTTCGACGCTGTCGACGATGATGTCCCAATCGCTGGTCGCCTTGAAGTCCTTGACCTGATCCGCGCCGTACTCGGTCGGGCGGTTGATATAGGCGGTGCGCAGGCCTTCCTTGCGGGCGGCTTCCAGGTCATCGTTATGGGCCGCACCCATCATGACCTCGTGCGGTTTGACGCCCAGCAGGCGTACGGCGTTGCGATAGACCTCTGGGTCGCGCTTGTACGCCATGTGCATGTCCGAGGAATAAATGAAATCCCACGGCAGGCCCGCGTGCTTGGCCATGTTGGCCAGCAGCATCAGCGAGCCGTTGGACAAGGGCGCGATCAGGAACTTGGTTTTTAGACGCAACAGGCCCGGGATGCTGTCGGGCCAGGGGGCCAGGCGATGCCAGAACAGGTTGATGTCGGCTTTTTCGTCTTCGTTGAAACGGTCGCCCAGGCCGAATTCGCCCAGGATTTCTTCCAGCCGTTCGCGATGAATCACGTCCAGCGGGGTCCAGGCGCGCTGCCCGGAAATCACCCGGTGCAGGCCGGGACGATAGCCGGCGCGCCAAGCGCGGGCGAAGGCTTCCCAATCGACGCCTTCGATGTTGTGTTTCTTGGCCAGGGCCTCGCCCTGACGGGTGATCGAGCCGCGCCAATCGGTCACCGTGCCGAATGTGTCGAACACGACGGCCTTAACGTCTTTGAGCGCTTCTTTGTTGGTCATATGGGATCCTCCGACATTACTTTTGTTGTTTGCCCACCTTACGCGACACATAACCGTTTCCGGGGTCGTACGCCAGAGCCAGCCGTGTCCTGATCACGCAGATGTGCTGTCCAACCCCGACGAGAACCGCTTTACGGCGGCTCGGCGGCGGTGTTTCATACCGTCATGGAAATGCAACGTTGGGCGGCGTTCCTGGCGGTCGTGTTGCTAATGGCGGCAGCTCCCGCCTGGGCCGGAAAGGCCAAGGATGTCGACCTGGAACTGGTGCTGGCCGTGGACGTTTCCGGCAGCATCGACGACGAGGAAGCGCGGCTGCAACGCGAAGGCTTCGCCGCGGCCTTGACCAATCCGCATATCGTACGGGCTATTAAATCGGGGTCATTGGGCCGGGTCGCGGTGATGTATGTGGAATGGTCGGGCCTGGACCGACATCGCATCGTCGTGGAATGGACCGTGATCGAAAACGAATCCGACGCCCGCGATTTCGCCGAAGATATCGCCGGGGCTTCCGTGTTCCGGGGGCAATGGACCTCTATCTCCAGCATGATCGACCAAGGGCTTAAGTACCTCGACGAAAATGAGTATGCCGGGGCGCGGCGGGTGATCGACATTTCCGGTGACGGTGAAAACAACAACGGAGACCCGGTGTTGGGCGCGCGCGACCGCGCGGTCGCCGCTGGGGTCACGATCAACGGCCTGCCGATCGTCAACGACCGGGTCGGGCCGAACGGGATGGCGCCGTCGCCGGCCCTGGACGTCTATTACCGCGATTGCGTGATCGGTGGGCCGGGTGCGTTCATGGTCGTGGCCCGCGGGTTCAACGATTTCGCCCGGGCGATCCGGCGCAAATTGTTTCTGGAACTATCCGGCTGGGACAATGAACCCCGCCGGGTCCGCGCCGCCCTGATGCCGGAAACGGATTGCCTGGCGGGTGAGCGACGGACCCTGAAGGAGCTTCAGGAACTGAACGATATTCAAAAGGATCGGTACAAAAGCGAGGGCCTCAAGGCCCGGTAGGTGGCGATGATGAATGGATGGCGGGGCGCGATCACGGGCCTGATGGGGTGGCTTCTGATCGGGGCGGCGGAGCCTGCTTCGGCGCTCGAGGTCGATTTGGAGTTGGTCCTGGCGGTCGACGTGTCGGGCAGTATCGAGCGTGACGAGGCCGAACTGCAGCGCCAGGGGTTCATTCAAGCCTTCCAAAACGAGGCCGTGATACGCGCGATCACGGGGGGCGAGCACAAGCGCATCGCCGTGACCTACATCGAATGGGCCGGCGTCAATCATCAACGCCTGGGGGTTGATTGGCGGGTGATCGACAGTCCCGCGGCGGCGCACGATTTTGCTGATGAACTGGCGATCATGCCCTTCACCTCGGCATTGTGGACGTCGATTTCAGGGGCGATTGAATTAGGGATGGAGCGCCTGCGGGCCAGTCCGCATCGCTCTAAACGGCAAGTCATCGACATCTCCGGCGACGGCGCCAACAACAATGGCGAAGGGGTGGTCACCGCCCGCGACCGTGCCGTCCGCGCCGGGATTACCATCAACGGGCTGCCCATCGTCAACGGACGGCCCAGCCCCTACGGCACGCCGCAGCTGCCGAACCTGGATTGGTATTTCGAAGATTGCGTGATCGGCGGGCCGGGGGCGTTCATCGTCGTGGCCGACGGCTTCGCCGACTTCGGTCGCGCCATCAAACGCAAGCTGATCCGCGAGATCGCGAACCTGCACGGTCCCTTGGACCGCGAGGCCCTGTTCCGCACCGTGCGGATGGACCGCCGCCCGCCCTGCGACGCAGGCGAGCAGTTGTTGAAGGAAATGGACGATACCTGAGGCTCAGGCGTCGATAAGTCCTTCCATCATCGACGCGCAGGCGCCCCCAACGCGGATCGCCGTCACCTTGCCGCCGAAGACATCGGCGGCGGTTTCGATCAACGACGGGCGTCCCATCTCCACCCCTTGGAGGATCTGAAAATCGTGGGTTCCGTCGACTGTCGCCAGCGATCCCAACAGGCCGGTCAATGCCGCCGCCGCCCCGCCCGTGGCAGGGTCTTCGGCGATGCCTAGGCCCGGGGCGAACATCCGGGCGCGGATGCCGCCGGGGCGCGATGGATCGAGCACGTAAAGGAAGACATGGCCGCACATCTCGGGATGACGATCCATGGCCGCGCCGTTCCCTTTGGCGCGGGTCAGGGAATCCATGCCGCTCAGCCGGGCGACAGGAAAGACCATCCCCGCCGAGGCCAATACGGGCGGATGCGCCGAGGTGTCGATGTCGTCGGGGGCCAAGCCGACACAGGGGGCGAATACCGACGGGTCGATCCGCTCGCCCTGGGAAAAGGCTTGGGGCGCGGTCAGGCGCGCCCCGACCGGGTTGCCGCCTTCGGTTAGAATTTCAACGGGGACCAGGCCTGCTTTTTCTTCGAACCGGAGCGTTCCGGTCGCGGGTTTGCCGAACGCTGTGCCTTCGCGGGCGAGGACGAACGCCGTCCCCACATTGGGGTGCCCGGCGAAGGGGAGTTCCCGGCCCGGCGTGAAAATGCGGACCTGCGCCGTGTCGTCGGGGTTGTCCGGCGGCAGAACGAAGGTCGTTTCCGACAGGTTGAATTCGCGGGCGATAGCCTGCATGGCATCGTCGGAAAGCCCCTCCGCCTCCAACACGACGGCCAGCGGATTGCCACCGAACGGACGGTCGGTGAAGACATCGACAGTAACGAAACGGCGTTTCATGAAACCTCCGAAATCGATCAAGCCATAAAATTGGCCGATGCTCGGCTGTGGTCAATCAAAGCATTGTTACAGAACGATTTTTGTCCGATTTATCGAAAGCGGATGAATGGTCCGGGATAGATCGTGGATGGCTGTGTATCCATTCATATATGAACCAAAGCCCATATTGTGGGGCTTTTTGACCTTACGATAAGCTGACAAGGCTTGGGGAAAAGCGAGGAGTTGAGCGTCGGCTAAATCGCGTCGACGGAGCCTCCGATCGTGCCGCTGGAAACGGCCGGAAAAACTGCCAAAAGGGATCGAAAGTGATGCCGGATCGCCAAGTCACAGGGAAAGAAGTCTTCTTCGATGACGATGAAATCATCGTTTCGAAAACCGACCTTACGGGCAAACTCACCTATGCTAACGACGTGTTCCTGCGGATCGCCGGATACAAGGAGGCGGAGGTTCTGGGCCAACCCCATAGCCTGATCCGCCACCCTGATATGCCGCGCTGCATCTTCAAGCTGCTGTGGGATACGATTTCCGCTGGCGGCGAAATTTTCGCCTATGTCATGAACCGCTGTAAAAACGGCGATCATTATTGGGTTTTGGCCCATGTCACGCCGTCGCGGAACACGGCGGGTGAGATCGTTGGATATCATTCCAACCGCCGGGTGCCGAACCGCAAGGTTCTGGAGGGCACCATCATTCCGCTCTACGACCAATTGCGGGCCAAGGAACAAAGTTTCGAAAACCGGAAACAAGGCCTGGAAGCTTCCTCTGCCGATATCACGGGGCTGCTTCAGCAAAAGGGCCTCGCCTACGACGAATTCATCGCCCGCCTGTAGGGGCGGAGATGCCGAAGTAATCGGCATCGAGCAGGCAACGTTAACGGGATCGAGGGTACGAGGATGTTCATTTCCACCGGTAGTCATACAAGAAGCACGCTGATCTCGCAGGCGCTGAAGGTTTGTGAGGCCGTCGCCAACGGCGATTTCGAGGCGCGGATCATCGGCATCGACGACAAGGGCGGCGACATGGCCGACCTGTGCCATGCCATCAACAGGTTGATCGACAGAACGGACGCCTATGTCCGAGAGTCGACGGCAAGTTTGGAATACGTCAGTCAAAACAAATATTTCCGACGCATTCAGGAACGAGGCATGCTCGGTGGGTTCCTGACCGCGTCGCGTGCGATCAACACGGCGACGCAGTCCATGGAGGACCGGATCGCCAGCTTTCGCGCGGTGATCGGTGAATTCGAGGAAAACATGCGGGGCGTGACGCAGGCCGTCTCATCGGCATCGACCGAGTTGGAAAGCTCGGCAAGCGTCATGAACGGAACCGCCACATCGACCAGTGAGCAAGCGTCCAACGTTGCCGCTGCGGCGGAAGAAGCCTCGGTCAACGTCGAGACCGTCGCCGCCGCCGCTGAACAACTGGCCAATTCCATTTCGGAAATCGGACGTCAGGTCACTCAGTCCAGTGTGGTGGCCGGCGAGGCGGTGGAGCGCGCCCGTCGCGCCGACAAGGAAATCGAAAGTCTTGCCGATGCGTCGCATCGGATCGGCGAAGTTTTGGGGCTGATTACGGATATCGCCAGCCAGACAAACCTGCTGGCCTTGAATGCCACGATCGAAGCCGCCCGCGCCGGTGAGGCTGGCAAGGGATTCGCCGTGGTCGCCGCCGAGGTTAAGAACCTGGCGACGCAAACGGCCAAGGCAACCGAAGAAATCTCGCAACAGATCGACGATATCCGAAGCGTCACCGGCATCGCGGTACAGGCGATCCACGATATCAACGCGACCATCGATCAGATCGGCGAGGCGACTTCGGCGATTGCCTCGGCGATCGAAGAACAGGACGCCGCGACCAAGGAAATCGCCGTCAACGTGGAGCAAGCCGCCGTGGGCACGTCGGAAGTCACGCGCAACGTCGCGATGGTGACCGAGGGGGCACAGGAAACCGGCAGCGCCGCGCAACAGGTTCTAGGGGCATCCGGAGAACTGGCCCAACAGTCGACCATTTTGGAAACGGAGGTTCGGAAGTTCCTGGAACGCCTGTCGTCCGTCGTCTGACGGAGCAGGTGTTTCGCCAAGACTTGGGGAATAAGGAGACCGCGGAAATGGGCGATGAAAGACCTAAACCTGTCGGTGGAAAAGAATACTTCAATTTGCTGGCCGAGAAACTCCGCGCGGCCAGCGATCAGATATGCGCTGCATGCGAAATTGACCTGCCGCCCGACGCCGTGCCGCCGACCGACCGCTGCGCACCGGTCGATTGCGCGGCCAAACGCATCTTGCGGGCGGCCGACGATGTCGACCGCGATATCGAGAAGGAAGATGGCTCCGCCGCGTGATGGGCGGATCGCCGCCGAGAGTTACTCGGCGGCGTCCTGATAGGCTTCCAACGGCGGACAGGTGCAGACCACGTGCCGATCGCCGTAGACATTGTCCACCCGGCCCACGGGTGACCAGTATTTTGCCTGATACAGCCCCGGCACGGGGAAGGCGGCCTGTTCGCGGGAATAGGCATGAGCCCATTCGTTGGCCGTAACCACATCGACCGTATGCGGCGCGTTGACCAGCGGATTGTCGTCGGCGGGCCAGTCGCCCGCTCCGACCTTCTTGGCTTCCTCGGCGATGGCGATCATCGCCTCGATAAAGCGGTCCAGTTCTTCTTTCGGTTCCGACTCGGTCGGCTCGACCATCAACGTCCCGGCGACGGGCCAGGACATGGTCGGCGCGTGGAAGCCGTAATCGATCAATCGCTTGGCGATGTCGTCCACGGTGATCCCGTATTCGTCCTTCAGCGGACGGGTGTCGAGGATGCATTCGTGGGCCACGAACCCGTGTTTGCCGGTGTACAGGCAGTCATAGGTGCCGGCCAATTTCTTGGCGATGTAGTTGGCGTTCAGAATTCCCATCTGGGTCGCGCGGATCAGGCCCTCACCGCCCATCATGGCGATGTAGGTCCAGGAAATCGGCAGGATCGAAGCCGAACCCCAGGGCGCGGCCGAGACCGCGCCGACGGTCTCATCTCCGCCAGAGGCAACGACCGGATTCGACGGCAGGTAGGGGGCGAGATGCGATTTCACCCCGATCGGGCCGACGCCGGGACCGCCGCCGCCGTGCGGGATGCAGAACGTCTTGTGCAGGTTCATGTGCGACACGTCCGGCCCGAAGGTGCCGGGGCGGCATAGGCCGACCATGGCCTGCAGGTTGGCGCCGTCCATGTAGACTTGGCCGCCGTTGCTATGGACGATCTCGCAGATTTCCTCGATCGCCTCCTCGAACACGCCATGGGTCGACGGATAGGTGACCATCAGCGCCGCCAGGTTGTCCTTGTTGGCTTCGGCCTTGGCCTTCAGATCCGCGACATCGACGTTACCGTGATCGTCGCAGGCCACGACCACGACTTTCATGCCCGCCATCACGGCGCTGGCCGGATTGGTGCCGTGGGCCGAAGAGGGGATCAGGCAGATGTTGCGTTCGCTGTCGCCCCGCGCCAGGTGATAGGCGCGGATCACCAACAGACCCGCGTATTCGCCCTGACTGCCCGCGTTGGGCTGCAGGGAGACCGCGTCGAAGCCGGTGATCTCGCACAGCATCCGTTCCAGGTCGTCGATCATTTCCTTGTAGCCCTGCACCTGATCGGCGGGGGCGAAGGGATGGATCTGCCCGAACTCCGGCCAAGTGATGGGAATCATCTCGGCGGCGGCGTTGAGCTTCATGGTGCAGGACCCCAGCGGGATCATCGCCCGGTTGAGGGCAAGGTCCTTGCCCTCCAGTTTGTTCAAATAGCGCATCATCGCCGTTTCCGAGCGATGGCTGTGGAACACCGGATGCTCCATGAACGCCGAGGTCCGGGCCAAGTCGGCGGGAATGCCGCCGGGGGCGTCCATGTCCACCGAGGCGCCCGGCGCGCCGAAGGCGCTGAGCACGGCCGCGATGTCTGCAGCGTCCGTCGTCTCATCCAAGGAGATGCCGACCCGTCCGTCGCCGAAATCGCGCAGGTTGATGTTTTCGGCCCGGGCCCGGGCGATCACTTCGTCGGCGGCGGCCTTATCGCCCAAACCGGCGGTCAGGGTGTCGAAGAAGCTGTCGTTGGCAAGGGAGACGCCCGCGGCCTTCAACCCCGCTGCCAGGGCAGCGGTCAGGCGCTGTACTTGCTGGGCAATCCGGGTCAGGCCGTCCGGCCCGTGATAGACGGCGTACATCCCGGCGATATTGGCCAGCAACACCTGCGCCGTGCAGATGTTGGAGGTCGCTTTCTCGCGCCGGATGTGTTGTTCGCGGGTTTGCAGGGCCATGCGGTAGGCAGGCTTGCCGCGGGAATCGATCGACAGCCCAATCAAGCGGCCGGGCAGGGAGCGCTTGAACGCGTCCTTGGCGGCCATGAAGGCGGCGTGCGGGCCGCCGTATCCCATCGGCACGCCGAACCGCTGGGCCGAGCCGACGACGATGTCGGCGCCCCATTCACCCGGCGGTGTCAACAGAACCAGGGACAGAAGGTCCGCAGCCACGGTGACAAGCGCGCCGGCCTCATGGGCTTGTTCGGTCACGGCGCGGAAATCGCGGATCGCGCCGTCGGTCGCGGGGTATTGCAGGACGATGCCGTAATAGGTTTCGCCCAAACCCGACTGCAGGTCGGTGAAGGGATCGCCGACGACCACGGGAATGCCCAGCGGAGCCGCCCGCGTCTCGATCACGGAAATGGTCTGCGGATGGCAGCGGGCATCGACGAACAGGCTGTCGCCCTTGGCCTTGCCGACACGGTGCATCAGGGTCATGGCTTCGGCAGCCGCGGTGCCTTCGTCCAGCAGCGACGAGTTGGCCAACTCCATGCCCGTCAGGTCGATGATCGTCTGCTGATAGTTCATCAGGGCTTCCATGCGGCCCTGGCTGATCTCTGCCTGATAAGGGGTATAGGCGGTGTACCAGCCCGGATTTTCCAGCACATTGCGCAGGATCACCGGCGGTGTGTGACAGCCGGAATAACCCATGCCGATCATCGACTTGGCGATGACGTTGCGGTCGGCCATGGCGCGCAGACGGGCAAGGGCCTGGGCTTCGCTCATCGGTGCGGCTTCGTAGCCGCCGGGCTTGAGGATCGACGGCGGCACGGTCTTGCTCACCAGTTCGTCGAGGGACGAGACCCCCAGAACGTCCAGCATGCTGTCGATTTCGTCCCGGCGGGGTCCGATGTGGCGGTCGGCGAAGCTGTCGCCCACGGTCGCTGCGGCCATGGTCTTGATTCCTTAAACGGTTGGGTTGGCGTTAGCCGAGTTCGGCCAGAAGTTCGCGGTAGGCCGCGTCATCCAGCATGTCGTCCAATTGCGAGGGATCGCTCAGTTTCATCTTGAAGAACCAGCCTTCGCCTTCCGGGTCGGAATTGACCAGGGACGGGTCATCAACGATGGCTTGGTTGCCTTCGACGATTTCGCCCGTCAGCGGGGCGTAGACTTCGCTGGCGGCTTTGACGGATTCGACCACGGCGGCTTCCGCGCCCAGTTCGAACTCGCTGCCCGCTTCCGGGACTTCGACGAATACGACGTCGCCCAATTGTTCCTGTGCGTAGCCGGTGATGCCGACGGTGGCGACGTCGCCGTCCAGACGAATCCATTCGTGGTCTTTGGTGTATTTGACGGTCATGTGGCTTATCTCCCTTGGCTTGGTGCCAATTTGCTGGTGGTCAGTCTTTGACGTAGTTCTGTTTGACGAAAGGCGGTTTGACGACCTTGGCCGGCATTGCCTTGCCACGGACCATCAGATTGACCTGGGTGCCCGGCTCGGTCAGGTCGCTGCGCAGGTAGCCCATGGCGACCGGCCCATCGACCGTTGGGCCGAACCCGCCCGAGGTCACGGTTCCGGCGTCAGCACCGGCGGTGTCCTGAATTTCCGTTCCGGCGCGGGCCGGGGCGCGGCCTTCGGGCACCAGGCCGACACGGCGGCGGGACGTGCCGGATTTGATCTGTTCCAGAATGATGTCTGCCCCGGGGAAACCGCCTTCGGCCCGACGGCGTTTGCCGATGGTCCAGGTCAATGCGGCCTCGATGGGGGTGGTCGTTTCATCGATGTCGTTGCCGTATAGGCATAGGCCTGCCTCCAGGCGCAGGGAATCGCGCGCGCCCAGGCCGATCGGCATCACTTCGTCCTCGCCCAGCAACAGGCGGGTGAAGTCTTCGGCCTTGTCGGCGGGGATCGAAATTTCGAAGCCGTCTTCGCCGGTATAGCCGGACCGGGTAATGAAGCAGGGGGTGTCGTTGATGTGATAGGTCCCGCCGGTCATGAACACCATGTGCCGCGCGGCGGGGACGAAACGGCCCAGCACTTCAGCCGCTTTCGGCCCCTGCAGGGCAAGCAGCGCATGGTCTTCGATGATGTCCAATTTGCAGTCGGGCAGCTTGGCGCGGATATGGGCGAAGTCCGCTTCCTTGCAGGCGGCGTTGACCACCAGATAGAGCGAGTCGCCGCATTGTGTGACCATCAGGTCGTCCAGGATGCCGCCCTGGTCGTTGGTCAACAGGGTATAGCGCATGCTCCCCGCACTCAGCCCCGCGATGTCGCCGGGGACTAAGGTCTCCAGCGCTTCGGCGGCATGGGCGCCGATCAGGCGCGCCTGTCCCATGTGGGAAACGTCGAACAGGCCCGCGGCGGCGCGGGTATGCAGATGTTCCTGAAGCACGCCGGCGGTGTATTGCACGGGCATGGCATAGCCCGCGAAGGGCACCATCTTGCCGCCGTGCTCGCGATGCAGCGCATCCAACGGCGTGGTTTTAAGGTCTTTCGAATCGTCGGCCAATGGGGCCTCCCCGGCTTTGGTCCATGGGTGCCGCCACGATCTCATCGAGACGACAGGGTTCAACCGCGTCCGAACGGTGTACCCACCGTCTGAACGCCCCCTCTGTCTCGGAACCTGAAAGATTGACCGGCCTCTTCGTTGTCGCCGGCTTACATCTTCGGTGGGGCGGAACCGACAACGTCGATCCGAACGCCCACTTTCCAGAGCCTCATCCCGCTGCGGTCCGGGTGCCTGAGAGTTTCCGGGGCGGTTGCTCCTTCGGCGCCGACCGTCGGCGGCAATGCCGGACTACGGTCGGTCTCTCCCACAGCGATCGTCTGAGGATGTGGCGCCATTGTATCGCCGCAGCGCACAACGTCAACCGCCCGCGACGGCGGCCATGGGGATAATCGGAAAATGGGGGAAGCCGATACGCCTGCCCTACGGGCGGCAATCGCCCGAAATCAAAGGCGCGGGCGCCGGTCGCGGCGGTTCATGTCCAGTTGTTCGTGGTTCAGGACAAGGCCGACCAGGATGCGGAAGTTCTTGCCCGATTGCCCGGCCTGAATAGGAATCGTCAGGCGCACGGGGGGGCTGACGATTTCGCGGCGGCTTTCGTTGTCGGCGAAGGTCATGTCGATGGCGAAGGCTTCGCGGTAGAGAACCTTGTCGGCGCGGTCGGTGACCGCGACGAAGTAATCAATCTTGGTCTGCCGGTTCTTGTTCGCCGGGCCGCGCACCGCATCCATGATCGTGGTCACGCCGACCGTCATGGTTCCGGCGCGGCTTTGGCGATTGACCTTGGAATCGCAGGTCAGGTCGACCTGGGTAATGACGATTTCGTTGTCGATATCGATCAGGTCGCGGCCATCGCCCGGCTGATAAGTCAGTCGCCGCGAAGCATCGGCGATGATGTTCTGCGGCGGGCAGGCAAGCTGAACCCGGCCGGATACGGTGTCCATGAACGAATTGCTGATGGAATCACAGGCACTCACGGCCAGGCAGATCGCCAGGACGGAGAACAGGGCCTTGAGGCGGCCGGTCGGGTGCATCTGTTTGATCACGGGTTACAGGCTGTTATGCGTGCCGTCGCAGAACGGCGGGGTCTTGGTGGCCTTGCAACCACAGAAATACAGGGTCTCGGACTTTTCGGCGGTCACGATCACCGGCGAAAAACCGGTTCCGGAATGAGAGCCGTCGCAGAACGGTTGTTTCTTGCTCAACCCGCAGGAACACCAGGCATATTTCCGCCCCTCTTCCACGTCGACGGGATAAGGGGCTTTTTGTGCGCAATGGGGTCGTTCCATGGAGTCCTCCGTCTTGGCGCCGGTCCGGACGCGAGGTGGAAATCTAAAGGACCATCGGGCGGGCGGCAAGCCTGGGAAAAGGGAATGAAAGCGGACCGGCGGTCAGGGCTTTTCCGGGGACATTTCATCGGGGGCGGCGGCGGTCTTCGGCGCGACCAGATCGATCAGGGTTTGGGCCAGCTTGGCCATGGCCCGGGCGCGGGCCCAGGTGTTGTCGATCTTGCGGGCCTCGATCAGCGCGCGGTCGAACGCGGCCCAGGCCAAATCCTGTTCGCCCGCCCGGGCATGATCGGTTGCCCGGTCGCCATGAATCCAGACCCGGCTGATCGCGCTGGGGATGGTCACGGCGGTCGTGATGGCAAGTTGCTCGCCTTCGTTTACCTGGGCCGGGGGAAGACCCGCGCGGCGTTGCTGGGCCGCGATCTCGAACAGGACCTGGGCATGCAGACGGGCATCGGAAATGCCGGCGGCGGCGTCCTGGGCGCGGGCGAAGCGCTTGGCTTGTTCGTCTGCGGGGCGGCCTTCGTTCCGTGCCATATCGCTGAGCGCCAAGGCCAACCGGCTGATGGCATAGGACCGGGCGAAGGGAAGGGCGACCGCTTCCGCATCGACAAAGGCCTCGTCCATCAGGGCATCGGCACCGGGCCGGTCGCCTGCCTGGGCCCTGGCCACGGCGACCTGGGCCAGGATCTGGGCGCGGTAGCGCTCGGCGTCGATGTCGCGGGCCAATTCCGTCGCGGTATCCAATCGACCGGCGCGGATCGCCGACTGTGCGGCGGCGATCAGGATCGGGGCGCGGTCCGACCGCCGGGCGATTTGCTCGGCCATGGCCAGGGCGTCGTCCAGACGGTCCATGTCGGCCAAGGCTTCGGCGACCTGACGCTGTGCGGCGACGCGGGCGCTGGGCGAAATTTGGCGCAGGGACGCGGCGGCGCGCGCCACCTTCAAGGCGGCTTCGGCATCCTGTTTAGCCCCGGCGCGGTAAAGCGCCACTGCTGCCCGCGTGGCGAAGGTCACTCGCTTGGTCGATGATTTCAGGTGCCGTGCCATGCGGTACAGCAACATCGCGGTATCCCGCGCCGCCGCCATATGCCCATGTCGGACCTGGGTCGTGGCGATCATCGCCAGGGCTTCGATCTGGGTTTGGGAATCGGGGATGATCTCGGCGGCGGCCAGGGCGTCTTCGGCCCGCCCGGCGCGGGCTTGGGCCTGGGCGATATCGCGCAGGGCGACCATCACCAAGCGCGGGTCTTGAATCCGCCGGGTCGTGTCCATCGCCTGCTTCATCAACCCGGCGCGGGCCTGGGCGGCCAGAATTTCGCCCATCGCCCAATCACGCAGGTCGCGCTTGACCACGGCCTTGGCGCTTTCGAAGCCTTCGGCCAGAAGACAGCGGACCGTCGGCTTTTCGAAACAGGGTGTCGGATCGCGGGTGGCGTCCGCCGGGCCGTCGCGGCGTTCCTCGATCAGGTCGCGGGTCGCGGGGTGGGACAACAGGGCTTGGCGGGCCGTATCGACCGATTTGCGGCGGTTGCTTTCCAGATCGCGCAGCAGGCGGCTGACCTGCAGGCTGCGTTCCAGGTGGTCGATCAGGGCGTCGGTGATCCGCCCGGTGATGCTCAGTCCGGCCTGTTGCTGGTATTGGCGGATCGCCGTTGTCAGTTTTTGGTTCAGTTTGCCGTCGATCACCCCGGAATAGAGACCCAGGGTAACCAGGGCCGATTGCACCCGGCGCACGGCGGACTGGTCCAGGGGCGGGGCGTCGCGGTGCAGGTCCGGCGCATCCGGGGCTTCGCGCGCGGCCTGGACCGGCATGACGCCGAATAGGAAGATGCTGGCTGCGAGAATCGCCGTTCGAAAAATGACGTGTCCGGGGTGCATTCAGGTTGGCCCAACCGCTGTTGATCCTGCGTTGCCAGCCGACGGCTGGCGCCCCTTCGACATTTGCTGTTTTATGGGCCGCCCTTTGAAGGGGCGGACGCATAGGCGTCTTTGC
Source organism: uncultured Rhodospirillaceae bacterium (assembly GCA_964012715.1). Lineage (GTDB taxonomy): Bacteria > Pseudomonadota > Alphaproteobacteria > Rhodospirillales > Casp-alpha2 > UBA1479. The sequence continues at coordinate 20,430 of CAXGUG010000011.1, read as the reverse complement.
CGACCGCAGCGCAGTTTGAAGATATTATCGCCATGGCCGTTTACACGGAAGTCTCCGACGAAGATCTGATCGCCTTCATGTCCGAATACGACCTGGGCGAGGTTTTGTCGTGCAAGGGCATCGCCGAAGGCATCGAGAATTCCAACTATCTGCTGACCATGACGTCGGGGGCGTACATCCTGACGCTCTATGAAAAGCGGGTCGATCCGCGGGACCTGCCGTTCTTCCTGAACCTGCTGGATCACCTGGCGTCGCGGGGCCTGGCTTGCCCCGTGCCGGTGCGCGCGCGCGACGGCGAGGCGCTGCGCGTTCTGGCCGGCCGGCCGGCGGCGGTGGTGACTTTCCTGGCCGGGATGTGGCCCCGGCGTATTACTCCGGATCATTGCGCCGGCGTCGGCCGGGCCCTCGCGGAAATGCATCTGGCCGGAGCCGATTTCGAGGGCGGGCGGGACAACGCCTTGTCCGTATCGTCCTGGCGACCGCTGCTCGACAGCGCCGGACCGGACGCCGCCGACCGGGTTCAAATGGGCCTGAACGTCAAACTGCGCCGGGCATTGGACAAAATCGAGGCCGATTGGCCGAGCGACCTGCCGCGCGGGATCATTCATGCCGACCTGTTTCCGGACAACGTGTTCTTTCGCGGCAATGAGCTGACCGGCCTGATCGATTTCTATTTCGCCTGCCGCGACATCCTGGCCTACGACCTGGGTATCTGCCTGAACGCTTGGTGCTTCGAGGCCGACTACAGCTTCAACGTGACCAAGGCGCGCCGCCTAGTCATGGAATACGACCGGGTGCGCCCCCTGGACGCGGCCGAGGTCGCGGCCCTGCCGCTTTTGGCGCGGGGGGCGGCGATGCGGTTCCTGCTGACCCGCCTGTACGATTGGCTGAACACGCCGCCGGGCGCCATGGTGACGCCCAAGAACCCGATGGAGTACGTGGCCAAGCTGCGCTTTCATGAACGGGTGGCCAGCGCCGCCGAATACGGATTGGATTTGAAATAACGCCATGGCTTCCGACGACCTGATCGAAATCTTCACTGACGGGGCCTGCTCCGGCAATCCGGGGCCGGGCGGCTGGGGCGTGGTCATGCGCTGGCGCGGGCATGAAAAAGAGCTATGCGGCGGCGAGCCGGAAACCACCAATAACCGCATGGAACTGATGGCCGCGATTCGGGGGGCCGAGGCCGTGACCCGGCCCGCGCGGCTGCGCCTGGTGACCGACAGCACCTATGTGAAGGACGGCATCACCAAGTGGATTCACGGCTGGAAGCGCAACGGCTGGAAGACCGCTGCCAAGAAGCCGGTCAAGAACGAGGACCTGTGGCGTCGCCTTGATGCCGCCCTGGCGACCCACGATGTGGAATGGCAATGGGTTAAGGGGCATGCCGGACACCCTGAGAACGAACGCGCAGACGAGCTGGCCCGGCAGGGAATTTCGGAAATCAAAGGCTAGAGAAAACCCCGATCGAGGGAAGCCGCCTTTCGGTCTATGTTGCACTGCATCATTGACGCAATGGCCGCTGCGGGTGTTAACTATCCGCAGCTTTTGAGTGCTGCGAGATGACCTTGCGGCCCCCCGAAAAAGCGCCGTATCCGCGCGAAAAGGTCACGCCATGCTCTATTACCTGCACGAAATGCAACGTCTTGCCATGGCGCCTTCGCGGGCGATCGCCGATGCCATGAAGTTCGCGGCCAACAACCCGATGAACGCCTTCAGCCACACGCCGATGGGCAAGGCCATGGGCTCCGCCGCCGAGGTTTATTCGCGCTTTACCAACAAATACGGCAAGCCCGATTGGGGCATCGACCATACGGTGATCGACGGCAAGAAGGTCCCGGTCGAGATCGAAACCATGATCCATCGGACCTATTGCGATCTGGTCCATTTCAAGCGGCGGGCCAACCGCAACGATCCAAAGCTGTTGATCGTGGCGCCGCTGTCCGGCCATTTCGCGACGCTGCTGCGCGGCACGGTCGAGGCGATGTTGCCCGACCATGACGTCTACATCACCGATTGGATCGATTGCCGGAACATTCCGGTCATGGCTGATCAGTTCAACCTGAACGACTACATCGACTACGTCATCGACTTCATGCATTTCCTGGGCCCGCATTCCCATGTGCTGGGCGTGTGCCAGCCCAGTGTGCCGGTGATGGCGGCGGTCGCCGTGATGTCGGGCTGGGGCGATATCTGCCGCCCGGACACCATGACCTTGATGGGTGGGCCGGTCGATACTCGCGTCGGACGGACGGCGGTCAACGAATTGGCCAACGACCACGACCGCGCTTGGTTCGAAAAACACGTCATCACCACCGTGCCGCCGCCATATCCGGGCGCGTTCCGGCGGGTGCTGCCCGGTTTCGTGCAATTGTCGAACTTCATTTCGATGAACCTGGAACGCCACCTGATGTCGATGAACGAGCTGTTCGACCACCTGGTCGAAGGCGACGGCGAAGCGGCGGAAAAGAAGACGGCCTTCTACGAGGAATACCTGGCGGTCATGGACCTGCCGGCGGAATACTTCCTGCAGACGCTGGAGGTCGTGTTCCAAAAGCATTCGCTGCCTAAGGGTGAAATGACCTTCCGCTGGCAGGCCGTCGACCCAGGCAAGATCACGGATGTCGGCATTCTTTGCGTCGAGGGCGAATTGGACGACATCTCGGGTGTCGGCCAGACCAAGGCCGCCCACGACATCACGCCCAACCTGCCCAGCTCGATGAAGAAATATCATCTGGAAAAGAACGTCGGCCATTACGGCGTGTTCAACGGGCGGAAGTGGCGCGAGAACATCGCCCCGACGGTCCGGGACTTCATCCGCCAACATTCCAAGGCCCCGACGGAAGCCCAGGCCGCCGAATAGGTATTGGCGGATAGTTATCCGCGAATAATCACCCGTGCCGGGCGTTTGCCCGGCGGGTGACGATTTCCGAAACAATCGATGCCGCCGCGCCGGGCGTACGGTCGTCCGCGTGGATCATGACCATGCGGCGATAAGCCGTGGGGTCCGCCAGGGGGCGGGCGATCAGGTTCGGTTCGGACTTCGGCGGGGCGGCCAACTCCGGCAGAACCGCAACACCCATCCCCGCTGCGACCAATGCGGCCACGGCCTCGGGCCGGGACATTTCCTGCACGATCTTCGGTTTGAGCCCATGAGTGGCGAGGATGTCGTCGATCAGGGCGCGACTTCCCGTGCGGGGCGCCAGGGCGACCAAGTCGCAGCCGTCCAGATCGCGCCAGCGGACCCGCGTTTTACGGGCCAGCGGATGATCGCGCGGACAGACCAGGCAGAACACATCCCGTCCCAGATCGATCCGCGTCAGGGACGGGGTTTGTTCCAGCGCTTCGTTGACGATGCCCAGGTCGGCGCGGCCGTCCAATACCGCGGCGCTGACATCCTCGGCGGCCATTTCCTCGATCCGCAGATCGATCTCGGGAAAACGCGCGCGGCATTCCGCGCAGGCGGCGGGCAAAAGGCGGGTGATCGCCGTCGGTACGGCGGCGATACGGACCAGTCCCCGTCGCCGTTCGGCATCGCCCCGGGCCCGGTCGAGGACGGCGCGCAATTCGTCGAGCAAGCCGCCGACCCGCAGGGCCAGGTCACGACCGCTGTCGGTCGGGTGAACGTTGCGGGTATCGCGGTCGAACAGGGATTGCCCCAATTCCGCCTCGAGGTGGCGAATGCTGGTGCTGACGGCGGATTGGGTCATGCCCAGGTCCTGAGCGGCCCGGGTAAAGCTTTCCTGCCTGGCCACGGCGACCAGGACCTGCAATTGGCGGAGTGTGAAATTCATAAATATAAATGATGAGTTATTATTATTTATGAATTTGAGTTTCGCAATGGTCTGGTCGAGCATGCCCGTCAAATGACAATGACGGAGGAAACATCATGACCGACACGCTGCGTATCCTGGGGCGGGCGAACTCGTTCAACGTGCGCAAGATCCTGTGGACCTGCGACGAGGCCGAACTGCCGTACGAACGCGAAGACTACGGGCGCGGCTTTCGGGCCTGTACCGAGCCGGAGTTCCTGGCCCTCAACCCCATCGCCCAGGTGCCGGTGGTCATCGACGGCGACGCGGTGATGCGTGAATCGAACACGATCGTGCGTTACCTGGCCGCCAAGGCCGGGCGCGAAGACCTGTATCCTTCCGACCTGGTGAAGCGCCAACAGGTCGAACAGTGGATGGACTGGGTCGCCTACGATCTGACCCATGCCCTGCGCGGCGCGTTCCTGGGCGGGGTGCTGCAGGAAGCGCCGTGGAATAACGAATGGTTCGTCGGTCAGGGACGCAAGGACCTGATCCACGACATGCGGATCGTCGACGCCCATCTGAAAGTCCATGGGCCTTATCTGACAGGCGATACCTTCACCGTCGCTGATATTCCCATGGGATTGGTGGTCAACCGCTGGTTCATGGTGCCCGGATTCGATAAACCGGACCTGCCCCATGTCGCGGCCTATTACGAGTTGTTGAGCGAACGTCCGGGCTTCATGGCCCATGGACGCAACGGTCTACCCTGAGTTTCCGCGGCCGCTGTCGCGTTATGGGGCGGCGGCCGGAAGTTCACTCCGAGCCCGTCGATTTTGCGGTCGGAATCCGCAGATCGAAATGCTACATTTTTGTTACGGTTTTATGACATCCGTTACCGTATGGGTGCCTTGCCGCAGTCCGGTCATACGAAGCCGGACCCAAGAATGTCTTAAATCAAGGTCTCGGAGGAGTCCAAGCAGATGAAACGCGTAAATACCCTGCGTGCCCTGTTCGGCGCGCTGGCGGTGTCGGCTATGTCGGCACTGCCGGTTCAGGCCGCCGACTTGGAAGGCAAACTGGTGATCGTCACGTCCTATCCGCCGGATACGACAGTGACCGTGAAAAAGGCCTTTGAGGCCGCGCATCCCGGCGTTGAAGTCGAGATGCTGAAAAAGAAAACCACCGCCGGGATCAAGTACCTTCAGGAAACGGCGAAGAACAATACGTCCGATATGTTCTGGGCCTCGGCCCCCGACGCCTTCGAAGTGCTGAAGGGCGACGGCCTGCTGCAGAAATACGACGTCAAGGTGAAGGGCATTCCGGAAAAGGTCGGGGCCTTCCCCATCAACGATCCGGACGGCTACTACAAGGGCTTCGCCGCCTCCGGCTACGGCATCATGTGGAACACCCGCTACATGAAAGCCAAGAAGCTGCCGGTGCCGAAGACCTGGGCCGAACTGGCCGATCCGGTTTACTTCGGTCATGTCGGCATGAGCGCGCCGTCCCGTTCCGGCACCACGCACCTGACGGTCGAAACGATCCTGCAGGGCATGGGCTGGGACAAGGGCTGGGGCCTGATGAAAGCCATGTCCGGCAACTTTAAAACCGTGACCGAGCGCAGCTTCGGCGTGCCGGACGGAGTCAATTCGGGCCAGTTCGGCCTGGGAATCGTGATCGACTTCTTCGGTCTGTCCTCGCAGGCTTCCGGCTTCCCGGTCGAATTCCTGTATCCGCCGATCACCACCCTGGTGCCGGCCAATATCGGGATCGTGAAGAACGCGCCGCATCCGAAGGCCGCCGCCGCGTTCATCGAGTTCCTGCTGTCGGCCAAGGGCCAGGAAGTCTTGTTGGATCCGAAAATCCGCCGCCTGCCGGTGAACCCGGAAACCTATGCCAAGGCGCCCAAGGATTTCCCGAACCCGTTCAAGGACTCGTCGCTGGGTGCCGCGGTCAAGTTCGACCTGGACAAGTCCAAGGCCCGCTACAACGTCGTCAATTCCCTGTTCGACGTGATGGTGACCTATCGCCTGGACGACCTGCGTGACGCGGTCAAGGCGATCCACGACGCCAAGGCGAAGGCCAAGGGCAAATCGAACGCCGATGCGGACAAGATGATCGCCGAGGCCGAAGCCCTGGTCGCCAAGGTGCCGGTGAGCGAAGCCGAAGCGGGCGCTAAAGAGTTTAATGCCATCTTCAAGAAGAAGCGCAAGAAGGCCGATACCAAGGTGACCGGCCGTCAGGCCGAGATCGAGCAGCAGTGGGACGACATGGTCAAGGCGAACTACGCCAAGGCCAAGGACCTGGCGGAAAAAGCCGCCTCCATGCTGTAAGGCGTTTGCCGTATTCGGACGCCCGGTCCCGCTTGCTGGGCAAGCATGGACCGGGCGTTCGTTCTTTCCCTTTTTCGTGTCTGCACAACCCAACCTGTGATGTCAGGGGGATACCTTGATCGCCGTATCGCGTAACCATTGGGGACCGGGTGCCGTGGCTTTGTTCATGGCCTTGTTCCTGTTCGTGTTCCTGGTCATTCCGGTGGCGAAGGTCATCTATGTGGCCTTTCAGGACCCGAACACGGGTGCCCTGACGCTCATCAACTTCATCGATTTCTTCAACACGTCGCTGTTCCAGGAATCGTTCTTCAATTCGTTTTACGTGGCGTCCATGTCGGTGGTCGTGGCGTCGCTGTTCGCGTTGCCGCTGGCTTATTTCACGACGCGCTTCAATTTCGGCGGCGCGGTGCTGATCCAGACCCTGGGCATCATCCCGTTGATCATGCCGCCCTTCGTCGGCGCGGTGGCGATGATCCTGTTGTTCGGGCAGAACGGCTCGATCAACCTGCTGCTGGACGAGTATTTCGGCTTCACCGTACCGTTCATGGAAGGCTTGAACGGCGTGATCTTCGTGGAAAGCGTCCACTATTTCCCGTTCATCCTGATTAACCTGTCGGCGGCCTTGAACAACATCGACCGCTCGATGGAAGAAGCCGCCCAGAACCTGGGCGCCAGCCGCGGCCGCCTGTTTCGCAAGATCGTGTTCCCCCTGGCCATGCCGGGTTATGTCGCGGGCGCGTCCCTGGTGTTTCTCAAGGTCTTCGACGATTTGGGCACGCCGCTGCTGCTGAACATCAACAACATGCTGGCGCCGCAGGCCTATCTGCGGATTTCCTCAATCGGTATTTCGGACCCCATGGGCTACGTCATTTCGGTGATCCTGGTGGCGTTTTCGCTGTTGTCGCTCTGGACCTCGTTCCTGGCCTTGCGCGGTAAGGATTACGCCACGGTGCAGAAAGGCGGCGGCGGCCTGATGAAGCGCGACCTGGGAGGATGGGAGCGGATCGGCTGTTACGCCGTGGTGCTATTGATCCTGGCCCTGGTGCTGTCGCCGCATATCGCCCTGGCGTTGCTCAGCTTCGGCACGGTGTGGTCGTTCAGCCCGCTGCCTGACGCCTATACGGTTCAGCATTATGTCGAAGTGATTTCGACCTCGTCCGTCTACATCACCAATACCCTGCTCTATGCCGGTCTGGCCGCCGGGGTCGACGTGGTGTTCGGCACGGCCATTGCCTATGTGGTTTGGCGCACGGGCCTACCGGGGCGCAAGCTGTTGGACTATATGGCCATGGGGGCGGTCGCCATTCCGGGCGTGGTGCTGGGGATCGGCTACCTGCGGACGTTCCATCAGGTCGACGTGCCGTTCCTGGACAAACCCCTGGCGTCGTGGTGGGTGATCATCGTGATCGCGCTGGCGATCCGGCGGCTGCCTTATGCCTTGCGGGCCTGCGTCGCCGCCTTGCAACAGGTCAGCGTGATGCTTGAAGAAGCCGCCGAGAACCTGGGGGCGACCAAAAGCCGGACCGTTCGGCGGGTGGTCGTGCCCTTGATGACCGGCGGCATCCTGGCCGGGTTCATCACCAGCTTCGCGACGGCGTCGGTCGAACTGTCGGCGACGATCATGTTGGTGTCGCAGGAATCGGACGCGCCGTTGGCTTACGGCATCTACGAATTCATGCAGTCCGCGTCGGGCCGGGGGCCGGGCGCGGCCTTGGGCATCATTGCGGTCGTCATCATCGGCTTCGCGACCTATCTGTCGCATCGCATCATTCACAAGAAGGAAACCGAGCGGGCGCCCAATCAGGCGGCGACCGAGCAGGGAGCATGACCATGGCTTTGAACCAACCCAGCGGCGGCGTGACCGTTACCGTCGACAACCTGAGCCTGTCCTTCGGCAAGACCGAGGTCTTGAAGGGCGTGAACCTGGAAATCAAACCCGGTGAGTTGTTTACCTTCCTGGGCCCGTCGGGGTCGGGCAAGTCGACCCTGCTACGCTCGATCGCCGGGTTCGGCCCGCGTCCGGGCGGGCGTATCCTGATCGACGGTGACGACGTGGCCGGGCTGGCGCCCTGGGATCGCAACGTCGGCATGGTGTTTCAGTCCTATGCCTTGTGGCCGCATATGACGGTGCGCAAGAACGTCGCCTTCGGGCTGGAGGAACGCAGGGTTCCCGCCAAACAGATCGCCGAGCGGGTCGAGGCCGCCCTGGACCTGGTCGGTCTGGGGGCCTATGGCGACCGCCGCCCGTCGCAGCTTTCGGGCGGGCAGCAGCAGCGCGTCGCCCTGGCCCGCACCGTGGTGGTCGAGCCGCGCGTGTTGTTGCTGGACGAGCCGCTGTCGAACCTGGATGCCAACCTGCGCGTTCAGATGCGCCGCGAAATCCATGAACTGCAACGCAAGCTGAACCTGACGACGATCTTCGTGACCCACGATCAGGAAGAAGCCAACACGATCTCCGACCGCATGGCGGTGCTGGATCAGGGTGTGATCCAGCAGACGGGGTCGCCCCTGGAGCTCTATGACCAGCCGGTCAACCGCTTCGTCGCCAGCTTCCTGGGCACGGCCAACCTGTTGGACGGCGTGGTCGAGATGAGTGACGGCAAGCCCCTGTTCGCGGCCAAGTCCGGCCCGCGTCTGGCCCTGGGCGGCGATGTGGCGGCTCAGGCCGGGACGACCGCCATGTTCCGCCCGCAGAACTTGTCTATCGCGGGTGTCGACGAAGCCCCGGCGGAAGCCGGTTGCCTGGAAGGTTCGGTCGAAATGCTGGAATTCCTGGGCACTTTGGTGCGTTACGCGGTGCGGGTCGGCGAGGCCTCGATCCTGGTCGATGAAACCCATCGCGCCGGGCGGCGGCTGTTCAAGATGGGCGAGCAGGTCCGCCTGAACATCGCGCCGACCGATATCCGCTTGCTGGCGGCGTAATGGCGGGGGGCAGCCGATAGAGTCAGCTGTCTAGGCGTCGTTCCATCCGAAAGTTGATAAGGACGGCGCCGCGCCGGGCGACTTTCTGCGCGCGCCGCACCGACCAGCCCCGCCGGGCGAAGAACCGGCGGGCGGGGAAACTGGCATCGGTGAATAGACGGCCCAGGCCACGCTCCTGCGCCACGGCCACGACTTCGCCCTACAATTGCTTGGCGAGGCCACGCCCGGCGAAGGCCGGATCGACGAAGGCCATGTCCAGATAGCCGTCGGTGCGCAGCGTCATGAAGCCCACGGGGCGACCGTGTCGGGTCGCGACGAATACGTCCTGGCCGGCCAGCCGCTTGCGGATCCAGGCGGCGCTGGGAGTGCCCTGCGTCCAGGCTTGGCGTTGACGGCGTGAATAATCGAGCCTCGCCCCGATATGCACGGCGCGAAGAAACACCCGGGCGAGGGCCGGGGCATCGCGATCCGCGAAGCGGCGGATCCGGAACGGCGTCATGGGAACGGAATTCCGGCCATCAGAAAATTCATGCTCTACCCAGCCGGAAAGGAAGGGGGTAGGTCAGGGCGAAAGACCCGGGGATGCGGCGCACCCCCGGGAAATTCGATTACAGGCCGGCGAGAACGCTTTCGGCGCTGGTCTTTTCGAAGGCGCCGGCGGCGTCGATCTCGATCGACTTGACCGTACCGTCTTCGACGACCATGGCGAAGCGCTGGCAACGCAGGCCCAGGCCGCGCGGGCCCAGGTCGAGTTCAAGGCCGGTGGCCTTGGTGAAATCGGCGGAGCCGTCACCGACCAGCGTGACCTTGCCTTCGGCGCCCTGGTCCTTGGCCCAGGCACCCATGACGAAGGCGTCGTTGACCGCCATGCAGACGATCTCGTCGACGCCCTTGCCCTTCAGGTCGGCGGCCTTCTCGATGAAGCCCGGCAGATGCTTGGCCGAGCAGGTCGGCGTGAACGCACCCGGAACGCCGAACATCACGACGGTCTTGCCTTTGAACAGGTCGTCCGTGCTCACGGCGGACGGGCCATCGCCGGTCATCTGATACAGAGTTGCGGCCGGAATTTTGTCTCCAACACCAATCGTCATAGAAATTCCCCTGGATTTGGTTTTTCCCGAATAGCGCCGCGGACGATGATTGGCATTCGTCGCCCGGGCAATTTCATGCCTGAATGAGATAGTGGATTTCCGCCGAGAGTCCATGAAAAACAATCCACCGCGGCGGATTGTCGGCTCAGTTTTCAGCGATTACCACGTTTCCGGCCTTCGCCACCGCGCCGGTCACTGCATCCTGCGTCAAAAGCTCGGGCAGGGGAATGCCATCCGGGGCTTGCGGGCCGTAGACGATGTTGAACGGGATGCCGTAGCGCCCGAACTTGGCCAGGTATTCGGCGATCACCGGGTTGGGGCGGGTCCAATCGGCGATCATCGCCACGATCCGCCCGTCGGCGATGGCGTTGCGGACCGCGTCCTTGTCCAGCACCAGCCGTTTGTTGACCTGACAGGTGATGCACCAATCGGCGGTCACATCGACCAGCACGGTCTTGCCTTCGGCAACCAACTGCGGAATGCGAGCTTCGTCAAACGGCTGCCACAAGGCGCGGGCATCGGCGTTCTTTCCAGCGCTGCGCGCGGCCTGGGGATCGTCGGTGCGGATCGGCGCATTGGTGACCGGCAGAACCGCCGCCGCCAGAACTGCGGCCACCCCGATGGCGATCGGCGCACCGGGTACCAGGGCACAGACCGATCTGACCCGTCGCCCGGACAGCCACAACACGCCGCCGAGCACGACCAGGGCGGCGACCAAACCGCCGGTGGCGGGCGCGCCCAAAATTCCCTCGATCACCGTCATCAACCAAACGGCCGTGGCCAGCAGGGCCAAGCCCATGACGTGGCGCAGACGGATCATCCACGGGCCGGGGCGCGGCAGGCGCGTGGCCAGCCCCGGAACGGCCGCCACAGCTAGATAAGGCAGGGCCAGGCCCAGGGCCAATCCGGCGAAGATGGCGTAAATCTCGAATGGACCGCGGGCCAAGGCAAAGCCCACGGCGGTGCCCAGGAAGGGGGCGGAACAGGGCGTCGCCAGCAGGGTTGCCAGGGCCCCTTGCAGGAAATGCCCCATCGGCCCGGTGTGGTGGCTGTAATCGGCGGCATGGGCGCCCATATCGCCGATTGCTTCGGGCAGGGCGATTTCAAACATACCGAACAGATTGCAGGCGAAGATGAAGACGATCACCGCCATGGCCATCAGGAACCAGGGCTGCTGGAACTGAATGCCCCAACCGATGCTCATTCCGGCGGCCTTCAGGGCGACCAGGCCCGAGGCCAGAACCATGAACGAGGCCAGAATACCCAGGGCGGAGGCGATGAAGCCCTTGCGGACTGCGCCCTTGTCCCCGCCGCCATGGCCCATCACGCCCAGAACCTTGATCGACAACACCGGCAGAACGCAGGGCATCAGGTTCAGGATCAGGCCGCCCAGGATGGCCAGGCCGATGAACAGCAACAGCTTCGGCTTGGGCGCCGGGGTTATTTCGGCGGCGCTTAGGGCTGGGGCGTCGGCAGGCGGGGCCAGTTCGCCGGGCGCGAGGCTCAGGGGGCGTTCGGCGCTGCGTTTGCCATCGACCAGGGTCGCGGTCAGGGTTTCCTTGGCCAACCGTTCCGCGCCACCCTCCAGGTCCTTGATCCCGGTGACGGTGACGTCCAGGCGGGCTTCCTTGCCGTTATCGGAAAAGCTCACCTTCGGCTTGGTGAAGGCCAGAATTTCCGGACCTTCCAGGAAGACGTCGGGTGCCGACAAGGGCGTTTCGGATTTAACCCGCAGGCTGATCTGCATCTCGCCCTTGGCTTTGTCGCCGGGGTTGAGGGCCGCCGTATCGGCGATCATCAGGCCGTGACCCGATCCATCGCCCGGCACGTTGGCGACGTAGCGGCTGATCAGATGGGCGTATTCGCTGGGCTCTGCCGGGGCGGCGGGCAGGTTCAGACTGACCTCCGCCGTGTAGGGGATGCAGATGTCGTCGCAGGTCAGATAAGGAATCGTCGCCTTGAAGGCGATCGGCTTGCCCGGCTCGACCGGGACCGCGTCGATCGGCAGGACGACCTCTTTCTTGTAGCCCAGGGTTTCGATGCCGAGGACGCTGAACCGCTCCGGCGCGGGCCAAGCCAGTTTGGCGGACTTCAGGTTTTCCGATTGTCCCCAATCCGGGCGCGGCGGAATGCCCGCGTCGCCGGGCGAGCGCCAATAGATCTTCCACCCCGGGATCATGTGGAATTCCAACCCAAGGCGCAGTTTCTCCGCCGTTCCCGTGCCTGTCGTCGCCGAGATCAGGCGAACCTTTGTCTGGTCCGTTTCCTGCCAGTCTGATGCCGCGCCGGTGGCGGCTTGGGCGATGCCGCCCACGATCAGGGAAAGGGCGAACGCCAGGAAGGCGAGGGGGGCTGCGCGGAAGGAAATCACGGCTGTCGGCGGCTCCGGTCAATGGATCGGGATAAGAATTGCCACGCATTATGCATGGCTGGTTCGAACACGGCCAATAAATGGCGCGTGATCGTGGCGATTTCCAGGCAGGACGGCGAAAATTGCCCCTGGGTGGCCTTGTTGCCGCCCAGGTACAACGCCATAATTTAAGGTGCCCAATATGTTATAAGCAGACGACATTGAGGGCCCCTTTAACCGCCGAGGGCGATCCGATGACCATAAATCTGGACGATCCTGCATATCTCGCCGGCCACCTGTTGGTCGCCATGCCCAACATGCCGGATGACCGTTTCTCCAAAACCGTGATCTACATGTGCGCCCATAATGCCGAGGGCGCGATGGGCTTGGTTGTGAACAAGCCTCTGGAGACGTTAAGTTTTCCGGACCTGTTGGAGCAGCTGGATATTATCCCGTCGGGTATGCACGAGCCGATCAACGTGCATTTCGGCGGGCCGGTGGAATCGGGGCGGGGGTTTGTCCTGCATACCCCGGACTATGTTCAGGAAGCGACCATGGTCGTGAACGACGACATCGCCCTGACCGCCACGGTGGATATCCTTCAGGCCATCGCCGAAGGCAGCGGCCCGCAGAAATCCTTGTTGGCGCTGGGCTATGCCGGTTGGGGGCCGGGGCAATTGGATTCCGAGATCAAGGCGAACGGCTGGCTGCATGTCGAGGCCGATCCGCAGCTTGTGTTCGGTGGCGGAATGGACGACAAGTGGGAACAGGCGATGCTGAAGATCGGCATCGACCCGCGCATGCTGTCGGACAAAGCCGGGCATGCGTGATTTCTGCCCGACCGCGTAACAATTTCTTTCCGGAACGACGATGAGCCGACCCAAAAAACACAAACCGTCGGATGAACTACGCCGCCTTCTTTTGGAGCGCATGGAAGCCTGCCAGACGGCGGAGGCCTTGAACGATCGCGTGATCCTGCCGTTCGTTCAGGCGTTGGAAGATGTCTGCGGCGCGCGCGGCTATGTGATGAATATCTACGGCGAGCAATCGAACCTGGTGTTCACGGGTGACGAGGATGCGTCCGAAGAAATTTACGCCATGGTTGAAAGCTATTTGGACAGCCGCGCCGAAGAGGCGGCGGAAGAGTCCTGAAATTCCGACGTTTCCGCCCTATCCAGTCGTATAGGTCCATCAAAAACCCTTGAATCGGTATGCCAATAGGCACACCGTTATAGGCAGGGTCCGCGGCAAATTGCCGCGGATGGGGAGGACTACGCCTGGAAGGAACCTGGGACCATGCTCAGGCCGAACCGTGATTTCAAGATCGCGCATGTCGTGAAATCGGAGTTTCTCGACGGGCCGGACCCGTCGTTCCCGCTCCTGTTCCAGGTTTATGAGTATTGGAATTCCATACGCGGAGATCGCGTCGGCCCTCGTGTCGGCGAATTCCGGATCGAACGCCTACCTCCTGAGATTATTCCCTCTGTCGCCGTCATCGACATCGTCGGCGACCCGCCGGATCATTATTACCGTTTCTTCGGCACAGGGATGGTCGAAATCGCGGGGCAGGATTTGACCGGTCGCCGCTATTACGCCGACAACATTTCGGGTTACGGCTTCGTCAATGCCGAGCTTTTGCCGATCATGGCCGAGCGCCGGGCCCCTGTTTGGACCCGGGTACAATGGGTTTCCGAGAACGGGCGGGAAATGACGACCATTTCGGTTCGCTTGCCACTGTCCGAAGACGGCGAATCCGTTACCGGCGCGGTGACGGCGAACCGATTTGAAAAGACGGGATTGAACGACGCCTAAACCATCATCCATATCCGACCGCGGTCGCTCCCGGTCCCTAAGGTAAACCAGATGTCCGACACCTTCGGAACGTTGAGGGATCAACGCTTCGCCTATATTTCCGAAAAGGAAATTCTCGATCTCAGATCCATACAGGACGGCGATCTACTTAGGGTATTGGACTATTGGAACGATGCGCGCGGCATGCGGATCGCGCCGTCGGTCCGGGAATTCCGATTGGAAAAGCTTCCGTCCGATTTGATTCCCTGTACCGCCGTGGTCGACTTTATCGGCTCGCGCCCGGATTTTCGCTATCGCTTCTTCGGATCCTACATGGTCGAGGTCGCCGGCGAGGAATTGACCGGAAAATCCTATTACGCCGACAACGTCACAAGCTTCGGCTTCGTGAATGCCGAGATATTTCCGTTGATGATCGAGGAACGCGGCCCGCTCTATACGCGGACCCGCTGGGTCTCGGTGAAAGGGTTGAAGTTCACGACGACCACGTTGCGCCTACCGCTATCCGAAGACGGAGAAACGGTCACCGGCGGTGTGTCGCTGGACCGCTTCCAGCGTGGGCACGATTGAGATCAGCGAAACCGATCAGGCGTGAAGCCGCTGGGCGAAGGCTTCGCCCGCCTCCAGCTTGGCCAGGGGGCCGATCGCCGAGACCGTCGGCTTGGAGCTGAACAGGCGTCCGGCCACGCGGATGACGTCTTCCGGCGTCACGGCATCGACCTTGGCGACGATTTCCTCGGCCGGAATGGGGCGGTCGAAGATCAGCATCTGCCGTGCCAGTTGTTCGCACCGGGACGAGGTGCTTTCCAGCGACATCAGGATCGAGGCCTTCAACTGGGCGCGGGCGCGGGCGACCTCGTCTTCGCCGACGCTGATGCGGACCTTGTTCAGTTCATCCGCGATCAGGGGCATTAGTTCGCGGACCTCGTCTTCGCCGGTGCCGGCATAGATGCCGAACAGCCCGCCGTCCGTATAGGCCGACTGATAGCTGTAGATCGAATAGACCAGGCCGTGGTTCTCACGAATTTCCTGGAATAGCCGCGACGACATGCCGCCGCCCAACAGGGTCGATAGGACCGATCCGACGTAATAATCCGCGTCGTCATAGGCCATGCCGTCGAAGCCCAGGGTGATATGGACCTGTTCCAGGTCGCGGTCGCTGCGGACCTCGCCGCCGCCGTAGCGGGCGGCTTCGCGGTCGGCCGGCGCGCCGGACGGCAGATCGCCGAAGGTTTCCTGCACCATCTCGACCACCCGGTCGTGATCCAGGGCGCCGGCGGCGGAAACGACGCTGACGGGGGCCGCGTAATGGGCCTTCATGTAATCCATGACCGCATCGCGCGACATCGCGCCGATCAGCGATTCAGAACCCAGGACCGAGCGGCCTAAGGCCTGCTCGGGAAAAGCCATGGCCTGGAAATTCTCGAACACAAGATCGTCGGGCGTATCGTGAAGCTGATGGATTTCCTGAATCACCACGTGGCGTTCGCGTTCCAACTCTTCCGGGTCCAGGGTCGCGTGCTGGACCAGATCGGCGATCACGTCCATCGCCAGACCCAGGTCGTCCTTCAGCATCTTGGCGTAATAGGCGGTGTGCTCGCGCGCCGTATAGGCGTTCATATGGCCGCCGACGGCTTCGATTTCCTCGGCGATGGCGCGCGGGCTGCGCTTGGCCGTGCCCTTGAACACCATATGCTCCAACAGATGGGAAACGCCGTTGACGGCCTCGGCCTCGTGCCGGGCGCCGACCCCGATCCAGGCTCCGACGGAGACCGTTTCAACCCGGTCCATTCGTTCGGTTACGACGCGAAGGCCGTTGTCCAGCTCGGTGATCTGTACGGGCACGGGCTTATCCCAGAGTTGTTTCGATGTATTTTTTTAATTGTTCTAAATTGTTGGCCAGGGTTTGGCAACGCTTGGGCCGATCCAAAAGGTCGGCCATCCGCGCCGGCAGGGCCGGGCGCTGGCCGCTGGCATCCTCGACCGCGTCGGGGAATTTGGCCGGATGGGCCGTCGCCAGGATCACGCAGGGGGCGGTGGTTTCCGACTTGCAGGCGCGGGCAGCCCCCACGCCGACCGCTGTATGCGGGTCGATCAGTTCGCCCGTTTCGGCCAGAACCGTTTTGATGATCGCCTTGGTCTCGGCATCGTCGAAGCGCGCCCCGGCAAAGACCTTGCGGGCCTGAGCCAATTGGGCCTCGGTCACCGCGAACTTGCCGGACTTGCGGAACCCGGTCAAAACCTCGGCGCAGGCAGCGCCGTCGCGACCCAAAAGGTCGAACAGCAAGCGTTCGAAGTTGCTGGAAATCTGGATGTCCATGGACGGGCTGACGGTCGGCACGACCTCGGTCATTTCCATGGAGCCCGAGGCGAAGAACCGGGCCAGGATGTCATTGGAATTGGAGCCGACGATCAGCTTGTCGACCGGCAGGCCCATCTGCATCGCGGCGTATCCGGCGAAGACGTTGCCGAAATTGCCCGTGGGCACCGAGAACGCAACCTTGTTGTCCGGCGCGCCGAGCTTAACCGCGGCCCAGAAGTAATAGACGATCTGGGCCATGACGCGGGCCCAGTTGATGGAGTTGACCGCCGACATATGAAATTTGTCGCGGAAGGCCTGATCGTTGAACAGGTCCTTCACCCGGTCCTGGCAGTCGTCGAAGGTGCCCTCGATGGCGAGGTTATGGACGTTGTCGGCCATCACCGTGGTCATCTGCGCTTCCTGCACCGGGCTGACGCGGCCCACGGGATGCAGCATGAAGATGTCGATGGCGTCCTTGTCGCGGCAGGCCTCGATCGCCGCCGAGCCGGTGTCGCCCGAGGTCGCACCGACGATGGTCACGCGCTCTCCTCGTTTGCTCAGGACATAATCGAACAGACGGCCCAGGATCTGCATCGCCACGTCCTTGAACGCCAGGGTCGGGCCGTGGAACAGCTCCAGCAGGTATTCGCCGTCATTCAGCTTCTTCAGCGGCAGGACGTCGGGCGCGTCGAAGCTCGCATAGGCTGCGTCGATCAGGCCTTTCAGGTCATCCGCCGGGATGGCGCTGCCGACGAACGGCGTCATCACGCGTAGCGCCAGCGCCGGATAGTCCAGGCCCTGCATGGCGCGGATGTCGTCGGCGGAAAACTGCGGCCAGGTTTCCGGAACGTACAGGCCGCCGTCGCGGGCCAGGCCCGCCAGCAACACGTCTTCGAAACCAAGGGCGGAAGCCGCCGCCGAATCCTTGGCGGCCCGGGTGGAGATGTATTTGAGGTCGGTCATGCTTAATCGGCCAGATATCTGGTTTTGAGGTGGTGTTCGAACACCTTGGGGTCGAGCGGATTGCCCGTGGCGTGGACCAACAGGTCCCGGGCGCTTTCGAACGAGCCCTTGCCGTGGACGTGCGTGCGCAGCCAAGCAAGCAAGGGGGCGAAGTCGCCCCGGCCGATGGCGGGCTCGATCTCGGCATCCTGTTCGCGGGCGGCGGCGTAAAGTTGCGCTGCGGTCATGGCACCCAGGGTATAGGTCGGAAAATAGCCCCAGGCCCCATCGTACCAATGGATGTCCTGCATGCAGCCCAGGGTGTCGGTCGGCGGGCGGATGCCCAAAAGGCGCTCCATCCCGTCGTCCCAAGCGCCGGGCAGATCGGGGATTTCCATATCACCCTCGATCAGCGCTTTCTCCAGGCGGTAGCGCAGGATCACATGGGCGGGATAGGTCACTTCGTCGGCGTCGACGCGGATGAAGCTGCGTTCGACCTTGGTGTACAGGCGGAACAGGTTGTCCGCTTCCCAGGCCGGGCCCGAGCCCTTGAAGGTCTCGCGCATGATCGGGGCGGCGAAATGCAGGAAGGTCTTGGAACGGCAGACCTGCATTTCGATCATCAACGACTGGCTTTCGTGCACCGACATGCCGAGCGCATGGCCGACCGGCTGGCCGCGCCAATCCTGCGGCAGGCCGCGCTCATACAGCGCATGGCCGGTTTCGTGCAGCACGCCCATCAGGGCCGAGGTGAAATCGTCTTCGTCGTAGCGGGTGGTGATTCGCACGTCGTCCGGCGTGCCGCCACAGAACGGATGCAGGCTGACGTCCAACCGTCCGTGATGGAAATCGAAGCCCAGCAGTTCCATGAACTTGCGGCCCAGGGCCTTTTGCGTGGCCTCGGGGAAGGGGCCGTCGGGCTGAATGATCTGCGGCTGGCGGGCCTGGTTTTCCAGTACCTGTTCCAGGAACGGCGGCAGGAAGGCTTCCAGTTCGGCGAAAACGCTATCGATCTCGTCCGACCGTCCGCCCGGCTCGTAATCGGCAAGCAAGGAATCGTACAGGCCCAGACCGAGCGTTTCGGATTTCACCCGGGCCTGTTCACGGACCAGGGTCAGCAACTCGGCGACGTACGGCTGCACGGCCTTGAAATCGTTGTCGGCGCGGGCGTCGCGCCAGACCGCTTCACAGGTGGTCGAGGCCCGGGACAGGCGGGTTACCAGATCTTCGGTCAGGGCCGTGGCCTTGACGTAGCGGCGCTTGATTTCACGCAGGTTGGCACGCTGCCATTCGGTCAGGTTGTCGGCAGCATCCTCGGCGGCGGCGATCAGGTCGCCCGTTTCCGTCGCGGTCAGCATGCCATGGTGAACGGCAGCCAGTTCGGCCAATTGTTCGGAGCGGGCTTCGTGCCCGCCGCGCGGCATCACCGTCGACATGTCCCAATGCAGGATTTCCTGCGCCTCGGACAACGCATTCAGTCGCCGGAAGCGGTTTTCCAGCTGTGAGTAGGCGTTATCGGCGGGAGCACTGTCGGGCATATCGCCAATATGGGGTCAGAACACGGGGAAGAACAGGGTGCGGTCGGCCAAAAGGGCGACAAAAATGCCGAACAGATAAATGATCGAATAGAAGAACATCGGCCGGCAGGGGCCTTCCTTGGCGTCGGACACGTTTTCCGCCCGCCAGACCTGGGCCATGTGCCAGACGAAACCGGCGTTCAGACCGATCGCGGCGGCGGCATAGATCCAGCCGGACATGCCGATCGCCACCGGGGCCAGCGTCGCCGGGATCAGCAGCGCCGTATAAATCGCCATCTGCACCTTGGTGCGGTGTTCGCCGACGACCACGGGCAGCATCGGCACGCCGACGTTTTCGTAGTCCTGACGGCGGAACAAGGCCAGCGCCCAGGTATGGGGCGGCGTCCACAGGAAGATGATCATGAACAGCGCCACCGCACCCCAGGGATCGGCCAGGAAGGCGTCGTTCCCGGTCACCGCGGCCCAGCCGATAACCGGCGGCAGCGCGCCCGAGGCGCCGCCGATGACGATGTTCTGCGGCGTCCGGCGCTTCAGCCAGACGGTGTAGATGAACACGTAATAAAGGATCGTCACGGCCAGCAGGGCGCCGGAAATCTCGTTGACCAGCAGGCCCATGGCCAGGACCGAGGCGATCGCCAGGGCCGTGCCGAAGATCAGGGCGTTGCGGGCTTGCATGCGGCCCGCCGGAATGGGGCGGTGCATGGTGCGGCGCATGTGGATGTCGATATCGCGGTCGTACCACATGTTGATCGCGCCCGAGGCCCCGGCCCCCAGCGAAATGCACAGGATGGCGATGAACAATTCCAACATGCCGATACCGCCCGGCGCCATGACCAGCCCGACCATGGCCGTGAACACGACCAGGGACATCACCCGCGGCTTCAGCAGCAGGGCGTAATCCGCCAACCGGAAGTAAGGTTCCGGGCGGGGTTCGCGGTGGGTGGCGGCGTTGGCCGCGGCGTCGATCTGAGAGGCGACGGTTTCGCTCACGGGGGGCCTCATGACGGTGTCGCTATATGTTTCCTGGGCGCTTTATATTTTAACTTGGGCTTCAGGGCTAGACCGTTGAGTCGGCGCGGCGCAACAAGGCCCGCCCGACGATCCAAATAAACATCACCCCACCGGCCACGGCGATCAGCGCACCGACCCCCATGCCATACAGTCCGGCCTGGGCCCAAAAGGCCTCCAGACCGGCGATATCGCCCGCGACCTTGCGCGGCGCGCCGTAGCCCCCGGCCAGGAACAGGCCCAGGGAATGCAGCGCCTGACCCAGGCCGTATAGCCAGAACAGGGCGGTCACGGCGCGGCTCAGCTTGGGCGCGCGGTCCAGGGACGGCAGCAGCACGCCGAACACCAGCGCCATCAGGGCCAGGTTCACCCCGCCGATCACG
>CAXGUG010000010.1:0-59940 GCA_964012715.1 uncultured Rhodospirillaceae bacterium | reverse complement strand
GTCGATGCCTCGATCGATCGATGCCGCGAGATTGCGGATGAAGCGGGCTTGGGGTTCGAGATCGAAGAAACGGCGACGCACCCCGCGGTGTCGTTCCATCCCGATTGTATCGCCGCCGTCCGGGACGCCGCGAAACGCGTCGGCGTCGAGAGCTTCGAGCTTTATTCCGGCGCCGGACACGACGCCTGCAACCTGGCAAGCTGCGCGCCCTCGGGCATGATCTTCGTGCCTTGCCTGGACGGCATCAGTCACAACGAGCGCGAACATGCATCACCCGAAGATGCGGCGATCGGGTGTCAGGTCTTATTGGAGGTCATGGTCGCCCACGCGGGGCTGGCCTAGTCGGAGACGATAGGCGGAGACGAGGAGATCAATCTTCCTCGTCTTCGTCGCCACCGAGGGAGCGGACCAGGTCGACGATCCGGCGTCTGACTCGCGGGTTGCCCACGGCGTAGTAGGCGCGAACCAGTTCAAGGGTTTCGCGGCGCGCCATGGGGTCGCGTTCCAGCCCCTCTTGCGGTTGGTCGGAAAGACCGACTGCCATCTGGCCTTCGTGCGTTCTGATCTGCGAGGGAAGTTCCTCGAAGAAATACGCAACGGGCACGTCCAAAATACGCGAGAACATATAAAGACGGCTGGCGCCGATGCGGTTGGCGCCTCGTTCGTATTTTTGAATCTGCTGGAAGGTCAGGCCGACAGCGTCGCCCAATTTTTCCTGGCTCATGCCAAGTAGGGTTCGGCGAAGGCGAAGGCGTTGTCCGACATGGATATCGACCGGGTTTGATACACCCGGAGGAAGCCGCTTTTGTCGCTGGCTTTCGTTCTTGCTTGAAGCTCGTGGCATTTGTTCTTCCTTTTATACGCCCCACGTGTGCGTTGGGGCGCTTTGTTTCGTTCTCGCCCCCTCCCTATCACCGTGCACTGCACTATATCATCACATCGCTTGGAGGGCCCGAGTGAAGTTTCACCCCGGAAGTTAATATTGTATGCATATTATTACAACGGATTTTCCGGGATTCGTTGAGCCTCGGCCTTGTCTAGAGCCACCTGGACGGTGGCGGATTTTCTCTTCCCAAAATTGAATTTTCAGACCGGTCTAACATCGCGGTTGACCCCTGAATGCTGGGAAAGGAAAATCGGATAAGCTTGGATATTCAACGACATGGTGGGAAGAGCATGAGTGACGAAGTGATCGAAGAACATTTTGTGGAGCATGTCTCCAGCGTGTCTCATGCCAATGGCGTGTTTCGCATCGTTCTCGGCCAGCAGGTAGAAGCTGGCAGCGCCAAGCCGGTGACCCGGCTGCTGATCCCGGCCAATCAGTTGCAGGCTGTTTTGCGCGGCATTGCCGATGGGGCGAATGAGATTCGCGAGAAGCTTCAGCAGCAGGCCGAAAAAGCCGATGCGCCGGCAACCAAAGAAAAATCCGAGGGACGCAAGCCGGCTTCGAAGAAGTGACGGCCGGGGCGGGCGATGACCTTACCGTTCGCCAAGGGCGTCATCCAGGTTGGCCAATAGCGGATCGACCAAATAGCGCAGGACCGTGCGCGAGCCCGTCTGAATGCTTGCCACGACCTGCATTCCGGGGAACAGGTTGTAGACCAGGGACCCGCGGCTGAAGTGGTCTTTCTCGGTCGCGATGCGAACCTTGTAATACGGATTTCCGTCCGGTGTTTGCAGGGTATCGGGGCTGACGTGGGTGACAGTCCCCTTCAGCGCGCCGAACCGCATGGCATCGCCCGATGCCAATTTGACCATCGCTCCCTGGCCCGGCACGACGTAGCCGATATCCTGGGTCGGCAGTTTTGCCTCGATGATCAGTTTGTCCCCGCCGGGAACGATATCGACCACCGGGTCGCCCGGACGGATAACCCCGCCAACCGTGACGACGTAGAGTGTTTTGATCGTGCCGTCGACGGGTGAGCGAACGACCGTGCGTTGCAGGTTGTCGCGGTATTTCTGAATACGTTGCGTCAGTTCGCGGAAGTTCAATTGCGCCTCGTCCATCTGGCGCTGGGTTTCCTTGGCGAACTCGCTTTCGACGCTCTCGAGGGTTGCTTGCGCCTCTTTCAGGGCGGCCTCGGCCCGCAAAAGCGCTGCCTCGTCCGAGCTGATGGCGCCGCGCAGTTCTTCCGCCTCTTTCAAAAGGTTCAGGTGCACGAACCGGTTGGTCAGGTCGCGCTTCAACAGCCCTTCACTGATCTTGACCTGTTCGTCGACCAGCTTCAGGCTTTTCCCGGCGTTGGAAATCCGCGTTTTGATTTCGTGAATTTCCTGGCGGCGCTGGAAAATCGTCGCATTCTGACGCTTCAGATCCGAAAGATGCTTTTCCAGGTCGGCCTGGAACCGTTGGCGCGCAGCTTCGGCCAAATCGGGTCGGTCGTGGACCAGTTCCGGCTCCAACTCCAGCGCTTGGCTGCCCTTCAGCAATGAGCCGAGGCGTGCCAAGTCGAACCGAAGCGACACCAACCGCTCGCCCAATTCGCCGACGTCGGCGCTGCTCGCGGTCGGCTCCAGCACGACCAGTTCCTGGCCGGCTTTTACCCGGGCCCCTTCGATCACCTTGATCTCGCGAACGATGCCGCCTTCCAGGTGTTGAATGGTTTTAACCTGGGTCGAAGGAATGACCTCGCCCATGGCCATCGAAACGATGTCGATCTCGCTGATTGCGGACCAGATGCCGAAGCTGACGACCATCAACGCACAGAGACCGAACACCGCGTGCGTGCGCATCGGGATGGTTTCCGACGGCCGATACGCATCGGCCTTTTCGGCGCTGCCGGCGGACGGCTGCGGCGCGGCACCGTTTTGCGGCGGCAAAACGTTCGGCGTTTCCGGGCCGTTGTTGCTGGCGTTCTGCGTGGCGTTCTGCGCGGCGTTCTGCGCGCTTTCCGGCGTGCCCTGGGCCTTCTGCATCAATTCCTTGAGCTTGGCCGTCGCGGCGATCGGGTTCCCTTTCATCGATCAGTCTCCGCCACGTTCGCGTGCCGCAGGTTGCGGGGCATGTGTTTCAGAGGCCGAGGGAGAAGGGGCCGGCGCGGCAGGCGGCTTGTTCGCGGCGTTGCCATCGCCTGCGCCCGGAATATGACGCAGGGTCGGCACCGGCTTCTGGTTCAGGTCGAGCAGATAATGCGCGCCGCGCACGATGTTCTTGTCGTGGGACATGATGATGATCGTGCGGCCCTGTTTAACCAGCGAGCCCATGATCTTGTGAACGGCGGCGCAGCCGTCGGCGTCCAGGCTTTCCGTCGGCTCGTCGATAACGGCGAGCGCGCCGTTGGTCGCCAAGGCGCGGGCCAAGCCCAGCCGCCGCCGCGTGCCCTCGGACAGACGCCATCCGTTGTCGACCACCGGGGTGTCGAAGCTTTGCGGGCTTTCGTCGAGGAAGCGGCGCAAGCCCACGGCGTCGATCAGGCGGTTCATATCCGAGGTTTCGATGTTCGGCGCGTTGACCGCCAGGTTTTCGGCAATCGTCGCGTTCAAAAGGGCCGGTTCCTGGGGCATATAGATGACCTGTTGGCGCCACCATTCCAGGGCGACCTGCTTCAGGTCCAGGCCGTCGACCAGGATTTGCCCGCGACCGGGTTCCAACAAACCCACGATCAGGCGGGCCAGGGTCGATTTGCCGCTGCCGTTGTCGCCGACGACCAATAGAACGTCGCCGGGCTTCAGCTTCAGGGACAGGGATTCGAACAGCGGCATCGGCGCGCCCTTGAACCCGAAGGCCAGATCGCGCAGCTCAAGGGTGCCGGAATACTTGCTGATCGCCGAGCCCTTGTCGGATTCCAGCGGAACCTTGGTCAGTTCGGCGAACAGGGTGAGAGCCTGGCGGGCCTTGGCGAAGGCGCTGCCCAACTGCGACAGTTTGCTGACCGGCTGCAAGGCCCGGGCCGACAGGATGTTGGCGCCGATCATACCGCCCACGTCCATGTGGCCGCCGACGACCAGCAACGCGCCGGTGGTGATCACGGCGACGCTCATCAGGCCGTTGGCGCTTTGGGTGATGGTCTGGATCAGGCCCTGGCGCGAGGTTACGTCGCGGCGCAGGCGCTGTGACGAATGGACGTGCTTTTCCCAGGCGCGGCGCAAAAATCCCCCGGCATTGAAGGCGCGGACCAAATCCTGCTCGCGCGTCGCTGTGCCCAAAAGGGCGCTGCCGACACCGGTGGCGTTCTGAAGCTCCGCCGTCTTTTCCTGCATCGAAATCGAGCCGTAGACGCCCAGGGCGAACACGCCGATCAGGAAGGCCACGACGACCAGCGCCAATAACGGGTGCAGCAGGTACAGCACGAACACGAAAATCAGCGAGAACGGAACGTCTAAAATGGTCGCGATGTTGGATGACGAATAGGCCTGTTCGACCGCAGCCATGCCGTTGACCATTTCGCGCCGGGTTTCCGGCGGGATTTGTTCCAGGTCGCCCGCTTTGGCTCGGGTCAGGATGCCGTATCCGGCGATCGCCAGCTTTTCATCGGGCATGACGTTGACGCCGCGACCCAATGCGCCGCGCGCCTGCCGGAACAGGAATTCCAGAGTAATGGCCAACAGAACGCCGCTGGACAGCGTCGCCAGCGTGGCATCGACGCCCTGGCTGACATAGCGGTTCAGGACCTGCATCACGAACAGCGGGCTGGCCATGGCCAGGATATTGATGAACAGGGTCGCGACGATCAGCTCTGTCGCGATCGCCGGATTGGCGAAGACCCGTTTCAGCAATTCCTTCATGTGTAAGTCCCTAAGCGAGGCGGGAAATCAATCACTTAGCGGCATCCATACCGCAACGCACCCCGCGCGGCAAACATTAGCACAGCTGGTTGTCCGGAACGACCATATGCAACCGTGGTGAAGGATTGGTGAATGTGCGGTGCAGGCCGGGGTTACGCGGGGTTGAGACTGCCGATGAAGTCGGTGTCGTCCAGATCGGCACCTTCGACGCCCTGCAGTTCGATTTCCATATCGGCCTGCATGTCGCTGTCGGTGTCGATTTCCAGGATCTTCGTCTCGTTGTTGAAGCGCGCCTGCACCGTATTCATGGTGCCGGTGAAATCGCCGCCGCCCGAGATGAAGCTGAAATCGTCGGTTCCGACGATAAAGCTCAGGTCGATCTGGTCGGTGCTGGCCGCTTCGAAGTCGGTGATGACGTCGCGCATGGTGTCGCCGATGCCGCTGTCCGCCACCGACATGTAGACAAAGGTGTCGGCCCCGTTGCCGCCTTCCAGGATGTCGGCGCCGCCGTTACCGGTAATGGTGTCGAAGCCGTCGTCCCCGGCCAGATAGTTGGACAGCTCGTTGCCCGCGATCTCGTCGGCAAGCTGGCTGCCTTCGACGTTTTCGATGCTCGAGAAGGTGTCGTAATTGCCGAAGCCGTCGTCACCCATGATGCCGCCGGGCGACGACAGGTCGATGATGACGCCTTGGGTCGCATCGAAGAACGACACGGTGTCGTTACCCGCACCGCCCTGATAGTCGTCCGTGCCTTCGCCGCCGACGAAGTAATCGTCGCCGTCGCCACCGATCATGGTGTCGTCGCCTTCGTTACCCAACAGCAGGTCATTCCCCGTGCCGCCGGTCATGATGTCGGCGCTGGCCGAGCCCGCGATCAAGGTGTCATCGCCGGTCGCGGCGGTCATGCCGTTGGCGACGGTGAAGGTTTCCAATCCCGCGGCCTGCTCGTCGAAATCGAATTTGACGTAGTCGAGGGAATTGGTGGTGTGGTTGGTGATGGTCGTCAGATGCAGATAGCCCGTATCCGTGTCTTCATAGGCGAAGTTCAGATCGGTGCCGTCCAGGCGGACCGCCATCAGCTCGAACGAATGCAGGAACCACAGCGTATCCGTGCCGCCGGAAACGTCGATGCTGTCACCCGGGCTTAGGATACTGATGTCCGTCACGGTCGAGGACGTGCTCGATACCGAGAAGTCGTCGTCGCCAGCCGTGCCGTCCAAGGTGTCATCGATGTCGTTGAGACCGCTCTTCAGCGCCAGGAAATCGGAGGTGTCGAGCGTGCCGGTATAGCCCGCCAGATTGATTTCCATGTCGCCGGCATTGAATACACCGTCATCGTTGAGGTCGATCTGCAGGATCGAGCCGGACAGAGCGGCATTGATGGTATTGGCGGGTCCTGAGCTCAGGTCCGCGCTGAAAACAAACGACTGGTTGGCCTGGATAATGCCGTCCAAAACGATCAGTTCGCCCGCCAGATCAGCATCGAAATCGGTGATGTGGTCTGGGGCGCCGAACGGGGTGTCGGTGTCGGCGGTGAAGATGAAGAGATCTTCGCCCGCGCCGCCGGTGATCGTATCCGCGCCGTCGAACCCAAGGAATTCTTCGTCCAACTCGGTGCCGATCATGACGTCGGCGCCGGCGGTGCCTTCATAAGAACCATCGCCGTCGGTGGTGACCGACAGAACAACGCCGCCGTCGCCGCGAATATCGCCGCTCACGGGGGGTGTGGTCATTCCCTGCAGCTTGATCAAGGTGCCGTTGTAATCGACGCTGCCGGTGCCGCGTCCCTTGACGTAGAGGTAGCCGTCGGTGCCGTCCTGGAAGAACACAATCCGATCTTCGACCATATCGTCAGCCAACAGATTGGCGATAGTCACGGAGGCGTCGGTGGTGAATGGATAAGGCTCGATCATCACCTGCAGGCCTTCCAGGCCGTAGAGGCGAATGGAGTCCGTTCCGCTTTCAAAGCCGACAATTACGTCGGTCTGGGTGACGTTCGATTCATAGCTGCCGAGCGTGTACTCGATCCGCTCTTCGCCGGCGGCGCCGGTAAACGTATCGGCCCCGCCTTCACCGCGGAACCGGTTCCCCGAACCGTTGCCGACGAACAGGTCATCGAACTGCGAGCCGCGAACCTGTTCGATGTCGATTAGGGTATCGATGCCGCCGTCGCCGTCGTTGCTAACCTGACCGGTGGCCATATCGACGGTAATGCCGCCGCTGGCGAAGCGATAATCGGCGCGGTCGATGTCGAGACCGCTGCCGCCGCCGTCCAGGGTGTCGTTACCGGCGCGGCCGCGCAGGACGTTGTTCTGGTCGTTGCCGGTCAAGATGTCGTCGAAGTTGGAGCCTTCCAGTTCGTTGACGCCGCTGACGAAGGTGTCTAGGCCGACGCTGTCGCCCTGGCCGGTCAGGCCGCCGGCGTTGCTCGCCGCGTGGCCGGTGCCGGCGCCAAGCGCCGTCAGGGTCGCAACCACGCCTTCGGCCGCGTCACGGTAGCTGACCCGGGTCGCCCCGTTGCCGATGATCGTGTCATCGCCAGCGCCTGCGCGAATAACGTTGAACGAGCCGACGGTTGGGTCGCTAAAGCTGCTGAACTGACTGTTGTCCCAGCCGGTCATATTGAAGACGTCGTCGTAATCGGTGCCGATGATCTGGTCGATGGTGCCCAGGGTGTCGATGCCGACCGAGGCGTCGCCGATCACCACGTCGCCGGAGACGGAGATGCCATCGGTGGCGTTGGCATAGCTGGCGATATTGACGTCGTCGCCGTTGTCGCCTCGGTTGCCGCCGGTCAGGTAGTCGTTCCCGGCGCCGCCGACCAGCACGTTGGTGCCCGTGCCGCCGTCCAGCAAGTCGTTGCCGTCGCCGCCGATCAGGGTGTCGTTGCCATCCATGCCGAACATGCTGTCGGCCTCGGTGGTGCCGGTCAGGCTGTCGTCGCCACCGGTGCCGTAGATGTAGTTATCACCGCCCGGCAGGTTGAGGATGATGTTGTCGGCATCAAAGGTCCCGGTATAGCCGGTGATGTCGATTTCCATATCGGTCAGGCCGTTGCCGTCGGAATCGATCTTCAGGATACCGCCATCCAGCACGGCCTCGGCCCCGCCAAGGGACGTGAACAACGCGTCGGTGCCCAAGCCCAGATAGGTGAAGGGCAGGGTGATCGCTTCGGCCAGATCAATCTTGTCTTCGTCGGCGTTGAAATCGGTAATGACGTCCCGGGAACCGGCGTTGACCAAGGTGTCGCCCGCCGCGTCATAGGTAAAGACGTCCTGGCCAGCACCGCCCGTCATGGTGTCGGCACCGGCTCCGCCGATGATGATGTCGTCGCCCGCGCCGGCATTGATGATGTCATCCCCATCATTGCCGAGAACGATGTCGTTTCCGGAGCCGGTCGTCAGCGAGGCATCGGAACTGCCCGTGCCTGCAAGCAATAGGTTTTCCGTGCTGCCGCTGTTTGAGAAGCCGAGCGGAATGGTGAAATGATCGAGCGTGCCATCGTCGCCAAGGTCGAACTCGATCGCGGTTACCGAATTGGCCGGGGTCAAATGCCCGGTGATCGTCAGGGTATAGGTCAAATCGGAGCTTAGATCGACGACGGTAAGTTCGACGTCGTCACCGACAACAACCCCACCCAACAAGTCGAAGCCTGCGCCGACACGGATGATGTCCGAGCCGCCGACGACGTCGGTCGTGATCACGTCGTCCCCGGCGGAGACGTAGAAGATATCGTCACCGAGCGATCCGACCAGGCTGTCGTTGCCCGCCGTGCCGAACACGAAATCGGCGGTATCTTCGACATGAACCGTGATCGTCGCCGTATGAGACAAGGTGCCGTATTCCTCGAACACGGTGACGGTGAAGCTGTCCGTGCCGGAGAAGCCGCTCGCCGGGACGTAGCGGAAGGTGCCGTCGGCGTTGATGTCCACCGTGCCGCCGCCGGTCGTGGCTTGACCGGTCGCGGTGGTGAAGCTGAGGCTATCGTATTCCTGATCGAAGCCGCCCAATTGACCGTTCACGGCCACGCCCTGCGAGGTTGCGATATCGGTCGAATAGACCTCGGGCCCGGTGGAGACGAAATCGGCGGTGCCGCTGATCGCCGCGGTGGTCTCGGAGACCGCGTCGAAGACCGTGGTCGGATAGGTCAGTTCGGGCCCATCGTCCAACCGGTAATTCAGAAGCAGGTTCGGATGACCCGGATCGACGAAATCGCCCAGCGATTCCGCGATTTCCTGGCCGCTGCGGGCGACGTCCCAAACCCGCAGGTCGGACATCTGGCCATCGAAATGGTTGGAAAGGCTGCTGTTGGCGCCCGCGTAAAGATTGACCGCGGTGGCGCTGTCGAAGCTGAGCCCAGCTATGGCCAAGCTGCCCGTGGCCTGCCCGTCGACATACAGGATAGCGGTGGCGCCGTCATAGGACACGGCGACATGATGCCAGCTTCCTGCTTCGGCGGGGATGCCGCTTGCCAGATAGGTCACGTTGCCGCTGTTGTCATAAACGGCCAAGCCGATTTCGTTCGGATTGTTGGCGTCGAATTCGCTGATCTTGGTGACGATCAGGGCCGGGAAGTAGTCCGGCGACGCCAATTCGATCAGGTCCTGTTCCCCGGTGATCGAATTGAACCGGATGTTCGCTTCGACCGTAACCGTATCCGTCAGGACGTCGGCATCGACCGACGAGATGATCTTCGAACTGCCCTGGAAGTCCAATGCCCGACCGGTAATGGCGGGGCCCAGGATCGCCGGGTTGAGGGACGGGGTCGAGCCGCCGTCGCCCATTTCGGCATCTTGGCCGGCGGCGACGCGGTTGACGACCGTCGTGCCGTTGATGGTGTCGAAATCGTAATAGGCGACCAGGCCGGGTTCGCTGGACGACAAGGCCGCATTCTGACCGGCGGCGATTTCCGTCGGCGTGCGGGCGTCATCCCATACGCGGACTTCGTCGATCTGGCCGCTGAAGAAGGCCGTCGTCGAGCCGCTTTCATTCGCCGCGCCGATGGTCAGGTCGCCGGTCGGCGTGGTGGGGACGGTTTCGATCGTTCCCGTGACCTCGGTCAGGCTGTAGTCATATCCGTCGATGTACAGCTTGATCGTGCCGTTGTCGCGAACCAGGGCGACATGCGTCCACGCGTCTGCGCTCAGGACGTATGGCGATTCCAGCAGGGCCGTGTCGCCGCCGAAAGCGGCGGAAATCTTGTAGGTGTCGGCTGCGGTCCGCGACATCACGATGCCGTAGCCCGAGCTGGCGGCATCGCCGTTGAACATCACAGCCATGTCCGTGCCCGTATCGACGCCGTCCCAGTTGAGCCAGGCTTCCATGGTGAAGTTGTCGGTCGCCGTGGTAACCGGGGCGGCGGTCGAGATGGCATCGTCGATACCGTCGAAGGACAGCACGTTGCCCGCCGCCGAAGCACCCAGCAGCACCGGCGCGTCGTTGACGTCTTCAACGTAGATGTTGATCGACTTGATGTCGGAGCCGCCGTTGCCGTCGCTCACCGAGACGATGAAGTCATCGGAGCCGACGAAGTCCGCGTCCGGCGTATAGGTAAAGGTGCCGTCGGGGCTCAGCGTCAATTGGCCGTGTTCGGTGCCTTCGCGCAGGGTGAAGGTCAGCGGGTCGCCTTCGACGTCCTTGGCGACGATGACCGAGGTATAGGGCGTGTCTTCCTGCACCACGAAACCCGGGTTGATCTCAACCGGATAGGGCGCATCCGGCGAGACCGCCACGGTGCCGTCCAGGCCGTTGCCGCTCAGGTCCGGCGTGGTGTCGTATTCGGAGACCTCGTCCAGCGGCCAATAGGCTTCCAGGGTCGCTTCCGCGGCCGGAGTGGCGATGGTGGCCGTGTAATCGGTGGTGATCGCGGTCGACCGGTCCTCGGACCACACCCGGATTTCGGCCAATTCGCCTTCCCAACCGCCGTCAGTAGTGGAGAAGCCGATATAGGCTTCCTGCGGTGTGGTTGGGGCCAGGGTGCCGGTCAAAGACGAAATGTCGCCACCCGCGGACAGGGTCACTTCCTGGCCGTTGATCAACAGTTTGACCGTATCGGTCGCGCGGTTGACCACCGCCGCGACATGGTATTGCTCGCCGACTTGCAACAGGCCCGTGACCGATTGGGTCTCGACGAAGTTGCCGTTGCTGTCCTTCAAATAGATCGCCAGCTTATCGTCGACGGTTTTGAATGTGATCTGATCCGCGCCGGTGTTGAAGGCGTCCAGGATGATCTGATTTCCGACCAAGTCGCCCGCGCGGACTACCGCTTCAATCGTGAAGTCGCCGCTGCCCAGGGCGAACGAACCGCCCTCGACCGTGATCTTGTCGGTGCCGTCGAAGACCAGGCCCTGAACCGCGCTGTTGGCGGGGACGATGATCTCCGGCGTATCGGTCGAGGTCGTCGGAACGACGTCCGGCGTGACCGACGGGTAATCGACATAGGTCGCCGTCGACAGGGCATTGATCCCCAGGTCGGTTACCGAGACCGAAGCGCTATCGACCGCATCGGTGACCGTGCTGGGCGTGTCGCCCGCCGTGCCGTCCAGCAGCAGGTTGCTGATCATCGTCGGGTTCGAGCCCGGATCAAGCGGCCCGTCCATGTCCGCGCCGACTTCAGACGCGCTGCGGGTGACGTTCCAGACACGAACGTCGGACACCACGGCATCGGTGACGAAACTGGTGGGGCTGGTCGCGTCGGAGCCCAGGGTCAGGGTCGTGGTTTCCGCCCCGGAATAGGCCATGCTGGTAACCGCGGTGCCGCCGACGTCCATGCCATCGACAATCATGCGAACTTCCGAGCCGTCCCAGGTCAGGGCGAAGTGATAATCGATGCCTGCTTCAACCGTGACGCCGGTCGCATAGACCGCGGGGCTGCCCGCGGTGAGTATCTGCATCTGGTTGGTCGCGTCGACATACAGCATCAATCGTGCGCCGCCGGTATCGGACAGTTCGATGATGTTCTGTTGCGCGCCGAGCGTATTGAAGTTGACGTTCAATTCGACCGTGGCGTTGCCGGTCACGGCGCCGGTGCCCAGGCTGTTCACCATCTGGGTATCGCCGGCCAGATCCAGGCCCACTGCCTGCGGCAGGTTGAACGAGTTCGCGGCGACGCTATGGTCCCAAACGCCTCCGTTTTCGTCGACGTCGTCGAACTTCCAATAGGCCAACAGGCTCTGGGTCGGGTCGACGACTTCGCCGCTTTGGTAGTTGTCGGCGATTTCCTCGGGCGTGCGGACGTCATTCCAGACGCGGATTTCGTCGACCTGACCTTCGTAGTATTGGTCAGCGCCGTTGTTGTAATGGCCGATTTCGATCGGGTTGGCGTTGCCCTGTACGGTGCCGCCGCTGAACGTGCCGGAGGCGACGTCCTGACCGTTCAGATACAGGATGGCCTCGCCGGAACTGCTGTACGTGACCGACGCGTGATACCAGGTGTCAGCGGCCAAGGGGGCGCTGCTCAGGTCGACGCCGTAGCCGGACCCGTTGCCCATGAAGAAATTCAGGTTGCCGGTGCCATCGACCTGCAGGTTGAAGGTCGCGGTGGTATTGTCGCCCGCCGTCGCCTGCTTCGACAGGATCGGCTTGTAATTGCCGTTGGCCGGGTCGATGCCGGTCTGGAACCAGACTTCGACCGTAAAGTCGGCGGTCAGGGCGGTCAGCGACGTTGCGACCATATCGTCGACGCCGTCGAACGCCAGGGCATGGCCGGTCTGGATCGCGCCCAGGATTTCCGGCGCATCGTTGGTCGGCGTGATGTCGACCACCCGGTCGAAGGTCGCCGCCGCGCCGCCGTCGCCGTCGGACAGCCCGAAGGTCACCGTGACCGAGGAATGAGCCGGTTCGACGTCCGTATTGCGGTAGCTGATCGACTGAGCCAGCAATTCGACCAGGCTGGGCGTGGCGCTCGGCCCGAAATCGAAGACCAGGTTGGTCGAGGTCGTGGCCGCGTTCACCGAGCCGACGTCGATGCCGTCGACATAAACGATGCTGCCCGGGTTCAAATCGTTGCTCAGGGTGATCACGCCGGTCGTATCGACGAACAGCAGGTCGCCGACGGACGCGTTGGCGCTGACGGAAACTGACAACTGGCCGGTGTCGAAATCGGTGCTGTCCACGTCCGAGATGGAGATCGCATCGTCGATGATCGCCGCGTCGCCGTCTTCAATATAGGTGGCGTTCGGGTTGATCGAGGTGACCAGCGGCGCGTCGTTGACGCTGCTGACCCGCACGGTGACGGTTTTCGTCGTGCTGGCGCCCAGGCTGTCGGTGACGGTCAGTTCGAACGTATCCGTGCCCGAGAAATCGGTGTTCGGCGTATAGGTCCAGGTGCCGTCGGGGTTGACCGCGACCGAGCCGTTGGCGCCCTGCGTTTCGACGCCATAGGTGAAGGTCTCGGACGCGTTGTCCGGGTCGCTGCCCACGACCTGCCCATGCAGAACGGAATCTTCCGCCGTGGCCATCAGGTTGGTTTCGACGAACGTCGCGGTCCCGCCGGTAAAGACGCCAGTCGCGCCGTTGCCGGAAACGTCGCGGAACTCGTCGGTCGAACCGCTCAGAAGGTCATCCAGATGCCAGGCGGCGACCAGGGTCGGGTCCGTCCCGTCCGGCAGTTCGTTCATGTCGGACAGGATGTCGGCCTGGCTGCGCGCCACGTCATAGGTGCGCACGTCGAAGATTTCGCCTTCGAACGGTTGGTTGCCGACCGTATACCCGCCGATGACAACTGTGCCGACATCGATGGGATCGACTGTGGTTGTGGCTGTTGCGACGCTGATGCCGTCGACGAAGACCTCAAGGTTGCCGGCGCCGTCGTGGGTAAAGGCAACGTGGTGCCACAGGCCGTCTGTCAGGTTAAGCGAGCTTTCCAGAGTCGTCGGTGTCGAATCCGGGGCCAGCGCTTGAATCCGACCGTCGCTGGTAACGCGAATTTGCGCGCCAGTGCCGGCTGGGTCGCCGACGCGCAGGATCGTCTGCGGGTTGGCCGGGCTGTCCGTGTTGAACCAGGCCTCGTAGGTGAAAGCGCCCGTGCCCGTGGCCAGCGGCGACGTGCTTTCCGAGACGATATTGGCGCCGGAGGCCATCGCCGTCGTATCGACGAGGGTGCCCGTCTGCTGAACCGTGATCGTCGTGCCGTCCGGCGACACGCTTGCAACCGTATAGACACCGTCATTGGCGGTCAGCGACCCGGAGACGGTGAAGGATTGACCGGGGATCAGCCCGGCGAAGGTGCCCGCCTGGCTGGCGACGATGCTGTCGCTGGCCGCGAAGAACTGCAGCGTGTTGCCGCCCGACGCGGTCAGGTCGACGACGCTTGCGTCCGCAATCTCGACAGCGGTCGAGCCGTTGAACGACAGAGCCTGATCGACCAGCGGCACTGCCATGGGGGCCGTGGGATCATCAATGTCCGTCAGGGTCGGGTCGGTCGCTTCGACCGCAGTCGTCGCACCCAACGTGGCATCGGCGCTGGCGCCTAACGCCCCCTGGTTGACAACTGCGCCGCCCACGACATTGGCCGGGTCGAAATCGTAATGGATTTGCAGGTTGTCGCCGGTGGTCTGGCCCAGGGCGTCGGCGGCGACTTCAGTCGCGGTGCGCTCGTCCGAATAGATGCGGAAATCGCCCATCGCACCGTCGTACTGAAGGGTGCCTTGAAAATGCTGTCCGATGAACAGGTCGGCGCTGGTCAACGCGGGCGGGTCGCCGCTGACCGTGCCGTTGTGAACGCCGTCGATATAGAGTTTGTAGGTGCTCGCCCCATCGAATGTATAGGCGATGTGGTGCGGTTGCCCGTCGTTGAGGGCGACCGAAGAATCGATATACGCGCCGCCGACTAGTCCGGCCCGAAGGCCACCGCTGGGGGTCACGTTGTCGCCGATGTCGAAGAGCAAAAATTCGTCGTCTAAAAGCGAATTTCCGACGCCGGCCAGGTAGGCCACTGTGTCCGTCGTCTGGAGCGTGAATTCGACGGAGAACCCAGCGGTGAAGTTGATACCGGTGGTGTCGGCCTGAATGAAATCGTCGGTGCCGTCAAACGCGAGGGCCGGGCCGGAAAGTCCGCCGCCCAGGACGCCGTCGGCAGCCGCACCAAGCGAGCCCAGGTTGGTCGCCGTGCCGTCGGCAAAATCGTAGTGAACCAGCGGCGCGGTGCCGGTGTTGCCGCCACCGACGTCCGAAGCGACTTCGGTCGACGTGCGGGCGTGGTCGTAAATGCGGAACTCGTCGACCGTCCCGTCCAACGGGAAGGTCGGGTGCGAAATCACGGTGTTGGCCGTCGTCGCGCCCATGTTGTTGACCGGATCGACGCCGCCCGCCGTGCCGTCCACCGCGACGCCGTCCACATAAACGACGATCTCGCCGCTGGGGCCGTCATAGGTAAAGGCGACATGGGCCGGCACATCCGGCGAGACGACGCCGGGGATGGTCGTGTAATTGGACAGTTGACCGGAGCCGCCGCCGTCGCCGACTTCGATGTAAAGGGAGCCGTTGCTGCTGATCGAGAAGCTGAAGCCTTCGTAGGTGGGCGAGAAGTTTTCGGCGATCCGTGCGTTGGACGCCGGATACTCGGTCAGGGTAACGACCGCTTCGACAGTGATCGAGGTCAGGGAATTGAGCGTGCCATCGACGGGAATGACGATCTGGTCGTCCACCCCGTCGAATTGCATCGACGTTCCGGTCGTCGTCACGGTCGCTTCGGGGGTGCGGTTGACGGTGATGGTCAGACCGGTCGAGCCGTAATCCGCGCTCAGGACGTAATCCGGGCCCAGGTTATGGGTGATGTTGTCGAAGATATTGTCCGGGATGGTGTCGTCGTTCAGATCGGCGTCATGGCCCAAATAGTTCAGGATCGTGAATTGATCGCCGTCGACCGCCGGGTCGTAGCCCGCCGCGAAATTCAGGTTCAGGGTGTCGTTCGCCTGCGACAGGTCGATGGTGTCGAGCGACAGAACGTCGTGATCACCCGCGGCGGTGATGTCGATATTGACCACCGCGTTCGCGTCGAGCGCCAATTCACCCCCGTTGACGGTCAGGGAGCCGGTGCCGTTCCCGGCGATATCGATGATGCCGTCCCCGACGATCGTTGCGCCGCCGGACAGGTCGATCGTGCCTTCGCCGGTAATGACCCCGGCGTTTTGGATCACGCCACCGTTGATCGTCACCGTGGCGCCCGCGCCGACGACCAGCGTGCCGCCCGTCAGATCGACAACGTCGCCGAAGGAAACCGAAGCCCCCGGCGCGATATTGATCAAGCCGCCCGACTGTACGGTGATCGGCCCATCGATGATGGTATCGGTGCCTTCGATGTTCAGGGTGCCGAAGACATTCAGTGACACGGTATTGCTGACGCTCTCGGTATCCAGCGTCAGGGTCCGGCCGGTATCGATGATCAAGCTCGGCTGGCCTGCGCCGGCCGCGGCGACAATGGTCGTGTCCCCGGCGAAAATCAGGTCCGGGGCGGTGGCCTCGAGAACGAAGTCCGATTGTAGGACCAAGCCGTTGACCCCGGTCATCTCGATGGTGCCGCCACCGTTGAGGGTCGTTCCGCCACCGACGACGAGGTTGCCGCCGTCGATCGACAGCGTCTCGGTGCCGTAGAAATCGATCGTGCCGGTCGAGGTGTCGAACGTATGGCCGTTGTTCTGGAACGTGACGTTCGTCTGCAGTTCGAGCGTGCCGCCGGCGTTGTCGACGCTACCTTCGATAATACGGTCGCCGCCCAAACCGGAGGTATCTCGGATCGCCAGCAGGCCAGCGTTGCTCAGGCCGCTGCCGGTCAGGGACAAGGTGGCGATGTCGCCACTGGTGCCGATGCTGTCGAGGATGATCTGGCCCTGGTTGGTCGCCTGGCTCAGGGCCAGAATGCCGTCGCCCAGGGCGTCCGTGGCTTGTAGCTGGAGCACGCCGCTCGCAAGGATGTTCAGGTTGCCGTCAATGGCGTTGTCGAAGCCATGGATGGTCAGGGTGCCATCGTTCTCGATGGTGACCGTCGAGGCGAAGCTGTCGCCGCCGCCCAGCAGCAGATCGGCGCCGTTGGCGATGGTGAAGGTCTTGGGCGTCGCGTCGGTGCTGGCGACCGTCACGCCGACGGTATCGTCGCCGAAATCGAACACGGGGCCACCGGCTTCGAAGGTGAAATCGCTTTCCAGCGCCAAGGTGACGTTGTCGGCGAACGCGATCTTGTTGCTCGCGCTGCCGGTCAACATGGTGTTGGTGCCGACCACCATGGTGCCGCCGAAAACGCTCAGGACGCTAGTGCCGCCGAACGTGATCTCGCCGTCGGCGGTGTCGAAAATGGCGCCGGTGTTTTCGATGGTGGCATCGACATTGGCGTTGATGATGCCGGTATTGTCGACCGCGCCGGTAATGCTGATGAACGCGCCGCCGGCATTGGTGTCGGCCCAGGTCATGGTGCCGGCGTTGACCAGGGTGCCGCCGTTGACGACCAGATAGGTCTCGGCGTAGGAGGCATAGGCGTTGTCGATCGTCAGGTCGCCGTTGTTGACGAGGTTGCCCGTCACCGTCAGTTCGGCCGTGCCGACCGAGCCGTCGCCGCCGATCGTCAAGGAGGCGATCTGCGTCGTTTCGGCCGCAATGATTAGCTCGCCGGCGACTTCGTTGCCGGACCCCAAGACCGCCATGGTCGCGGCATAGGCCCCGGCATCGTCGGCATCCAGGGTCGTGGAGCCTTGGGTCAGGCTGGCAGCACCTTCCAGAACCAGTTCGCCTCTGACGTTCAGGTCGCTGGCGCTTTGAACCGTGGCATTGGAAATGGCCAGTCGGCTGGCGGTTTCGACCTCGGTCCGTCCGACGATGTTCAGCGTTCCGGCCTGCACGAACAGGTCGGCGTTCAACAACAGCTTGGCGACCGTTTCGTTGGCGCCGCCGTTGTTGAAGAATGTCGAGCCATAGGTCGAGCTGTTGACGATCGCGACCGTCGTCGCATCGGGCACCTGGCCCAAGGTCCAGTTCAGCGCGTCGAACCAGTCGGCCGAGCTGTTCAGCTGGTTCATGTCGTTGCGCTGCAGGCCGCCTTCCAAGGCGACCTCGACGGTCACCTCGTCGACGCTCGTGCCGCTGACGCCGTCGGAAACGGTGAACTGCACCGTACGGTCATGCGTTTCGGGGACGAGATTGTCATTGGTATAGGCGATCGCCCGGGCCAGGGCCTGGGCGGCTTCGGGCGTGGCGTCGGCGGTCGTGAAATCGACCGTCAAGGCGCCGGTGTCCCCGGTGAACGAGGCATTGATCGTGCCGATGACCTGACCGTTGTAGGACACGTCGGAGCCGTCGACGGTGATGCCGCCGACATCCAGGATCGTCAGATGGTCGTATGCCGTGGGGCTGTCGATCGTGATCTGCAGCTGGCCGCCGGTAAAGTCGTCGGAATCGATGTCCGTGACGGTCAGCGTGTCGTCGATGACCACAGCCGGTCCGTCCGCTTCGAACTGGGCGGTGACGGGTGGCGAATAGATAAGGGCTTCCGCGCCGAAGTTGGTGTTGCTCAGATCGTTGATCGAAACGCCGGTCAGGGTGACTTCCATGTCGGCGATGCCGTCGCCGTCCACGTCGACCTGCACCAACTTGGTCGCGTCGTCGAAGGTGATCGAGGACAAACCGTTGCCGAGGAAGCCCGCATCGGCGGTGTAGTAGAACGGGAACCCGCCGACTTCGTAGAAATCGAGGGCGTCTTCGCCCGTGTCGAAATTGAAGATGACGTCGCCGTTGCCGACGCTCGATTCATCGACTGCGCGATAAAGGAAATTGTCGTTGCCGGTGGACGCCGAGGCGTACATCGCGTCCGCGCCCTGGCCGCCATAGAAATAGTCGCCGTCGTCGCCGATCAGGGTATCGTCGCCGGCCAGACCGATCAGGTCTTCAGCCTCGCCCAAGGATGCCGCAGTGATCGTATCGACCCCGGCGGTCCCGATGTGGATCGGGTAGGCGGCTTGGAACAACGAGAAGTTGGTCGACGACAGGCTGGCGGCAGTGACCCCCGTTAGGGTGATCTCCATATCCGTGACGCCGTCGTCGTCCAGATCGATGCTTAGAATTTCGGTCGCATCGTTGAATACGGCCGAGACCGCATTGTCCGACGAGGTATGCGAGGCTTCGACCGTTACCGTCGCAGACATGGTGCTCGGCACCATGGCGGTTAGCGAAATAACGTCTTCCGCCACGTTGAAGTCGGTGATCGTGTCGCGGGCGTCGGCGGTGGAATCGGTGCGGAAGTAGTAGGCGAATTCGTCCGTTCCGGCACCGCCGGTCAGGACGTCCGCGCCTTCGCCGCCGTCCAACGTGTCGGCCCCGGCGCCACCGATCAGGGTGTCGTCGCCGTCGAAGCCGGTCATTTCGGTTTCGCCGCTCAGGATATCGTCACCGGCGGTCCCGTTGCCGAGCGGAATGTCGACGCCCGTCACCAAGCTGCCCGTCTCCTGCGAGACGATCACGGCGGCATCGTTGGTGCCGGTAACGGTGAGCGTCACTGTGGCGGTCGAGGTTTCACCACTGCTGTCGGTGATGGTGTAGGTGACGGTATCCGTCGCCGTCTCGCCTTGGGCCAGGTGCTCGAACGCGTCGGTCGAGCCCGGATCGTATTCCAGACTGACGCCGCGCACGGCGGGCATGGTGGTCGTCACCTGGACGGCCCCGTCGTCGATTGAGCCGCCGTTGGTGACGGAGCCGGTCGTAGTGAACGGCGTTCCGGGTGCCTGGGCGGAGATAACCAGTTTGTCGCTGAGCGGCGTCACCGTGACCGTGGAGCCTAGGCTGGGGTCGCCCGAAATGGCGGTGGACAGCGCCGACATTACCGACGAAAGGGTATCGCCGCCGATGGCGGTAACGTCCAGGGTGATGCCGTTGATGGTGACCGAGTAAATGTCGCCCGCTTCGACCGCGCCGGTGAACAACAGGCTGTCCGACTGATATTCGTTCTGGGTCACGATCGAGACCACGGCGCCGGAAGCCGAAGTCGCATCCACCGCAGTGATCGACAGGTTACTGGTCGTGTCGATGAAATCGACGTCGTCGTCATTGTCGAGGACGCTGAGCGGCACAACCGAGCCGTTTTCTTGGATGATGCCGTCAAGGTTTTCCGATGGGCCGCCGAAATAGTCGGCCACGGCGACCGGGGCGTCATTGGTGCCGGTCACGGTCACGGTCAGCGTGCCCTGCGTCTCGGCCCCTTCGCTGTCTTCGGCGGTGTATTCGATGGTGACGGTATGGGTTTCGCCGGCGGACAGGCTGTCGAAGATGCCGGTCGCAGGATTGAACGTGATCGGCCCGCCCGGCACGCCGGACAGGGTAACGACGCCGTCGGCGATCAGATCGATCGGGTTGCTGTCCGGATCGTAGCTGCTGGTCGTCACGCCGGTGACGGTCAGGACATCGCCGTTGTCGATGTCGTCGTCGTTGGCCAGTACGTCGAATTGAACCGAAGCACCGTCCTCGATGGCGCTGCCCGCGTCGTCGTCGGCGACAGGCGCGTCGTTGACGCCGGTGATCGTGATCTGAACCGTCGCGGTATCGGTCGCGCCGTGGCTGTCCTGAATGGTGTAGGTGACCGTGTCGATCAGCGTTTCGCCGCTGGCCAGGTTTTGGAAGTCAGGCACGTTCGACGGGTCGTAATGCAGGCTTTCCCGCCCGCTGACCGCCGGGTTGCGCAGGGTCACTGTCGCCGCGTTGTTGGCGGTTGCGCCGCCGTTGGTCGCGGTTGCTGAAATAGTATAGGCGCTGCCCGCGACCTCGCCGGTGATGACGATCGCGCCGTCGGTGCTGCCCGCCGTGGCGGCGACCGTGTTGGAGGCGTCGATCAACGAAGCCAGGGCATCCCGAACGTCGGCCAGGGTAATGCCCGCGGCGGGGGCCGTGTCCGTACCCACCGTGACGGTGAAGGTGTCGACGCCTACGGTCACGCTGTAGACGTCGCCGTCTTCCGCGGTGCCGGACAGGGTCAGCAGGTTCGACTGCGCCTGATCGGTGGTCAGGATGGTAACCACGCCGCCCAGCGATGACGTCGGCGAGGTGATCGTAAAGGACGAGCTGTCGTCGTCGGAATCGACATCCGTGTCGTTGGCCAGCACGTCGATCACGACGTCGGCGCGGTCGGCTTGGACATTGTTGCGGACGTCATTGACGGCATCCGGGTCGTCGTTGACGCCCGTGATGGTAACGGTCACCGATTCCTGAACCAGTTCGCCGTTGCCGTCGGAAACGGTGTAGTAGAACGTTTCCTGCAGGGTCTCGCCCTGGGCCAGGGCATTGACCGTGGCGGAATCGTCCGGGGTGTAGGTGATCGTGTCGTCGTTGTTATAGGTGATCGTGCCGTATTGGCCGGTCGGCGGTTCGTCATCCAGGGTCAGGGTATCGCCGTCGGGGTCGCCGTCGTTGGCCAGCGGATCAAATGTGACCGTGGCGTTTTCATCGACGTTGACGCTGTCCGATTGCGTGACCGGCGCGTCGTTGCCGCCGGAAATGGTCACCGTCACCGTTTCGATGGTGTAGCCGCCGTCCGTATCCGTCACCCGGTAGGTGAAGGTGTCGGTCAGGGTTCCGCCCTCG
This sequence comes from uncultured Rhodospirillaceae bacterium, assembly GCA_964012715.1. Lineage (GTDB taxonomy): Bacteria > Pseudomonadota > Alphaproteobacteria > Rhodospirillales > Casp-alpha2 > UBA1479. The sequence goes on along the minus strand of CAXGUG010000010.1, from coordinate 38,661 downwards.
GGGATGTCGATCACGTTCTGATTGGCCGCATCCGGGGTATAGGTGATGTTGCCGTTCGCGCCGTTGATCGTGATCGCGCCGTAGCTGGGCGGGGTTTCCTCGGTAACGGTAAGGTCTTCGTCCGCGTCTTCGGCGTCGGAATCGTTGCCCAATACGCTGATGATGATCGGGCTGGCCGGGTCGGTGGTCGCGCTGTCCGGGGCTGTTTCCGGAAGGTCGTTGACCGAATTGACGGTGACTGTGACCGTTGCCGTGCTGGAAACGCCCGCCGCATCGACGACGCGGAACTTGAATGTGTCCGTGCCGTTGAATTCCGCATTCGGCACGTAAGAGAAATCACCGTTGGACTGAATAGTGACCACGCCGTTCTGCGCCTGGCCACCGGCGGCCAGCGAGTAGGTCAGGGTTTCGCCCAGGTCCGGGTCGTTGGCCGTGACCGTGCCGGTAATGGTCGTGTCTTCGTCGCCGCTGGCGGTGCCCGTCGTCGCGGTCGGCGCGTTGTTCGTGCCGGTGATGTTGACGGTCAGGGTCGCAACGTCGGTCCCGGCATTGATCGCCTGCGCGGACGAGGTAAAGCTCTGTCCCGTCAGCAAGCCGGTCAGGACGACCTCGCCGTTGCCGCCGGTCGCGGCGGAAACCTTGGCGGCGATGGCGCTGTTGGCGTTCAGCTTTGCGATCAGCGCATCGCGAACGTCGTTCAGCGTGCTTTCCGTCGTCACCGTATGGGAAATACGGGTGCCGTTGACGGTGATCTCGAACACGTCGCCCGATTCCACGGTGCCGGACAGGGTAACCGTCGAAATTTGGGCCACGCCGGTGCTGGCGGCCTGCGTTGCGGCAATGGCAACGCCCTGGTCGTCCGTGCCCGCGTGGCCGTCGGAAACCGTATAGGTCAGGGTGCCGGTCGCGGTTTGTCCGGCGGCCAGGGCTTCGAACTGACCGTTCGGATTGACCGTGAACGAGCCGTCGGCGTTGATCGTCACCAGGGCCTGGGCCGTCGAACTATTGGGCAGGGTCAGGGTCACCGAGATCGCATTGCCGACACTGCCCGCGCTGCCGTTGACCTTGACGATCGACAGGCTGTCGCCGGTATCGATGTCGGTATCGTTAGCTAACAGGCCGTTGGCGGCGGTTTTCGACAGGGCGGTCACGTCGTCCTGCGTCGTCGCGAAGTCGTTCTTGGCGTCAGGGTTGTCGTTCACCGCCGAGACGTCGATCGTCACCGTGGCGGTGTCGAAGGCCGGCGGCGTGGCGCCGTTGGACACCGTGTAGGTAAAGGTGTCGGTGCCGTTGGCATTGGCGTTCGGCGTATAGGTGATAGTGCCGTTTTCCACCGTCGTCGCCACGTCGGCGGTGAAGCCGCCGCCGTTGACCGGGGTCGTGGCCGAGGTCACGATCGGCGTGCCCGGCACGGCGGAGGTCAGCGACAGGACCGAACCCCGGCTGCCGCCGCCGTCGGCGGTAACGATGCCGGACAGGCCAGCCGTGGCGTTGATCTGCGTCGCGAAGGCGTCCATGTTTTCGGCGCCGGTAAGACCGCTGTCCAACGTATAGGTTACGGTTACGCCGTTGACGGTCAGGGCGATCTTGTCGCCGTTGGCGAAGTTCGACGAGATCGTCAATTCGTTGACTTCGGGGTTGATCGTGACCTTGCCGAACTTCGGCTGGCCGACCGCGGCGATGGTGCCGTTGGCCAGCGGGTCGCCGTCGGCGCGGGTATCGTTGGCCAACAGATCGAAGGTCACGGCGTTGTCTTCCGCCGTCGAGGCGGTATCCGCCGAAGCTTCCGGCGCGGCATCGCGGGCGGCCTGTTGGGCCTGCAATTCCGCTTCGTTGCTGGCCTTGGCGATGGCCTGAACGAACTGGCTGAGGCCCGCCGCCGCCTGGAACGCCGCTTGTTGCGAAATCGTCGCCTGCGCGTTGGCGCTGCTGGCGCCGTTGAGGGCGTCGGGCAGGAAGCTTTCGGCGATATCGGCCAGGTACTGCGCGGCCGAGACGAAATCGAAGGTCGAGGTATTGGCCCCGGTCAACGCCGTTTCCAAGGTATTGGCGGCGGTGATCGTGTTCGCCGCGCTGGTCGGATCCAGACCGGTCAGGAAGTCGATCGAGCCCGAACCCGGATCGTAAGTCCCGCCCGATGCCGCCAGGCGGGCGAAGGTTGCCGCCGTGCCTGCCGCGTCGACCGCGTCTTGAATGGTTTCGGCGATGGTCGATGCCTGGTCCAGGCCGTTACGCAGCGCGCGCAGGGCTGCTTCCGTACCGGTGCGGGCGACGGAAATAGTCGGCACCACGGCGTCTGAATCGGAATTGGTGACGGACGCCGTCGCGGTGATGAACGCCCCCGCCGGATCGTCGGCGATCAAAAGCAGTTCGCCGTCCTGGAAGGCGGCGTTGGCGGTCATCCCGCCGGTTGTGCCGATCTGGGCGACCAGGGCATCGCGGATATCTTCCAGCGCCGTGCTGCCGCCGGTGCCGGAGCCCACGGTCAGGCTGACGTTGGCGCCGCCGACGGTGACGCTGATCACGTCACCGGATTCATAAGTCCCGCCCAGGGTGATGCCGACCTGTTGCCGGGTCTCGGCAATGGCGGTGTCGAGTGCGGTCACGGCGCTGTCCAGAGCCGTCGCGGTCTGCGTTCCGGCGTCGTTCGGCAGGTCGCCGACGAACAGGGCGTCGATCACGGTCTTGGCTGCGGCGGCGGCGGTCAGGGCCGCCAGGATTTCGGCGTTGGCGGTCTCGGCACCGGTCGCGGCGCCGTCTTCCGTCGCCGTGACGCCGATGCTGGCACCCGAGGTTTCGGCCGCGACGATCAGCCCGCCATCGCCGCTGCTGGCAGAGGCCGCGGCCACGCCTTGCAGGTCGGCGTGGTTGTTGACCGCCTCGACCAGGGCGTCGCGAATGTCGTTGATGGTGTCGCCGTTGGCGGCGGTGACGGTCACGGTCACCGCATCGCCATTGCCGCTGTCGGCGGGGGTCGGGTCGATGGTCAGCGAGAAGTGATCGCCGTCCGCCGGGGTGCCGGTGAAGGTCACCTGATCGAACGACGTCGCCAGTTGCAGCATTTCCGAGCCGTCGGCGATGGCGTCCTGGGCCTGCTCCAACGCCGTCGTGGCATAGGTCGTGGCCTGGCTGAAGGCGGCTTCGGCGGCTTCGGCGGCAGTATCGGCGTCTTCGTCGGCGGCGGCCACGGCAGCGGAGGTCGCGGCTTCGATCGCGGCGGCGATGGCGCCGACGTCGGCACCGGCCAAATCGGCCTGGGCGGCGGCATTGGCGGCCGACTGCGCCGCTGCGGCGGCATCGCGCGTGGCCGAGGAAATCGACGTATTGGTCGCAGAAACCTGGCTTTGGGTATCGGTCAGATAGCTTTGGGCGACGCTGCCCGCACCCGGCAGGTTAGCCGCTGCTTGGGCCGCGGTCTGGGCGGCGGTGGCGTCGGCTCCGGCCTGATTGGCGGTGCTCAGCGCGGTCTGCGCATTGGTGTTGGCGGTCGCCGCGGCGTCGGCCATGTTGTCGGCGACCGAACCGTTGGAAATGGCATCCAGGCTCAGGGCGGCGGCGCTGCTTTCCGGAACGACGGTCAGGAAGCCCCCGGCGGCCCCGGCGCTGGTCGCGGTCAGGACCAGGGCGGTCCCGGTCCCGGCGGCGACGGTCACGCCGCTGATGGTGTTGCCGTCGATCGCCGCTTGAATGGCGGTGACAAGCGCATCTCGCACGGCGGCGGCATCGTCGCCGATGTTGATTTCGCCCCCGGCGGTGGAGACGGTCACCGTCACGCCCGCGATTTCGACCGACACGCTGTCGCCGTCGGCGACGGTGGTGGCCGGGGCGACGGTGATGGTGTCTTCCTGCGTGACTTGTTCGGCTTCAACCTGTTTCGAGACGCGGGCGGCCTGATCGTTGGTGCCGTTGACCTTGTTGGTCGCGGCGGCGGTAACGGAGATGTCCGCGCCCGGCGTGACACCGGTCAGGCGGATCGATTCCGCGGTCGACCCGGCGGTGACGGTCATCGTGCCGTCGAAGGTGCCGTTCGTCGTCAGCTGCTGGATGAAGGCGTCGCGGACTTCTGTCAGGGTTGTCTGCGTGGTGACGGTAAAGGTCGCCTGGGTCGAGCCGACGGTGATCGAGAAGGTATCACCAGCTTCGACCGTGCCGGCCAGGGTCACGCGCGACACCTGGGTGGTTTCCAACTGGGCCTGGATCGCGTTCAGGAAATCGGTGCTGTCCAGATCCGCCGGATCGCCGCTCAACGCATCGGTGACGGCATCGCCGACGGCCTTGGCCGTGCGGGCGTACAGGGCGGCATCAGCGGCGGCCTGCTTGGCGGTGGCGGCCTGGGTCGCGGCGGTGCTGGCGGCATCGACCGCATCGTCGTTGGCGGCCTTGGCGGCGATCGAAGCCGTGGCGGTTTGCGCCGCACTCTGGGCCGAGGCCGATTCCGTGGTCGCCGTGGTCGCGGCGGACTGCGCCTGTTGCGCGGCCTGGGCGGCCAAGTCGTCGGCACCGCGCAGGTTGGCGGTGGTCGTCACGGCCTGGGCGGTGTTGTCGGCATTGCCGCCGCCGTCCGTGGCGCTGGCCGTGGCGGTGAAGGCGACGCCCGCGACGTCGGCGGTAATCGTCAACTCGGCCGTGCCGTCGCCGGCGTCGGCGGTAACGTCCGAGGCGACGGCGCTGTTGTTGATCGCGGTGACCAGGGCGTCGCGCACCTGTTCCAGCGAATTCTGGGTGGTCACCGTGACGCTGATCGTCGTGCCGTTGACGGTCACGCTGTAGACGTCATTGGCCTGAACCGTTCCGTTCAGAGTGACGGTATCCAACTGCGCGACCTGCGTCGCCCCGCCCAGGTTGCCGATGGTCGTTGCCGACGATGCGGTCTGGTCGTCGTTGGCCCCGCCGTTGCTTGCCGAAGCGGTGGCGGTGAAGCCGACGCCGGTGGTCGCGGCGGTCAGGGTGATCTGGCCATCGCCGGACCCGGCGGAGGCGACGACAGAGTCGGTCGCGCCGTTGGCTTCGGTATTGATCGCTTGGATCAGCGCATCGCGCACGGCTTCCAGCGTGGTTTCGGTCGTCACGGTGACCGAGACGACATCGCCGTCGACGGTCACACGGTAGGTGTCGCCCGCTTCGATGGTGCCGTCCAGGGTAACCGTATCGGTCTGCGCCACGCCGTCGGCGGTGGCGGCGGCGGCCTGGGCTTCGTCGGCGGCGGCCTGGGCCGTGGTACGGGCGGCGGCGGCGCGCGGAATATTGGCCAGGGCGTCGGTCGCCGTGTCGGCCTGGGTCGCGGCGGTGGCGGCGGCGGTATCCGCCGTATCGGCGTAGCCTTCGGCCTGATCGACGACGGCTTGAATGGCTTCGACCGTGGTGCCGGGCGAGGTCAGGGCATTGGCGTTGGTGGCTGCGGTCGCGGCGGTGGTCGCGGCGGCCAAGGCCGCGGCGGCGGCGGCGGTTGCCGTGGCCAGGGCGGCTTGCGCGGCGCTCAGGCTGACTGTCGCGGCGGCGGCTTCCGCCGTGTCGGCGGCGTGATCGGCGGCAATCGCCGCGTCATTGGCCGAGGAATAGGCGGCCTGCGCATCGGCGACGGCTTCCTGCGCGTCCTGCAATGCGGCCTGGGCCCGGTCGTTGGCCTGCTTGACCGATTGATAAGCGGCGGGATCGATGGTTTGCGCCGCGGCCGAGGCAGTGAAGGCCGCCTGCGCGTCGGCGGCTTCGCTTTGCGCCGTGGTCAGGGCCGTCTGCGCCTGGGTCAGGCTGGTCTGCGCCTGGGTCGCGGCCGATTGGGCGGCGGTGGCGGCGGCGCGGGCGGTGGCGGCGGCATCGACGATGGCCTGAATATCCGACACGCGGGTCTGCGCCGAGGCTTCGGCCGAGGCGGCTTCCTTGGCGTCGGCGTCGGCCTGATCGGCGGCGGCCTGGGCATCGGCCTGGGCCTGCTCCAAGGCGGCTTCGGCGGCATCGACGCGGGCTGCGTCGCGGGCCGCGTCATCGGCGGCGGCAACGGCGGCCTGGGCCTGCGCGGTCTGCAGGGCCTTGTTGGCGGCGGTCACGGCCTGCAGCGCCGAGGCGGCGGCGGCCTTGATCGAGGCAACGGCGGCTTGCTGCGTCGAATCCGCCGCATTCTGGATGGCGCGAAGGGCGTCGGTCGTGGCGATCGACGATCCGATATTATCCAACGCGGCGGCGGCATCGGCGGCGGAGTTGATCGCGTTGATCACGTCCTGCGCCGTCTGCGCCGTCAGCGGCAATTCCAAATCTTCCGCCGCCTGCAGCAGGGCGCTGAGGGCCGCGTCGGCGGCGGTCTGGGCAGCGGTGGCAGCGGCATTGGCGGCATCGACGTCCAACGAGCCTTCAACCGCCGCGGCAGTTGCCAGGGCGGCTTGTTGGCTGGCGACGGCGGCTTGCGCCTTGGCTTCGGTCAGGGCTTCGCCGACCTCGGTGACCATGTCATCCAGGAAGTTGTCGACACGGGTCTGGGCAGCGCCCTGGGCGTTGATTTCGAACGATGCCGCGAAGCTGGCGTCCGATGCGGCCTGCGCGGCTTGCGCGGCGGCTTCGGCGGCGGCCTGCGCCGCGACGTTGGCGCTGGTCTGCGCCAGGGTGACCGCGTTGTTGGCGGCTTCGGCGGCGGATTGGGCGGTCGCCAAGGCATCCTGGGCGTCGCTCAGCGCCTGTTCGGCCTGCGCAACGGCGTTGTCCCAGACTTGTTCGATGGCGGTATCGTTGCCGTCGTCGCCGTCATCGGCGGCTTCGCGTTCGGCCTGAACCTGGGCCAAGGATGCCTGACGCGAGGTCACGGTGGCTTCGGCGGCGGCCAGGGCGACGTTTGGCGAGACGGCATCGGAGACGGCCTGATCGGCGGCGTCGCTGGCGGTTTCGGCGGCGGTTGCGGCGCGGGCGGCGGCGGCGGCGGCGTCGCGCGCGGCAATCGCGGCGCTGGCCCGGTCGGACGAGGCTTCGCCCGAGGTCCAGGCCGCGACAGCGGCATCGGCGTTGGCGGCGACCTGCGCGGCCGCTTCGGCCTGACCGGCGCTGACGGCGGCGGCGGTCGCGGCGGCCTGGGCGCGGTCGGCTTCTTCCTGGGCGGCGTCGCCCTTGCCCAGGGCGGCGGCCTGGGCGGCGTCGGCAATCGTCTGCGCCTGCGTGGCGGCGTTGCGCGCGGCCTCAGCGGCATCGGCGGCCAGTTCGGCCGACCCCGGCACGTTGCTGGAGGCCAAGGCCTGCGCCGTGGCGGCGGCCTGGGCGGCGTCCTGCGTCGTCGGGTCGTTGTCGGCGGCATAGGCTTCGGCCTGATCGGCCAGGCGTCCGGCTTCCTCGGCGGCCAAGGCATCGGCGGCGGCGCGGTCGGCGGCGGCCTGATCTGCGGCTGCCTGCGCGGCCTCGGCGGCGTCGTTCGCGGCGGCCAAGGCATCGGCGGCGGCCTGTTGCGCCAATGCGGCGGCGTCGTCTTCGGCGCCTTGCAACAGGGCATCGCCACGGGCGTTGCCGGCATAGGTGTCGGCGTTGTCCAGGGACTGTAGCGCCGCACCGGCGGCGGCGGCGGCTTCGGACGCGGCCTGCGCGGCACGGTTGGCCTGGGTCGCGGCAGAGGTGCTTTGTCCGTTGACGGTTACCGTTCCGGCGCCGCTGGCGGCCTGGACGGCGCGTTCGCTGTTCAATTGCGCGGATGCGGCGGCGGTGGCGGCGTTGTTCTTGGCGATCAGCGCGGCCTCGGCGGCTGTTTCGGCAATCGTCGCGGCGGCATCGGCGGCGGCGGCATTATTGGCGGTCTCGGCGGCGGCGGCATCCTGGGCCGCCTGTTGCGCCGTCAACTCCAACTCGGCGGCGGTGGCGGCGAATTGGGCCGCCGTGGCGGCGTCGGCAACTGCCGCATTGGCAAAGCCCAGCGCTGAATTATAAGCGGCCAGATCGGCAGCTGTTTTGGCGGCTTCGGCCTCGGCCAGGGCAAACTCGGTGGCTTCGTTCTGACCTTCGGTGCCGCCCAGGGACGCTTCGAAGTTAAGTGCCTGGGTCAGGGCGGCGCGCAGGGCAGCCATGGTCGTCAGGGACGAATCGACCGTAATCGAAACCGTGCCGGTCACGATTTGCTCGACATCCGCATCGGGGTCGAGGTCGGCGGAAACCGTGATCGTATAAGTGTCGCCGACTTCGGGCGTGCCTTGGATCGTGACGGTCGAAACCTGGGCGCCGGTCGCGGTCGTCGTCGTGGTGACTGTTGCGGTTAGGCCGTTGTCGGCAGTCGCCCCGCCGTTGGCGGCGGAGACGGTGACGCTGAAGGTTTGATCCGGAACGTTGGCGGTCAGGACGATGGCGTTGGGGGCCGCGCCCGACGTGGCGCTGATCAGGCCTTCTTCGGCGACCGTTTCCTGTTTTTCCGTCAGCTCGGCCGCGGCCAAGGCCGCATACGCGTCGTCGGGGTTGTGGGGTTCCGGGTTGATGAAGTCGGCAAGGTCCGCCGCCGCCGAGGCGACCACGGATTTGGCCTTGACCAGATCAAGCAGCTGTTCGGCGCGGTCGGTCTGCGCATTGGCGGCATTGACCGCGGCGGTGCGCGCGGCGACGGCTTCTGCGCTTTGGCTGGCGTAGGACAGGTTGGCGGCGTTGGCGACGGCTGTCTTGGCCGTGGCGATATAGGCCTCCAGCGAATTCACCAGGGCATCGCGAACTTCGGCTTCCGCCGTTGCGACTTCGGTGCGCAGCGTCGGATTGTCGGTCGCCGCCGCCGGGAAATCGAGGATTTCGGTGCGCGCCTGCAGGTCGGCGTTGCCGCCTGCGGTGTCGGACGCCAGGAACGCCGAAACGTCGAATCCGCCCAGGTTGACGGCCGCATCCAACAGGGCTTGCAGGGCCGATTTGGCGGCAGCGTTGGCCACGACCTTGTTCGCGGTGCCGGCGATGGCGTTGGCCTGGGCTTCGTTGGCATAGGCATTGACGACATCGGCCAGCAGCGACAGCGCGGTCGTCAGGTCGTTGACGTCGCCGACGGCGATTTCCATGGCGGCATCGGCCTGTGCCTCGGCAGCGGCCTGGGCGACGGCCAGATAACCTTCGGCTTGGGCTTCCGCAGACTGGGCGGCGGACAGGTTGCTGATCGCCGTCAGCGATTCAGACAGTTCCGTCTGCGCGGTGGCGGTCAGGGTGTCCAGATTGGTTCGCGCGGCGTCTGCGGCGGCTTCGGCGGTATCGGCGACCTGGGCTGCGCCGTTGATGTAGCCGACGTTGCCTGCCGTGATGTCGTCCAGCCCGTCGAGGGTCAGCGAGGCCGTGCCGCCGCCCGGGGCGGTCACGGTGACGCTGTTGGAAACGGTCAGGGTGCCGCCGTTGTTGGTGATGGTGACTTCGACCGACGAAATGTCATATCCGCCGGCGTCGTTCTTGGCGGCGATCAGGAAGGTGTCGGTCGTGCTGTCGCCGTCACCCAATCCGTTGCCGTTGTTCAGTTCGGCAATGGCGGCTTCGTCCGGGGTGTAGTCGATATTGCCGTCGGCGCCGAAGGTCACTTCGCCAAGGTTGCCGTCGCCGATGCCGCGGGCACGGGCCTGGGCGATCTGGGCGGCGTCCTGGAACAGGTCGTGGACGTCGTTCTGATAATCGACGGCGGATTGGGCGTTGGCCTGGTTCTGCGTCGCCAGGGCCAATTCGGCTTCCAATTGCGGCGTGCCGGGGGCGGCATTGGCGGCGGCGGTCGCGGCGGTCTTGGCCGCATTGGCGGCTTCGAGCGCAGTCTGGGCCGCATCCAAATTCTGCTGCACGCCGTCGGCGGCCAGCGCGGACAAGCTGCCCGTGGTCGTCGACAGGCTGTCGCCAGCGCCGGTGGTGATCGTCACGTTGTCGGAAACGCTAAGGGTGCCGCCGGTGTTGGTGATCGTGACAGTGATGATCTGCAGATCAAACCCACCGGAGGAGTTCTCGATCGCGATCTTGAAGCTGTCGGTGGTGCTCTGACCGTCGGTCAGCGCCGCGATCTCGGCGTTGTCCGTATCGATGGTGTAGGTCAGCGCCCCGTCGGAATCCGCCGCGACGTCGCCCTTGTCGCCGTCGCTGGCGCCCTTCTGAATGGCTTCGGCGCTTTTGGCCGCATCTTCGAAGGTGTCGTGCGTGGCCTCGGCGATCGCTTCGTTGATCAGCTTGGTCAGAAGGTCCGTGCGGGCTTCCAGAACGTCGTTGGCGGCCTCGACCGCTTGGCTTTTTTCTGTGGTCGCCGTTGCCTCGGCGGCGGTGGTCGCGGCCTGCTTCGCGGTCAGGTCGGCTTGCGCCGTGCCGTCTTTGTAGGCCTGCGCCGCTTCGCGCGCCGACGAGGCCCCCTCGATCGCCGAGGTCGCTTCATCCGCCGCGTTTTCAGCGGTGTTGGAGTCTTCGATCGCCCGCAGGAATTCTTCGGCGACAGCCGGATCAACCGTATGCGAGGTCAGGAAGCTGTCGAATGCCTGAATCGCCTGAGCCTTCAGGCCGTTGACCGTCTGCGCGGCGCTGATCGCGCTAGCCTTGGCCGTCAACATGGCGGCCGGGTCGGTCGTCGTCAGGGTCGCCTGGGCGTGGGTTGCGGCCTGGTCCGCGGCGGCGGCGGCCTGAACCGCCAGGTCCAGAACGGAAATCAGCTCGCTCGGCAGGTTCGCATTGCCGGTCACGATATCGCGGATCGCGGTGACCTTCGAGGTCACCACGTCGACGACGTTCTGCAGGTTGGTCACGTCCGAGGTCAGGGCCCCGGCGGAGGCCAGCTTGCCGTTGATATTGTTGGAAAGCGACGTCGCGGCGGCGGTCTTGGCGGCGTTGATGCCGCTGCCGGCGGCGGCGATGGCGTCGGTCTTGGCCTGTTGCGCGGCAGCGATGGCGGCATTGACGACGTTGGAGATTTCACTGGCCGCGGTGACAAGGTTGCTGCCGGTGGCGCCGTCCAGGCCCACGGCCTGACGCAGGGCCGAAAGAAGCGTGGCGTCAATCTCGCCGCCCGCGGCAGCGCTCGTCATCATGACCTGGGCGGCCTGGATCATCGTGACCAGGGCTTCGGACAGGGCCCGCGCGGCGTTCAAGGCTTCCAGCGGCGCGACGACGACTTCGATCAGGCTATCGGTGTCGGTCGAGGACAGGCCGGCGTTCGGCCCCAGAACCGACAACGAGCCGGAAAGCGAGCTGACCGCCAACGAGGCCGAGGTTTCGGCATTGGCCGCCGTGGTCGCGGCGGAGTTGAGGAGCGTCAGGGCTTCCTTGACGGAATTGAAGGTGCTGGAATTGAAGACCAAGCCCGAGGAGACGATGATTTCCTGCACCACATCCGGGGGCAGAGCCTCAGGGCCGCCCGGCAGCGGATTGGTGATCAAATCGACCAGCTTGCCCAGGTTGCCGAGGTTGGCGGCCTGAACCTGCTGCTGAAGGATGCCTTCGGCAATCGCCTGATCCAACTGATCCATCTTGGCGGCGAGCGCCTCCATGGCGTCCTGATCGGCCGGCGGCGTATCGGCGCCTTGCTGACCGGGAACCATGGAATCTTCGCCGGCGCCCGGCGAGGGCGGCAGATAGCGCAGAACGCCGCCGTATTGCTGTTGAATCTGCTGCGCCGAGATGACGATCGGCGGCGGCGGCGCCAGGTTGATGGAGGTGATGGACAGGGACGCGCCGGCTTGGTTCAGGACCACCGTCCCGGCGTTGTTCGAGACGACGACTTCGCCGACGAAGTTACCTTCGGGCAGGATTGTGAAGTTGCTCTGTTCGCCTTCCGGCGCGGCGCGCCCGGCCAGGGCCGTGCCGCGAATCCCGATGGTCGCGGTCGGCGTGTTGATGAGCATGTTGTCCGGGCCGGTCTTGGCAATCTGACCCGAGATGAACGAGAACGCGCCCTGCACGATCGAGGCGCCGAAGGCGCCGCTCTGCGCGACCGGGTCATAGACCATTTCGTCCAGGACCATGCGGCCGTTATCGGCAAGGGAGAACGTGGATTCGTCGGCGAATTCCATGCCGACCGCGCCCAACGGGCCGGTTTCGATGACGTCGCCCTGGTAAACCGGGTCGCCGACCTTCAGCTCGACCTTGGTGCCGTCGGCGCGGGTCGCTTCGACCTTGCCGGAAATGTTGACGATCTTGCCGATCGGCTCGTCAGCGGCGGCGGGGCCGGCCTGGGCTTCCTGACCCGGCGCGGCGGGGCCGGCCAGCTTAAGGGCGAGTTCGCCCTTGATGACGTTGCCTTGCGGGGTAACCAGATCGGGCGGATCGGACAGATTGAAATAGTTCTTGATAAGGACCTTGGAGCCGTCCTTGCCGACCAGCATGAGGTCGGGGCCCTGGCGCATGAATTTGGCCTGAAGAATCCACCCGCCGTCCGGCACGTGGAGTTGCTCGGTCCCCTCTGCGTCCAACACGAAAGAGTTCGCGCCACTCCAATCCTGCGGCTGCGCCCCTTTGTCTACGCCGGGAATCTGCCAATTCTTGGCCAATTCTTGTGCTCTCTCTACCCCTGTGCCGCAGTTGGCCGAACAGCCTGAAAAGCGGCGAAACCTTCCATTTCCCCTTTATCTCAAGAGCACCATCTTTGCCTGTCGTTCAGGGTCTTAATTCGCCCCGTGTGACGGTCAAAGACACTGTACGCATCCCCTTTTTCACCTTTGTGACGGGAGAATCGTACGGTTCTTAAGATAGTCACAATAAAGATAAAATTATAGGAAAATCGAATGGAAATGTGTGACCGATGACCGCCCGCGGTCAGGTTTTTTGGGCATTTCCCGCGTTGCGTTTATTGCGGTTCGACGGCTGAAACTTCCAGACGCCCCATCGCGTTCAACAGGCGGAAAACCGCCTGGACGATGGCGACTTCGGTCAACACCGCGTCGCTTTGGGCGTTGATCAGGCGGGTTTCGCCCGACAGCACGTCCAGCAGCGACCGGCGGCCGGCTTCGCGTTCCTCGCGGGCCAGTTCAAGGAACTTGGCGGCGATTTCGATCTGCGCCGTGCGAACCTCGTGATTTTGTCGGGCGGTCTGTAGATCGGCCCAGGCTAGGCGAATGCTTTCTTCGGCCGTGCGCTGGGTGTCGGCGGCATTGTCGATGGCGGCCTTGAAGTCGCTGCGCGTGGCATCGACCGTGTCGAAGGCCGTCATGCCCAGGTTGAACGGAAAGTTCAGCTCGACCTTGGCGACCTGCTCGTTGCGCAGGCCGATGGTGCCGTCGAGGTTCCGCTCATGGCTGGTTTCGACCACGGCGTTAAGTTCGGGATAGAACAGATCGCGTTTGGTGCGGGTGATCGTGTCCTTGGCGATGTCGGCGCTCATCCGGTCGATGCGCAGTTGGAAGTTTTCCTTGAGGCCGATTTCAATCGCGTCTTCCAGGGTGCGCGGCATCAGCGCCTCGGGCACCGGCGGCAGCTTGAACTGTTCAAGACCGCGCGGCATGTCGCGGTACAGCGCGTGATAACGGGACATGGCGCTGCGCAAGGTCCCTTCGGCGACCACGCGGCGGGACTGGGCTTCGGCCAGTTCGGTTTTGGCCTGCAGCACGTCGGTCGAGAAACCGGCGCCGCCGGCGACCCGGGCGTCTTCCAGTTCCGTTTGCTTTTTGATGTTGTCTTCGGATTGGCGCGACAGGGCAAGCCGCCGGTTCGCGCTGTAAACCTGGATATAGGCGGTGATGCCTTCCAAAATCAAATCCTGGCGGACGCGATTGAGGTTGATGGCAGCGGAATCGCGCCGTTTCGCCGAAATCGTGATGTCCGTATTGGTCTTGCCGAAATCCCACAGCAGCTGCGTGACGCTCAGAGATGTCTCGTTGAAGCGCTTGGTGGTGTCCTGCGTGCCGGGGTTGGCGCGTTTCTGGTAGCCGTTGTTGAAGTCGACGTTCAACTCCGGAAACCAGGCCCCTTGGGTTTCACGGATGCGGCTATTGGCCGCTTCAAGCGAATTCTTGGCCGCGTTAATTCGGTCGTGATTCTCGATCAGATTGATCAACAGATCGGGCAAAGCCTGAGCGCGGGTTTCAGCAGACCAAGCTGAAACGCCGAAGACCACAGCACATGTGAGCCCCGCCTTAAGTAGGCTACGCAAGGTTCTTCCCCAAGTCCCGTCCTCGCCATTCGAAAAGTATAATTTGCACAAACGCATCGTAATTGGAACATGTTAAAGGCTATTTCAATGGCCAAATAGACCTTGCGCGGTGACGGTGAGGTGGCGGGGAGGGAAAATGAACGTCGACATCACGGCGACTGAACAAAATCTGATAGCAGCGACGGAAGAATTCGCGGACCAGGAGGTTCGCCCCCACGCGGCCCAATGGGAAAAGGCGCGCGCCATGCCCGCCGCGGTGTTCGAGCGGGCCGCCGCTGCCGGGTTGGTCACAGCCCTGTTGCCGAAAGAAGTCGGCGGCGCCGCCGTCAGCATGGCCTGCGCGGCGCGGATGACCGAGATCCTGGCGGCGGCTGACTTCGGGTTCGCATTCGCCTTGAAGGTTCACGCCAACGCGGCCAATGCAATCGCCCGTCGTGGCACCGATGAACAGCGCCACCGATTGTTGCCGGAAATGATCGCCGGGCAGCGAATCGGCGCATTCTGTCTGACCGAGCCGGGCGTCGGCAGCGACGCCACCGCGATCACCTGCCGCGCCGTTCAAGATGGCGGCGCTTGGGTCGTCACGGGGGAAAAAGCCTGGGCCACCAATGGCGTCAACGCCGATGTGATGAGCGTCTATGTCCAGACCGATCCCGAGGCCGGATGGCGGGGCATTGCCAATGTTCTGGTCGAAGGCGATTTCGCGGGGCTGTCCCGAACTGAGCCCTATGACATGCTGGGGGGGCATGCGGCCGGGTTGTGCGGCTTGCGCTTCGACGGCTGCCGCGTGCCCGAGGCCAATTTGTTGCTGCCGCCGGGCGAGGGGTTCAAGGCTGCGATGGCGGGCATCAACCTCGCCCGTATGCAGGTTGCTGCGACCTGTTGTGGGATGTTGGCGGATAGCTTGGCGCGAGCTTTGGAATACGGCTCGACGCGCCAGGCGTTTGGGCGACCGATCCTGGCCAATCAGGGGCTGCAATGGCAATTGGCCGATGTCGCGACGGATTTGGAAGCAAGCCGCCGGCTGACCGAGCATGCGGCGCGCGCCCTCGACGCTGGGGAAGCCGCGATCACCGAATGCGCCCATGCCAAGAAGTTCGCAACGGCGGCGGCGCTGCGCGGCATTTCGGCCTGCATGCAGGCCATGGGCGCCGCGGGCGTGCGGGCGGAAGAACCGTTCGGCCGGCATTTCGCCGCGGCGAAGATGTGCGCCTTCCTGGACGGGACGACGGAAATTCAAAATCTGGTGATTTCCCGGGCGATGTTGAAGCCCTACGGATTGGACGCTTCGTAGGCGTTCAGTCGGCGCCGTTCAACGCCTGGCCTAGGGAATCGCGGACCTCGGCCAAGGCTTCGTTAAGTTCCTTCAATCGCACCGGCACATCAGAAGAGTCCGGATCGGCGCGCAAAAGGTCATCCAAAGCCTTTGCCGCTTCGAAAATGCGATTGGCGCGAATGTTCCCGCTTACCCCTTTCAAGGAATGAGTGGTTCTTTCGGCCGTTTCGATATCGCCGTCTTCAAGCAGCGCCGCGACCTTTTCACCAAGGTCCATATATTTGGCATGGAAGTCGCCCAACAACCGGCGGAGCAAGGCCTCGTTCCCGCCGATCATGCCGCGAGCGGCGGTCATGTCTATGCCCGCGACCTCGTCCGGCAATTTCTCGTCGGTCGGGGCGGGCGCTTTGGATTGTGTCTTGGCTTTGGCCTTGGCCGCCGCCGAGGTCTTTGTCTTGGCGGTCGAGGGCTTCCGGTCGGGTTTCGGCGCCTTCTTCTTGCGTGACGCCCATTCCGCCAGAACCGTGCATAGACGGTCCGGGTCGACCGGCTTGGTAACATGGTCGTTCATGCCGGCGGCGAGGCATTTTTCACGTTCCGACTGAAGGGCATGGGCCGTCATGGCGATGATCGGCATGTCGTCGAACCGCTTGTCCGCGCGAATGCGGCGTGTCGCTTCGTATCCGTCCATTTCCGGCATCTGCAAATCCATCAGGATGACGTCGAAGGATGATTTTTCGATCATTTCCAATGCCACGGCGCCATTGTCGGCGATATCGACCTCGACACCGACCAGCGCCAGGATTTCCCGGGCAACCTGCTGGTTGATCTTGTTGTCTTCGACCAACAACACATGCAACCCGTCCAGCCCGACCTGTGCCTTCTTGTGTGCGGGTAGCGGCATGGGCGCATTGGGCGAACAATCCCCGCCCAAAGAGGCCTTGATGATGGCATTGAACAAAATAGACGCGTTCAGCGGTTTGCTGAGCACGCCGGATATGAGCACGTCGCTCGCCTTGCGGCGGGCCTCTTCTTCGTCGTGCGACGTGACGAGGATGATTTTGGGGAGCGTGTCCGCCAAACCGAGTTTTTGAATGCTCGCCGCCGTTTCAATCCCGTCCATTTCCGGCATTTGCCAATCCAGGAGTACGAACTGATAGGGCGCGCCGTCCTTTGCCGCGCGTTTCAATTCGTCGATTGCCTTGGCTCCGCTGTCCACCGCGGTGGGCTCGAATCCCGAAGAGGTCAGGACTTCAAGGAAGATGGTTCGCGCCGTCTCGTTGTCGTCGGCGACAAGAATCCGAGCGCCGCGAAGGTCTGGCGGCGGCGTGGCGCGGGCGGCGCCGTCGGAGACGACCTCCACATCGACGGTAAACCAGAACACGCTGCCGTTGTCGGGTTCGCTATGGACCCCGATTTCGCCGCCCATCATCGAAACAAGGCTTTGGCTGATCGCCAGCCCAAGGCCTGTGCCGCCAAATTTGCGGGTCGTCGAAACGTCGGCCTGTGTGAACGGTTGGAAAAGCTTCGTGACTTGTTCCGGGGTCATGCCGATGCCGGTGTCGGATACTTCGAAGCGAAGCTTCGCCTTGCCCTTGGCCAGCGGTTCGGAACTGGCCAGGACGACGATCTCGCCATGGTCCGTGAATTTGATGGCATTGGTCGTCAGATTGATCAGAACCTGCCCCAATCGGAGGGGGTCTCCGCGCAGGTGCTGCGGCAGGTCGGGGTCGATATGGAACAGCATTTCCAAATCTTTTCCCTCGGCCCGGGCGGTCATCATCGCGGCCAGATTGCGCATCACGTCGTCGAGTTGGAAATCAACAGCCTCGATTTCCAGTTTCCCGGCTTCGATCTTGGAAAAATCGAGGATGTCGTTGATCAGGCCGAGCAGCGCATGAGACGACATCTCGACCTTCGAAAGGTAGTCCTCTTGTTGCTTGCTCAGCTCCGTTCGCAAGGCCAGCCCGGTCAAGCCGATGATCGCATTCAAAGGCGTTCGGATTTCATGGCTCATGTTGGCCAGGAATGAGCTTTTCGCTTCGCTCGCTTCTTCGGCGGCCTGCTTTGCTTCCAGCAATGCTTGTTCGGCATGTTTTTGTCGGGTGACGTCGGTATAGGTGGTGACGAAACCGCGATTGTCCGGCAGGGGGATGCCCTGGACGTCCAGGATTACGCCGTCCGGGCGGGTGCGTTCGAAATGGTGGGCTTCGAATTTTCGCGCCAAGGCCATGCGGCTCTCGACAAGGTCCTCGACGTCGCCGGGGCCGTATTCGCCGCGTTCCGCGTTATAGCGGAAGAACTCCCGCAGGCTCGTGCCCGGCGGGAAGCGGTCCTTCGGAAACTGCAGCAATTCCATGAAACGGCTGTTCCAATTGACCACGTTCAATTGTGAATCCAGCATCGTGACGCCCTGGTCCAATGTTTCCAGGGTCGTCTCCAGGATCGTCTTCTGGTGCGAAATCTCGGTCCGCGCCCGATGTTGTTCGGTAATGTCCATCAAGGCGGTGCCGACGCCGGTGATATTGCCTTCGCGGTTGCGCACCGGGAACTTGATCGACCGGAAGTACACCGGGTCCGCATCGTCCGGATGAACTCTAGAGCGCCCTTCGTTGACAGAAGCCTCGCCCGTTTCGAGAACGCGGCGTTCGATAGCAGTGACCTGATCCGCCGCATCCTTGGGGGCAAAGTCATAGAAGGTCTTGCCGATCATCTCATCGAGCGTCGTGTCGTGCCAATTGGCGTACAGCCGGTTGCCGGCGAGATAGCGTCCTTCACGATCTTTCAGGGCCAACATGATGGGGATGTTCTCTGTAATCGCCGTCAGTCGCGATTGGGTTTCCTGAAGAATTCTCTGCGCTTCTTTTTGCTCCGTTACGTCGTCGAACACGCCGACGAGGTAGCCTTTGTACCAATCCCCGTAGCGGGCGTAGACCACCCGACCGTCGGCCAGGGAAATTTCCCCGCTGGAGTTTCCGTCGCGAATGGTCTGGACACGCTCAACAATCGTCCGGTTCCGGTTTCTCCGGCCGAAGTCGCCGCGCCCGGCCAGAAAATTGACGGTTTCCCAAAGACTGCTGCCGATATCCAATTGGTCCGGCTCAAGGCCCCAGACTTGCGAGTATTGTGGGTTGAAGGTGACGTAGTTGAGGTTTTCGTCGAATACGCAAAGGCCGCTGGGCATGCTGTCCAAGGTGACCCGCAGGATCGCGGATTGCAGCGCGATTTGTTGTTCTGCTTGCTTGCGTTTGGTGATGTCCAGCGTCCACACGATCTGCGCCATGCGGCCTTCGAATGTGATCGGCCGCCAGGACGCCATCGACCACCATTTGGTTTTCGCCCCGAAGTGATAGCGTTCGGCTTCGAAGTTATCGACGCGGCCTTCCCGGCGGAAAATGGTCCGGATTTCGTCGAACTGAGAGGGGTCGACGAAGGTTTCGGCGATATCGTCGTGCAGCACATTCTCTAGGGAATCCGCATTGAAAATGCGGGCAAGGCGCGGATTGCCGAACAAGCGTTCACCGGTTTCAATGTCCGTGATGGTAATCGCGAGCGGGCTTTCCTCTAGGATTTGCCGGAACCGGGCTTCGCTTTCCGCCAAGCGTTCTTCGGCTTCGCGGCGCTCGGTGATGTCGATGATTGTTGAAATCACGCCGACCGGCTGACCGTTCGGCGCCCGCATCGGGACTTTGGTGCAGATCGTCTGCCGCCGGTTTCCGTCACGGTCGATCAATTCCATGTCGAAAAACGGGATGTATTCTCCGGTGGCGACGACGCGGCGGTCGAGCTTGCGCATGGCGTCGGCATGCTCGGCCCCGATGATGCGGGACGTCTGGCCGTGTACTTCCATTTCGCTAAGGCCAAGGAAATCGCGGTGATAGCGATTGGACATGATGTACCGGCCTTCGGCATCCTTGACGTTGATCATGGCCGGGACGGCGTCGATGACGGTTTGCAATTCCGCCCGGCGCTGAATCAGTTCTTCTTCGACCTGTTTGCGTTCCGTGATGTCGGTATACACGCCGACGATGTAGCCATCGCGCCACTCGCCGTAGCGGACTTCGACCACGCGGCCGTCCGACAAATGCTGCTCCATGTGCCCGCCGCCTTCGCGGATGGCCGCGAGCCGGGCGGCAATACCCTCTTCCGGGTCGGCGACGTCGGCATACGTTCCCCGGTTGTAGAGGTAATGAAAGGCGTCGCTG
Organism: uncultured Rhodospirillaceae bacterium; assembly: GCA_964012715.1. Lineage (GTDB taxonomy): Bacteria > Pseudomonadota > Alphaproteobacteria > Rhodospirillales > Casp-alpha2 > UBA1479. The sequence goes on along the minus strand of CAXGUG010000010.1, from coordinate 19,157 downwards.
AGATGCAGGCCGGGGCGCAGGAATGCGCTATCGATCCCATACATTTCCTGGAAGCCCTTGTTGAACCCGACGTAGTGCAGGTTGTCGTCCAGCATCACCATGCCATTCGGCATGTTGTCGAACGCCAACTGCAACTGGGTTTCCATGGCGCCGGTCAAGTGCTCGACCCTGTTGGTCATTGGGCTCAACATCAGGAACAGGACGCACATTCCCAATAGAACCAGCCCCAAAACGCCGATCCCGGAATAAAGTAGATTGTCACTCAGGTCGCCGTAGGCTTCGTTGATGTCCTGGCGCAGGATCAAAATCCAGTCCTGGCCGACCTTGAGTTGAGCATAGGTTTGCTCGCCGTGATCTTTATAGCCGTCGGTGTTTTTCTTGGCGGCCTCGATCAAGTCTTCAAAGATTTGCGGCGATGCGACGATGTTTGACGGGGGAACCAATCGGCCGTCCTGAAGATTCAAGATGCGCCGATCCGCGCCTTGGCCGAAGACGAGGTAGGCGTGCCCGGTCTCTCCGAGGCCAGAGCTTTTGGCGAACAAGTTGTATAGTTGGTTCAGCGAAAATAGGACGATGTTCGCGCCTTCATGAAGTCCTTGCTCGGACAAGATGGGGCTGCTGATGACCAGGTAGTTGGCAAGGTTGATTTGGATCGGCCCTTTGATCAGCGGGTCCAGCGCGATATCCAAGCCTTTCGGCCATAAATTGCGGTCTAGCGAGGGGCCGATGGAAAACATCGGGTGCCCGCCGGCGTCCACCTGCGTAATGCCGACGATCTCTTTCGAGGCGCGGAGCGACGATCCCAATATGGGGCGGATCTTCTCGTCGAATTCCGGTTTGTTGATTGTTCCGCCGCTCAGGGCCCGGAGCAGATCACGGGCGTCGTTGCGGGTCGATATCTGCTGGGTGATCGATTTGGCGCGCGCCAGAAATTGACCGATCGCTTCGGCTTTTGAATCGACGATATGGGCGAGATGCACATGTGTCGCATGCCGGATTTTGTTGTGCATCGGCACCATGACGAACAGCGCCGCCACTGCAGCAATGACAACAGCCCCCGCCAATGAATATTGCAGGACGCGGCGCTGTGCAGCCTTGATATCGCTGACATCTTTTTGGGCCATAGCCCGTTCCGCCCGTTCGTGCTTCTATCGCGAAAGACACGGCCACTTGGAACCCGTGTCTCGGATTTCACATAAATAAAGCAGATTTTTCAAATCTATACGATAGCCCAATCGGTCAGGTTTCCCGACAGGGGCAAAGGTGATTGAATAGGTCTATAACGGAAACGGCGTTATCTACCCCGCATTTTACGGGGCTCTGTTTCCGGATGGGGGAAAGGAGGCGGTATGGCCGCGATATTGGTTATTGAAGACGACGAGTTTTTTCAAAATTTCTTGGAGTTGGTCCTGTCCGGTGAAGGTCATGACGTGCAAATCGCCGAGGATGGCGACGTGGGTCTGGACGCTGCCCAGGCGTCGCCCCCCGACTTGATTCTTTGCGATATGAGCATGCCGAAGATGACGGGTTTTGAAGTCATCCGGGCGATGAAGCAGATTGAGTCGGTAAAAGATATCCCGATCATCGCATTGTCGGCGCATGATACGGCCGAGGATCATGACGAGGCCTATGCCGCGGGCGCGGCGGCCTACGAGACCAAGCCGATCGAAATGGACCGTTTGATCGAAGCGGTGAACGAGGCCTTGGACGTTAAGCCTTAGAAGGCCGTCATTGCGGCCACGCGGTCTCCAGCGCCGAGATCAAGCGAGCGATATCATTTTCCGAAACGTGCAGATGCGGGGCAAGGCGAAGCTTGCGGCCCCGCAAAATCGCATACACGCCCTTAGCCGCCAAGCCGGCGATCATGCCGTCCGGCGGCGGGGTGGCCTTGGAAATCGCCGTGAAATGCCCGGCGCCCATGCCGTCCGGCGGCGTGTCGTAGCCAAGGGCACGGGCGGCATCGATGATCCGCGCGGTGATCGGGGCAAGTCTGTCGTGCACCGCTTGCGGCGTCCATTCCGCGACTTGTCCCATTCCGGCGCAGGCCATGGGCAGCAAGACGGGATTGAACGTCTGGCCGACGTCGTATCGCCGCGCCCCGGTGGCGAAAGAGGGGTCGTAGACCAAATTGCCTTCGATGCTGCGGCCGGTCACCGGGTGATTGTAATCGTGCTGCTCGATCGGTCGGCCCGCCTGATGCGCCGGGGCTGCATACATAAAGGCCATGCCGTTCGGGCAGAACAGCCATTTATAGGCGGCGGCGATCACGAAATCGGGGCGGATGCGGGCGATGTCGAACGGGGCCGCGCCGACCCATTGCGTGGCGTCGACCACCAGGGCGGCACCCAGGTCGCGGCAGCGCGTGCCGATGGACTCCAGGTCCAACAAAGTGCCGTCGACCCAATGGCAGGGCGGCAGGGCCGCTATGGCGGTGTCGCCATTCAGGTGGTCGAGCACGGCAGAGGTCCAGTCGCCGTTGCCGGGCCGGGGCACGGTCACGACACGCGCGCCTGCATCGCGGGCCTTGTCCATCCAGACGAAGACGTTGGACGGGAATTGGTCTTCCAGAACCACGATGGTTTGGCCATGAGCAACGCCCAAGATGGACGCCGCCGTGGCGAGGCCGTAGCTGGCCGAAGGCTGGATCGCGATGTCGTCCGCCGTCGCGCCGATCAGGCCCGCGAACAGGGCGCGCAGGCGCTCTGACTGGGCTTCGGTCTCGGCGCTGTTCCAGGTCCAGGGACGCAGGCGGCTTTGCAGGCTGTCTTCGGCGGCTTTCGCGACAGCCTTCAGGAACGGCGTGCGCGAGGCGCAGTTGAACCAGGCGATGTCGTCCGGAATGTCGAACAGATGGCGTTGGTTGGGTAGGGGCGTCATGGTCTCAGCGTACTCCCGGCGGGCCGGGCTCGACCCGGTCCTTGCCCAGACGGTGTTCGCGGTAGGCGATATAGGCGGTCGAGCCCAGGATCATCGCGCCGCCGATCCAGACGAACAGGTCCGGCAATTCGTTGAAAAACAGATAGCCCAGGGCCGTGACCCAGACCAGACGCACGAAGTCGATCGGGCCGACCACATGGGTGTCGGCCATCTTCAGGGCCTGAGCCATGGACATCTGCGCCCCGCCGCCCAGAATTCCCAGGCCGATCAACAGGCCCCATTGCTCCAATCCCGGCCAGGTCCAGACGAAGGACGCGGGCACCAGCAGGATCGGCATCATCACCAGGGACATGTAGACGGTGATGGTGGCGCTGGATTCAGTGGCGCTGAGCCGCTTGATGATGATCATGCAGCATCCCCAGACCAGCGACGAAATGATCACCAACATGGGGCCAAGCTCCAACGGGATCACGCCGGGGCGGAGAATCACCAGGGTGCCGGCGAAGCCGAACAGGATCGCCGTCCAGCGGCGCAGGCGGATAACCTCGCCCAGGAACAGCATGGCCAGGACCGAGGCGAAGATCGGCGCCGAGAATCCCAGCGCCGTGACCTGGGCCAAGGGGGCGATCGACAGGGCGAAGAAATAACACATCATTGCCCCCGAATTCAGTACGCCGCGCAGGGTCAACAGGCCCAGGCGCTTGGTTTTCAGGGGCTTCAGGCCGTCGCGCACGAAAAATGGAATGATCGGCAGCATTCCGAACAAAAGGCGGAAAAACGCCGTTTCGAACGGATGGATGCCGGTTTGCGCGACTTTTTTGATGACCGCGTGCATGCAGGCGAAGCACAAACTGGCCAAAATCATCCATAGGATTCCCCGAACGGCGTTGGACCGCTCCTTGACGGGCTTGGCGGCGGGGGTGGTGGGCTCCATGGTCGGGCTTTCGGTCGGTCGGGGCGGGGCCGGTGGGCGTCGCCCGCAGGGCGGGTGGAAGGCGTTGGAAACGCTGATAATGGGCCAATCTATACAGGCTTCGTTCCAGCGGCGAAAGCGCCGGACGGAATTCGGCGGCGGTTGCGGTTGACAGGCCCCAGCGGTTTGGGTAGTTTCCGCCGCTTCCGGCCTGTCCGGAACCGAATTTTGACCCTTGAATGGCCGCCGACGGAGCCTGACCGATGAAAGTCCTCAATTCCCTTAAGTCCGCCAAGACGCGCGATAAGAACTGCCGCGTCGTGCGCCGCAAGGGCCGCGTCTTCGTGATCAACAAGAAGAACCCGCGTTTCAAGGCCCGCCAGGGCTGATTGCCGGGACGGTGCGCGGGCCTATGCCTGCGCTGCTGGCCGTCGCAATTTAAGAAACAGGCGGGATCGAAGCATCGACGCTGATGCTTCACCAATCTATTTAGCCGCGTCGTCCCGAGTGATCGGGGGCGCGGTTTTTTATTGCCCGCCGTTCCGGGCGATCAATCCCAGGGGATGGCGTCCGGGGTCATCGGCTCACCATCCCAGCCGACCACCGGGACCGACCGGGCGGCGACGGCCGCTTCCAGGTTGACCGGGCGATAGGGGCGCATCTTCACCGAATCCTCGGGGCAGTCCTGGGGGACCTCGGGAAGTTTCCGGCGTTCCAGCGCCGAGATATGAAGCGCCTCGTTGATCGTCTCGGCATCGTCCGGAATGATGCTGCGCCGGTCCCAGTCCTTGAAGGTCTTGCGGAACCATTCACCGACGCCGCTGCCTTTCGGAACGGTCTGGTTGATCAGGCGCTGATAGGGGAAGGCCTTGGAATCCATGTACAGGGTGGTTCGGCTTTCGTAACCGACCCCCGCGACATCCGGTTTGCAAATGCCGGCAAGGTAATCCGTGTCCAGCGCCAGGGGGGTGTGCTTGGCGACCCGCTTGGTCATCCAATCCAGGGCGATATCGGAAAGGCCGGTGTTTTCATAAGAGCCGCCGACGTTCGAATGCACGCCGGAGAACCAAACCTGTTCGACGATTTGACCGGCGGTCGGAGCCGTGCCTTTCTTGCGTACCCACATCGTGGGGGAGAAGGCGCTGCGCTTTTCGTCGATCGCCATGCCATGCAGGGCGACGTCGACCTTGGGGCTGAGCATCGTGTCGTTGAAGTGATAGGACTTAGGCAGCATCTTCCGCCCGAGATCGCCCGGAATGCCGAGTGAGCCGACCGTATCCCAGACGCCGATGCAGCGGATGCGCGTATCGTGGCACTGCGTCAGGCCCAGGGCCGCAATCTGCGCTTTCTTGCCTTCGCCGTCGGTTTCCGGATCGCGGTAGATCTCGATCACTTTCGCCAGGTCGCCGCCCAGATGCACGGGGCAGAGGGTCCCGGCCAAGGCGATCAACCCGCCCAGGCTGCGCGCCGTATAGGCCCCCCGGGAAAAGCCGAAGATGTAGATTTCGTCACCGGGCGCGTAATTGTTGCCGAGGAAGCGGTAGCCGTCGATGACGTTCTCGGTCAGACCAGCCCCGGAAGCGCCCCCGGCGATGCGGTCGGTGAAGCCGCCGGTGCCGACCCCTTTGTCGTAGAACACGACTTGGGAGATATCGCCGTCTTGCGCTTTGATCGCGCGGAGCAGCTTGACCACATTGGTCGGAGTGGAGCCGTTGTCCGGGGTGTTCCAGGTGCCGTCGAAGCACACGATCAGGCGTCGTGGATGCATCTCATTTCCCCCTATCCACACGAGGCGGCAAGTGGCCTCGGTGTGCATGTGTATATGGAAATTCTAATTTTAATTGAGGTCGAATGCGAATCATTCGGCGTTTGGGGTGACGGCGTTGGGTCGATCGGTTAGGGAAGGGGCAGCGCTCTGGACTTCCAGGAGTCGCCGGACGACGATGGCGCGCCAGACCAAGGCCAGACCAAGGCCAGACCAAGGAACGAAGCCCATGACCACCGAGAAAGTAACCGCCCATTACACCCACGGCAGCCTGATGGAGACGATCCTGGGCAAGCTGGCCGAGGCGCGCGTGCCGCTGGATACGCTGACGGTTTACGATCTGGCTTCCATGGATCACCTGCACGGGCGCGGGCGCGAGGCGACGGACGAGATGATCGCCCGTCTGAGCCCCGCCGCTGGGCAGCATGTGGTCGACATCGGCTGCGGTGTCGGTGGTCCGGCGCGCTATGTGGCGGCGGAAACCGGCGCAAAGGTAACGGGCATCGATCTGACGCCAGAGTTCATCGAGGCCGCGCGGGCGCTGACCGAGATGACCGGCCTGGGCGATCTGGTCAGTTTCAAGGTCGCGGATGCCCTGAACCTGCCGTTCGCCGACGGGGCCTTCGACGCCGGGTTCACCCAAAACGTCTCGATGAGCGTGCCGGACAAGGCCCGGTTCTTCGAGGAAGCGGCGCGGGTGCTCAAGTCTGGTGCGCGGTTCATCGCCGGCGAGGTCGCGCAAGGCCCCGGCGGTGACGCGCTGTATCCCGTGCCTTGGGCGCTGACGGCGGATATCAGCCATCTGACCTCGCCCGAGGATACGGTCGAGGTTCTGGAAGCTGCCGGGTTCCGCGTCGACGAGGTTCAAGATTCCACGGAAAAGGCCCTGGCCTATAACCAAGCAGCGCGCGAACGGTTCAAGACATCGGGCCCGTCGGTGCTCAATCCCTCGGTGATTCTGAGCGAGCAGGGGCTGGACCGCATGCGCAATTCCGCCCGCAATATCGAACAGCGTCGGACCCTGCTGGTGGAGTTCATCTGCATTCGAGCTTGACTTTCATGCCCCCAGCCTGGAGTTTTTTGGAAATCGTTCCGTATTATGAAATAGCGCCATAGAAGCGCGCCTGCCGATACGGGGCATGGTGACACATCCAAAGACCAGGGAAGCTCAAATGGCAGAAACCGCCGCCCGCCCGCGGACCCGGGGACGCACCCGTACCCGTTCGCGTGAAGATACCGCAGGACAAGTTCAATCCCTTGCCCGCGCCATTTCCATTTTGAAGGCATTGGCCCGTGCCGACGACGGCATGACGTTGACCGACGTCGCGCTGACGGTTGGCCTGCCGCCGTCGACCACGCACCGCCTGTTGACGACCATGCAGCATGACCGCATCGTCCGTTTCGACCAAGCCACCGCGCTGTGGCATGTCGGGGTCGAGGCCTTCGTGATCGGCAATTCATTCATCCGCTCCCGCGACCTTGTCGTCATGGCCCGCCCGATCATGCGGCGGCTGATGGAGGAAACGGGCGAAACCGTGAAGCTGGGCGTACAAGACGACGGTGAAGTCATTTACCTGGCCCAGGTCGAAAGCCGCGAGACCATGCGCGCCTACCGGGCGCCCGGCACCCGCGTGCCGATGCATTGTTCCGGCGTGGGCAAGGCCCTGCTGGCCAATCAGTCCGAGGAAGAGGTCAACCGCATCCTGCAACGCCACGGCCTGACCCGGGTGACGGACAAGACCCTGGCGACGCCGGTTCGCTTCCGCGATGCCTTGGCACAGATTCGCAAGCAGGGCTACGCCATCGATGACGAGGAACATGCCGTCGGCCTGCGCTGCATCTCTTCGGCGGTGTTCAACGAACATGACGAGCCGATCGCGGCGATTTCCGTGTCCGGTCCGTCGGCCCGTATCTCGGATGAAAAGATTTCCGTTTTGGCGGGCATGGTGACCCGCGCGGCCAAATCGATCGCTAGTGAAATGGGTAGTCGTCAGGGCTGATTTTCCAGCCTCGACCTATCGTTTTTATTCGGCCGCCGAGGGGTGCTTCGGCGGCCGAATGTTGTTCCGGGGCGGCGAAGGCCGCTTGATGAATTGCGTCTCATTTTATGTAGTATTGTTATTTTTCCAAAATTAGAAACATCTTAATTCATTGATTTTAATTATAAAAAATAACTCTTACCAATATACGGAATAATTTCCAAAAATGTTGCCGCGTCTTTCCTTGGCTGTCACGCTTTAAGTCGACACCACGTCAGGGAGCATCGAAACATGGCACGTATGACGGCGGCGGAAGCGGCGGTTCGGGTATTGGAGAAAGAGGGCGTTACGGCGGCCTTCGGCGTTCCGGGCGCGGCGATCAATCCATTTTACGCGGCAATGAAAAAACGCGGCAGCATCGACCATGTGCTGGCCCGCCATGTCGAGGGCGCTTCGCACATGGCCGAGGGCTATACCCGGGCCAAAGCTGGAAACGTCGGGGTCTGCATCGGCACGTCCGGCCCGGCGGGCACGGACATGATCACGGGCCTGTATTCGGCCCAGGCCGACAGCATCCCGATCCTGTGCATCACCGGGCAGGCCCCGCGCGACAAGCTGTACAAGGAAGATTTCCAGGCGGTCGATATCGAATCCATCGCCCGGCCGGTGACCAAATGGGCGGTCACGGTACGTGAACCGGCGCTGGTTCCCCGGGTCTTTCAACAGGCGTTTCACCTGATGCGCTCGGCCCGTCCGGGGCCGGTCCTGATCGACATGCCGCTCGACGTGCAATTGGCCGAGATCGAATTCGATCCCGACACTTACGAGCCGCTTCCGGTCTACAAGCCTGAAGCCTCGCGCCGCCAGATCGACAAGGCCATGGACATGCTGGCCCGGGCCGAACGTCCGGTGATCGTCGCCGGGGGCGGCATCATCAACGCCGACGCGGCGGACCTGCTGGTCGAGTTCGCGGAGCTGACCGGCATCCCGGTGATCCCGACCCTGATGGGCTGGGGCGCGATGCCCGACGACCATCCCTTGATGGCGGGCATGGTCGGCCTGCAGACGGCGCACCGCTATGGCAACGCGACGTTGCTACGATCCGATTTTGTGCTCGGCGTCGGCAACCGCTGGGCCAACCGGCATACGGGCTCCATCGACGTCTATACCAAGGGCCGGACCTTCGTGCATGTCGACATCGAGCCGACCCAGATCGGCCGGGTGTTCGACCCTGATTACGGTATCGTTTCCGACGCCCGCGCGGCCCTGGAGTTGTTCGTGCAAGCGGCGTGCGAACTGCGCGAAGACGGGCGCTTGGCCAATCGCTCGGATTGGGCCGCCGAATGCGCCCATCGCAAGGACGTGATGCAGCGCAAATCGCATTTCGACCAAGTGCCGCTGAAGCCGCAGCGCGTCTATCAGGAAATGAAGGAAGCCTTCGGGCGAGACGTCTGCTACGTCACCACCATCGGCCTGTCGCAGATCGCGGCGGCGCAGTTCCTCAATGTCTACGGGGCGCGCAACTGGATCAACTGCGGCCAGGCGGGGCCGCTCGGCTGGACCCTTCCGGCGGCACTGGGCGTGCGCAAGGCCTGCCCGGACAAGGAAATCGTCGCCGTCTCGGGCGATTACGATTTCCAGTTCCTGATCGAGGAATTGGCCGTCGGCGCGCAGTTCCATCTGCCATACATCCACGTCGTGCTGAACAATTCCTACCTGGGTTTGATCCGTCAGGCGCAGCGCGGCTTCGATATGGATTACAACGTCCAACTGTCGTTCGAGAACATCAACGCGCCGGATCTGGGCGAATACGGCGTCGACCATGTCGCCGTGGCCGAGGGCCTGGGTTGCAAGGCGATCCGCGTCAAAAGCCCCAATGAGTTCAAGGAAGCCTTCGCCCGGGCGCAGGAACTGATGAAGACGTATCGCGTGCCCGTGGTCCTGGAATTCATCCTGGAGCGCGTTACCAACGTCGCCATGGGGGCCGAGATCGACGCCGTCAACGAGTTCGAGGAAATCCTGTGCCTGGACCCGACCCTGGGCCCGGACGGGGTTCCCCAGCCGCCGGCTTCCGGCGCGCGGGCGATGGAGCCCGCCGAATAGAGGTCCCTGCGAGGAGGGCGGGAGGCATCTTCAACCGGAATCCACTGCCGGTTGCCTCCCGCCCGACCTCGCCGCTAACCTGTTCTCAAAGACCATCCGAAATCGCAAAGATCACGACGTACCGCAGGAGACACCCATGCCCCGTTTCAACGCCAACATCACCATGCTGTTCCAGGAAGTGGATTTCATGGACCGCTTCAAGGCGGCCGCCCAGGCCGGTTTCAAGGGCGTGGAATATCTGTTCCCCTATGATTACGCCGCCGCCGATCTGGTCGATGCCCTGCAATCGAACGGCCTGACCCAAGTGCTGCATAACCTGCCCGCGGGGGATTGGGCGGCGGGCGAACGGGGGCTGGCCAGCCTGCCGGACCGGGTATCCGAATTCCGCGACAGCGTGGGCAAGGCGATCGAGTATGCGACGGCGCTGGGCTGCAAGCAGGTCAACTGCCTGGCTGGCGTGCCGGAGGCCGGCGTCGCCCCGGCCAAGGCCCATGACACCTTCGTCGAAAACCTGAAATTCGCCGCGCCCAAATTCGCCGACGCCGGGATCAAACTGCTGGTCGAGGCGATCAACACCCGCGACATCCCAGGCTTCTTCCTGAACACCTCGGCCCAGACGGAACGGGTGCTGGCCGATGTCGGGCACGACAACCTGTATTTCCAGTACGACGCCTATCACATGCAGATCATGGAAGGCGACCTGTGCCGGACGGTCGAACGCCTGCTGGCGCGCATCCCGCATATTCAGATCGCCGACAACCCGGGCCGTCATGAGCCGGGCACGGGCGAAATCAACTACACCCATTTCTTCGCCCATCTGGACGCCATCGGTTACGACGGCTGGGTCGGCTGCGAATACATCCCGGCGGCGGGCACGGTCGAAGGGTTGGGCTGGCTGCGCGCCGCCGAGGCGGCGTCCAAGGCGGCCTGATCCGGCGTCTCCCGTTTCGGGGATTTTCCCGGCCTGCGGAAAAATCCGGGCCGGGCCATTGGTTTTTGCCGCATTCGCGGTAAAACGTCTGCAATCATGCCTTTAACGTAAAGTCACACCATTCAGGCCGTCAGGCCAACCAGGAGGGGACAAGTATCATGGCAACCATCGGATTTATCGGCCTCGGCATCATGGGCGCACCCATGGCCGCGCATCTTCAAAGCGCTGGACACAAGATCATCGCGCTGAAGCGCAAGAAGCCCATGCCCAAGGATCTGGCCAAGGGCGGCGCCGTGTTCGCGGCGACGCCGAAAGAGGTCGCGCAGAAGTCCGAGATCATCATCACCATGGTCCCCGACACGCCCCAGGTCGAAGAAGTCCTGTTCGGCGCCAACGGCGTGGCTTCCGCCAACCTGAAGGGCAAGCTGGTCATCGACATGTCGTCGATCGCCCCCTTGGCGACCAAGGAGTTCGCCAAGAAGATCAAGAAGGCGGGCGCCGGTTGGGTCGATGCCCCGGTGTCCGGCGGTGAAGTCGGCGCCAAGGCCGGCACCCTGACCATCATGTGCGGCGGGGCCAAAAAAGATTTCGACCGCGCCAAGCCGCTGTTCGAACTGATGGGCCAGAACATCACCCTGGTCGGCGGGGCCGGTGACGGCCAGACCTGTAAGGTCGCCAACCAGATCATCGTCGCCCTGAACATCGAGGCCGTGTCCGAAGCCCTGTTGTTCGCGTCCAAGGCCGGGGCCGATCCGGCCAAGGTGCGCCAGGCCCTGATGGGTGGCTTCGCCAATTCGAAAATTCTGGAAGTCCATGCCGAGCGCATGATCAACCGCACGTTCAATCCGGGCTTCCGCATCGAACTGCATCAGAAGGATTTGAACTTGGCGCTGTCCGGGGCCAAGGAAATGGGCCTGTCCCTGCCGAACACGGCGACGGCGCAGGAATTGTTCAATGCCTGCAAAGCCAACGGCGGGGCCGGTTGGGACCATTCCGCGATGGTCCGGGCCCTGGAACTGATGGCCAATCACGAAGTCAAATAACGGCCCTTTCTGGGTTTTCATGATTGGGCCCCCGGCCCCGGTTTCCCGGGGCCGGGGAATCCCGTAGAATAAGAAACGACGACCACAAGAATGCGCGCCCGGCGGCCAACGCCCGCGCGCAGGGAGTGTCCAGACCATGCAGATGCCTGACCCGGACCAGGGCGTCCTTGATCGCCGCGCCGATATCGTCGCCGCCATGCGGGCCATCGTCCCGGGCGAAGGGGTGATCGCCGACGACGCTATGTTGAAGGCCTTCGAATGCGACGGCCTGATGGCTTATCGCCAGTTGCCTTTGGTCGTCGTCCTGCCGGAAACCACGGCGCAGGTTTCGGCGATCCTTAAATATTGTCATGAGCACGGGGTGAAGATCGTGCCGCGCGGCGCCGGGACCGGCCTATCGGGCGGGGCGCTGCCGCTGGCCGATGCGATCACCCTGGGCCTGTCTAAATTCAACCGGGTTTTGGAAATCGATTATCCCAACCGCTGCGCCGTGGTGCAGCCGGGGGTGACCAACCTGGGCATCACCAAGGCGGTGGAAGGCGACGGCTTTTATTACGCGCCCGACCCGTCGTCGCAGATCGCCTGTTCCATCGGCGGCAACATCGCCGAGAACTCGGGCGGGGTGCATTGCCTGAAATACGGTCTGACGACCAACAACGTTCTGGGTGTGGAAATGGTGCTGATGGACGGCACGGTCCTGCGCCTGGGGGGCAAGCATCTGGATTCCGGCGGCTATGACCTGTTGGGCGTGTTGACCGGCTCGGAAGGGCTGCTCGGCGTGATCACCGAGGTTACGGTGCGTATCCTGAAAAAGCCGGAGACGGCGCGGGCGGTGCTGCTCGGCTTCAATTCGTCGGAACAGGGCGGCGATTGCGTCGCCGCGATCATCAACGCCGGGATCATCCCCGGCGGGATCGAGATGATGGACAAGCCTGCGATCCACGCGACCGAGGAATTCGTCCACGCGGGCTATCCGCTGGACGTCGAGGCGCTGTTGATTGTCGAGCTGGACGGCCCGCAGGTCGAGGTCGATTACCTGATCGAGCGCGTCGGCGAGATCGCCAAGGGTGAGGGGGCGGTCTATTCCCGGATCAGCGAGAACGAAGAGGAACGCGCCGCGTTCTGGTCGGGGCGCAAGAATGCCTTCCCTGCCGTCGGCCGGATGTCGCCCGATTACATCTGCATGGACGGCACCATCCCGCGCAACAAGCTGGCCCTGGTCCTGCAACGCATGAACGAGATGTCGGCCAAGTACGGCCTGCGCGTCGCCAATGTGTTCCACGCCGGTGACGGCAACCTGCACCCGCTGATCATGTTCGACGCCAACCAGCCGGGCGAATTGGACAAGGCCGAGGAATTCGGCGCGGATATCCTGAAACTCTGTGTCGAGGTCGGCGGCGTGCTGACCGGCGAACACGGCGTCGGCGTCGAAAAGCGCGACCTGATGGGCGAGATGTTCACCGAGGACGACCTGAAGCAGCAGCAGCGGGTCAAATGCGCGTTCGACCCCAACCATCAGCTCAACCCGGGCAAGGTCTATCCGACGCTGCACCGCTGCGCCGAGCTGGGCCGCATGCATATCTCGCGCGGCCAGGTGCCGTTCCCCGATATCCCCCGCTTCTGATCTGGACCATCCCATGACCAAAATCTTGAAACCGGATAACGCGGAGCAAGTGCTCGACGCCGTCAAATGGGCGGTGTCCGAGGCGACGCCCCTGGAAATTCGCGGGCGCGGGACCAAGGACGGCTTCGGCCGCCCGGTCCAGGCGGGCCGCGTGCTCGACCTATCCAATTTGTCGGGCATTTCCTTTTACGATCCGGGCGAACTGGTGATGACCGTCGGTCCGGCGACCCCCATGGCCGAGATTGAACAGGCCCTGGCCGATGCCAATCAGGAATTGCAGTTCGAGCCCATGGACCTGGGCGTTCTGTACGGCAACGCAAGCGGCGCGGGGGCGACGGGCTCCATCGGCGGCGTGATCGCGGCCAACCTGTCCGGCCCCCGGCGGGTCAAGTCCGGGGCCGCGCGCGACCACTTCCTGGGTTTCCAGGCCGTGTCGGGCCGGGGCGAGGTATTCAAATCCGGCGGGCGGGTGATGAAGAACGTCACCGGCTTCGATTTGTCGAAACTGATGGCCGGGTCGTTCGGCACTCTGGCGGTGATGACCGAGGTCACGTTGAAGGTTCTGCCCCGCCCGGAAAAGACCCGCACGGTCCTGTTGATGGGGACGGACGACACGACCGCCGTCGGCGCGCTCTGCGACGCTCTGGGCTCCAGCCACGAGGTCGCGGGCGCGGCCCATCTGCCCGCCGACGTGGCGGCGCGCTCGGGCGTGGGCTACGTGTCCGGTGCCGGTTCGGCGGTGACCGCCGTGCGCATCGAGGGGCCGGGGCCCAGCGTCGAACACCGCTGCAATGCCCTGCGCGGGATGTTCGGCAAACTGGGCGCGGTCGAGGAACTGCATTCCCATAACTCCGTCGCCTTCTGGCGCGAAGTCCGCGACGCCAAGCCCTTCGCGGGCGATCTGGCGGACCGCCAAGTCTGGCGCATCAGCGTCCCGCCGACGGCGGGGCCGGGCGTGGGCCGTCGGCTGATCGACGCCCTGGGCGGCGAGGTCTTCTACGACTGGGGCGGCGGGCTGATCTGGTTCGCCTTGGATCCCCGCGCTGACGCCGGGGCGGGCGCCGTCCGCGCCGCGATCCAGGACTGCGGCGGCCACGCCACCCTGATCCGCGCCGCCGCCGACGTGCGCCAGACGGTCGACGTGTTCCAACCCCAACCGGAACCGCTCGCCGAACTGTCGAAACGGGTCAAAGGCGCGTTCGATCCGGAAGGCATTCTCAACCCCGGTCGCATGGTCGCGGGCGTTTAGGACAAGGCACGGAAGATGCAAACAACCTTCACCCAGACGCAACTCTCCGATCCGCATATTCAGCAGGCAAACGACATCCTGCGGAAATGCGTGCATTGCGGGTTCTGCACCGCGACCTGTCCGACCTTCACCCTGTTGGGGGACGAGTTGGATAGCCCACGCGGGCGCATCTATCTGATCAAAGGCTTGCTGGAAGGCGACACCAAGCCGACGGAAAATCACGTTACCCATATCGACCGCTGTCTGACCTGTCTGTCCTGCACCACGACCTGTCCGTCGGGCGTCGACTACATGCATCTGATCGACGACGCGCGGGCCAAGATCGAACGCGAGTACAAGCGCCCGTTGATGGACCGCCTGTTGCGCCGGATGCTGACGATGGTCCTGCCCTATCCGGAACGGTTCCGCCTGATGCTGATCGGGGCCTGGCTGGCGCGGCCGCTGGCCCGGGTCATGCCGGGACGGCTGGGGGCGATGCTGGGCCTGGCGCCGACGCGCATTCACGGCCCGACCGACATGGACCGGCCCCAGGTGTTCAAGGCCAAGGGCCCGATGAAAAAGCGCGTCGCGCTGATGACCGGCTGCGCGCAGAAGGTTCTGAACCCCGCGATCAACGAGGCCACGGTGCGTCTGTTGACCCGCCACGGCTGCGACGTTGTCGTCGCCCAGGGGCAGGGCTGCTGCGGCGCTTTGGTCCACCACATGGGCAAGGAAGACGAAAGCCACGCCCAGGCCCGGGCCAACATCGAGGCCTGGGAGCGGGCCGAGGCCGCGCACGGCCAAATCGACGCCATCGTCATCAATGCGTCGGGTTGCGGCACGACGGTCAAGGATTACGGCTGGATGTTCCGCCGCGACGGGGCGATGGCCGCGCGCGCCGCCGCGATCTCGGCCAAGACCCGCGACGTGACCGAGGTCATGATCGACCTGGGCGTCGATACGGCGGCCCTGACCGGTGAGGCCCGGCCCGTGGTTGCCTATCATTCCGCCTGCTCCATGCAGCACGGGCAGAAGCTGACCAAACCGCCCAAGGACCTGCTGACCCAGGCCGGGTTCGAGGTTCGCGAACCGCTGGAAGGGCACCTGTGCTGCGGGTCCGCCGGGACCTACAACATGATGCAGCCGGAAATCTCGGCGCGGCTCAAGGACCGCAAAGCCGCCAACGTGAAGCGCACGGGGGCCGAGGTCATGGCGACCGGCAACATCGGCTGCATGATGCAGCTGCAGGACGCCGTCGGCATGCCAGTGGTCCACACGGTCGAGCTGCTCGACTGGGCGACCGGCGGGCCAAAGCCTGCCGGAATAAGCTAGGCTTTTCGATAACCCGCACTCAGTGCATATTTATGTCGCACAATGTGCGTATTTGGTGATATGCTCGTCGCATCGCCGCCGCGAAACGCCTCGCGGGGCATGATAGTGACGGAGCAGTCTCATGAAGCCTTGTTCACGGTTTCTCGGGCGAGCGGTGCTCCTGGGAAGCCTCGCCTTATTCCTGGCCGTTCGTCCTTCGGGCGAGGCCCGGGCGAACTCAACCCTCGATTGGCTGGCGGCGGAGCCGGTTACCCTGATGGACCTGGGCATGATCCGGCTGAAGCAGGATTTGCTTCAGGTCGGCCAGCGGCTGGTCGATAACGGGTTCCTGCCGATGGCGCCGACCACCGGGGCCTACTACGACTGGCGGGAAAAGCAGATCGTCATCTTCCTGACCGCGCGCGAACGCTATTCGGCCCCGACCGAGGGCATGTGCCTGGAGCTGTACGGGCGCGTCGCCAACGGGCTGGCCGGGCGCAGCCGGGGGCACAAGGGCGATCCCGGCTGGTACCTGGAAGAAATCTTCACCCATGACGGTTGGGGCAACTTCACCCGCCCAACGCAGTTGCGCGAACACCTGTTGGCCACGGTCAAGTTGGAGGTCACGTTGCTGCCGCCGCAATTGATGGGGCCCGACCGGACCCTGCATTGCACTGGCGGTTTGGATACGGACCCGCGCGAGGTCGCGATCACCACGTCGTGACCGAACTTGTCCGCGTTTGGGGCTTGGCGGCCCTTGGCGGCGTCGATGCAACGGCGTAGTCTTTTGCTTATGAACGCTTGGCGGACGATATCGCTGGCGGCCTTGATGGTCGTCATGCTGGCGGGTGGGGCGGCGAAAGCCGATCAGAAGGATCCCGTCCTGGACGCGTTGTTCGCGGCCCTGACCGCGACCAAGAATGCCGAAGAAGCACAGGCCATCGAACGTCGAATCTGGCAAACCTGGACGATCACCGGTCAGGAATTGGTCGACAACGCCATGGCGCGCGGTGTTATCGCCCTGAACAAAGGCGCGTTCGAGACCGCGGTGAAGTATTTCAACGACGTCATCAGCCTTTCCCCCGAGCATGCCGAAGCCTGGAACAAGCGGGCCACGGCCTATTACATGATGGGGCGCTATCCCGATGCGGTCCTCGATATCCAACGCACGTTGGAGTTGGAGCCCCGCCATTTCGGCGCGCTGTCGGGCTTGGGCCTGATCTATGCCGACATGGGCCGGGACAAGGACGCCATTCGCGTCATGGAAAAGGCGTTGGCGATCAATCCGCACATGGATACCATCCGCAGCCAAGTAGAAGAGCTGCAAGCCAAGGTATCGGGGAAACCTATCTAAGATGAACACGACGCAAGTAACGGCGCCCGCGTCCGCGGCGGTCGACGGCGACCTGCTGGACGCCCTGGCCGCCATCGTCGGCGCGGACAATTTGTCCACCGCCCAGGCCGTCCGCGAACAGCACGGCCGCGACGAATCCTATCATCCCTCGGCCCCGCCCGACGCGGTGGCCTTCTGTTCCTCGACCGAGCAGGTTTCGGCGGTGGTCAAGGCCTGCGCCGAGCGGCGCGTGCCGGTCATCCCGTTCGGCACCGGCACGTCCCTGGAAGGCCACGTCGCGGCCCTGTCCGGCGGGATCTGCGTCGACGTGTCGCGGATGGACAAGATTTTGACCGTCAATGCCGAAGACATGGACGTGACGGTTCAGGCCGGGGTCCGGCGCAAGGCGCTGAACGACTACCTGCGCGATACGGGCCTGTTCTTTCCCATCGATCCGGGGGCCGATGCCTCGATCGGCGGCATGACCGCGACCCGCGCCAGCGGCACCAACGCCGTGCGCTACGGCACGATGCGCGAAAATGTCCTGGCCCTGACCGTGGTGATGGCCGACGGGCGGGTGATCCGCACCGCCCGCCGCGCCCGCAAGTCATCCGCCGGGTATGACCTGACGCGATTGTTCGTCGGCTCCGAAGGCACGTTGGGGGTGATCACCGAGATCACCCTGCGGCTCTACGGCATCCCCGAGGCGATCTTGTCCGCCGTCTGTCCTTTTCCCGATATGGAAAGCGCCGTCAACGCGGTGATCCTGACTATTCAGTCGGGCATTCCCGTGGCCCGGATCGAGCTTCTGGACGAAGCCCAGATGGACGCGGTGAACAAGTATTCGGGCCTGGATTACGCCTTGGCGCCGACCTTGTTCTTCGAATTCCACGGCAGCGACGCCGGGGTCCGCGAACAGGTCGAAAACGTCAAGGCCATCGCCGCCGACTTTGGCGCGGACGATTTCCAATGGGCGACCCGGCCCGAGGACCGCAACAAGCTGTGGCAGGCCCGGCATGACGCTTATTACGCGGCCATCGCCCTGCGCCCAGGCTGCAAGGGCATCGCCACCGACGTCTGCGTGCCGATTTCGCGCCTGGCCGATTGCATCCTGGAAACGCGCCGGGATATCGAGGCCGAGGGTCTATGCGCGCCCATCGTCGGCCATGTCGGCGACGGCAATTTCCATGTAATTTTCGTGGTTGATCCGGACAAGCCGGAGGAAATGGAAACCGCCAAGCGGGTCAATGAACGCATGGTCATGCGGGCCATCGCCATGGAAGGGACCTGTACCGGGGAACATGGCGTCGGCTACGGCAAGATCGATTTCCTGACCGCCGAACACGGCGAGGCGTTGTCGGCCATGCGCGCGATCAAGCTGGCGCTGGACCCCCTCAACATCATGAATCCGGGCAAGATTCTCAGCATTTAAGGGCCCCCGCCGGGCGCGGTTCTGCCGAAGCGTGAAAAAGTCCCGACGAAAGGACCGCCAAGGCTTGGCATTCTTCCAGCCGTGCCGTAACCAGGGGGCAACAGATGGGAGGATCGACCGTGGACCCCGAAACCCTGCTTCGCGACATGTTCGCCGCCGCCGTTGCGGCGGCCCAGCCGGAAAAGCGTATTCCGTTGTTTTTGCCGACCCCGCCGGACCCGGCGACGGGCGGGCGGACGCTGGTGATCGGCGCGGGCAAGGCTTCCGCCGCCATGGCCAAGGCCTTCGAAGACCATTGGCCGGGCGAACTGTCGGGATTGGTGGTCACCCGCTACGGCTATGACGTGCCCTGCCGGCGGATCGAAACGGTCGAAGCCGCCCATCCCGTGCCCGACGCGGCGGGCGAGGCGGCGGCCCGGCGCATGCTGGAAATGGTTCAGGGACTGACGGAAAACGACTTGGTCGTCTGTCTGATCTCCGGCGGCGGCTCGGCCCTGTTGTCGGCTCCGGCGGCGGGCCTGACCCTGGCCGACAAACAGGCCGTCAACCGCGAGCTTCTGCGCTGCGGTGCGACGATCCACGAAATGAACTGCCTGCGCAAACACCTGTCGGCGGTCA
>CAXGUG010000009.1:0-60174 GCA_964012715.1 uncultured Rhodospirillaceae bacterium | reverse complement strand
GCCCCCTTCTTGATCCGCCAGACCACGCCCCAATTGCGCCAGAACGGACGGCCGCGCGGCATGGTCAGATAGGCCGCGACAAAACAGTCGACCAGCCAGATCAGGGCGATGCCGCCCATCAGCCAGTCGCCCCAGGGACGGGGCAAGTGCAGGGTGTAATGCAGGCGGTACAGGAAGGGGATTACCCGTTCCGCCTGAAAACAACAGGCGCCGAAAAAACGCCGCCCCAGCACCGCACCCGTCGCCGGATCGACGAATACTTGGTTGTATCCCAGGTCGTGGCGCAGACCCGTCGCGGCGTCCCGGCGCCCTTGAACGAACATGACCGCGACGGCGCCCGCGTCTTCCGGCAATACCAGGAACGACACGCGGGCCTGCGGCTCCGCCGTCTCGATCGTCGCGACCAGTTGCGACGGCGAAAGCGGTGCCCCCGCGCCCGAGGCCGTAAAGAATGCCGGATTAAGCCACTCATCCAATTCGTGATGAAAAGCGATGATGCTTCCCGTCACCCCGGCGACGAACAGGAAGCCGGCAATAAGCAGCCCGCCCCAACGATGGAACAGAAGGAACGAGCCGCGCATGCCGTCTTTACCTGTTCGTCCGGTTCCGGGCCGTTACCAGCTGTACTGCAGCGACGCCGTCACCGTGCGCGGCGCGCCGTAGCGGCAGCCGGTCAACGACACGCAGGTCAGGTTGTTCTGATCCAACAGGTTCTGGGCATTGACGGTCAGGACCGCCCCTTCCATGGCCTTGTTGACCGCGCCGAAGTCGTAGGACATCAACGCGTCGACCGTAGTCACGTCCGGCACGTTGGTGTTCGTCCCGGTGATATGGGTCGACCCCGCATAGCGCAGCCCAGCGCCCAGCCGCAGCCCCGCCAGCCCCCAATCGGCAAAGGTATAGTCGGCCCAGATGCCCAAGGTGTGATAGGGCACCAAGGCTATCCGTTCGCCCTGGTTGGCGACCGTATTGGTCGAGGTGTTGCGGGCGTCGGTATAGGCGTAGCTAGCGATCAGGTTGAAGTTGCCGAGGCTCGCCTTGGCTTCCAGTTCCGCCCCGCGCGAGCGGACTTCGCCGGTCTGGATGGAATAGCTGGTGTCGTCCGGATCGGTGGTCAGCACATTGGTCTGCGTCAGCTGATAGACCGAACCGGTGACCGACAGGTTCATGTTGGGCGGCTGATAGCGAAGCCCCGCTTCGTACTGTTCGCCTTCGGTCGGGATGAAGGCATTGCCGTTTTTATCGGCCCCGCTTTGCGGCGTGAACGACTGGCTGTAACTGGCGTAGGGGGCCAAGCCGTTATCGAACAGGTAGACCAACCCGGCGCGGCCGGTTCCGGCGTTGTCGCTCTGCTTGGTCACGTTGTCGTTGTTGGACGTCTTCAACTCGCTTTTGACGAAGTCCGCACGCCCGCCCAGGACCAGGACCCATTTGTCATAGAGCTTGATCTGATCCTGCGCGTAGAAGCCCAGGTGGTCGCTGGAACTGCGGAAGCCGATGCTGCTGCCGTAGTTGATGGTCGGCGTGGCGCCATAGGTCGGATTGAAGATGTTATCCAAGGCCGCGACCGAGCCGGAGTGACGATCCCGGTCGTAGCTGCGCAGGTACAAATCCGTGCCGGCCACCAAAGTGTGGCGGATGTCGTCACCGCCGAATTCAACCTGAACGTTGGTGTCCATGGTCAGGCCGTCGGACTTCTCGGTCCGCCAGCTGACGTTTCGCGTCAGGCTGTTGTCGGCCTGAAGGTCGCCATAGGCCAGGTAATGCCAATCGACGATGGAATAAAACCGGCGCAGGCTGTGGCGGACCTTGAGGCTGTCTGAGAATTCGTGGGTCAACTCGTAGCCGAGGGTCGCCGTGTCGCCGTCATAGCGGTCGAATCCCGGCTCACCGATGAACAGGTCGCGGGGCAGGGTCTCGTTGATCAGGTCCTCGAAATCCATCGGCGTCGCGAACTTTGTGCGCACTTCCTGATAGCTGGCCAGAACCGTCAGGGTCGTGTCCTCGGTCGGCGCCCAGGTGAACGCCGGGGCGATATAACGCTTGTCGTCGTTGACGTAGTCGACCCAGGTATCGGCATCGCGGACCAAGCCGGTCAGACGGAAGGAGTATTCCTTCTGGCCGTTGATCATGCCGCCGAAATCGGCGGACAATTGCTTGCGGTCGTAGCTGCCGTATTCAACGTTGATCTCGCGCAGCGGATCGAGCGTCGGGCGCTTGCTGACCGCGTTGATCGCACCGCCCGGCCCGAGCTGACCGTAAAGGATCGAGGCCGGACCCTTGAGGATTTCCAGCCGCTCCATACCATAGGGTTCCTGCCCGCCGTCATAGACGTTGGATTGCAGCTTCATGCCGTCGCGCAGCATGCCCAGGTTGCCGTTAGCGACGTTGAAGCCGCGAACCATGACATCATCGACCATGCGCGAGAACGTCTCGGCCTGGGACATCACGCCGGGGGTGTAGCCCATGGCCTGCGAGATCGAGGCTGGTTTCGTCGCCGCCATCTCATCGGCGGTGATGACCGAAATGCTCTGCGGCGTTTCAATCAGCGGCGTGTCTGTCTTGGTCGCGGTGGCGCTGCGCTTGGCGACGTAGCCATTGACCGGCCCCCAGGCGCTTTCACCTTTTCCCTCGACCGAGATCGTCCCCAGGGTCAACTTCGAGCCATCGGCGGCGGCGCGGGCCAAGGTAACCGTGCTGGCGGCGGTGAATTCGAAAATCAGGCCCGACCCTTCCAACAGCCGCGCCAGGGCCCGGCTTTGGGACATAGCACCCTTGACCTCGCGGCCGGACAGCCCGGCGACGTCTGCCGTTTTGTACGCCAACTGCAGACCGGACTGCTGCTTGAACAACAACAATGCCGAAGCCAGCGTTTGGGCGGGGATATCGAACGACCGCTCTTCATTCCCCTGGGCGATTTCCGCGTTGCTGCCCGCGTCCTGGGTGACCGCGATCAGAACCCCTTCGGCGGGGACGGCATCGTCCGCCCAAACGGGTGCGGCAAAACCGCCCGTCAAGCAGCCGGCCGCCGCCACGATGGCCGCGCAGCCCGTGCGGTGAAAATTACGTTTATTGGTCTTCATGGTCCCCCACATGCGTGTCATGCGCCGACGCCTGAAACGCGCCGCTTGGTTCTGCCCTCAATCGGCAAATGCTAAACTATGCAAATGCTACTTATTTGCATTTGATTCATGAGTACGACGGGTGGGAATACGGCTTGCTTACCCTCTGCGTGATTTTTTTTCGCCGAACGCCGTCTTTTTATCGAAGGACGGTCAGGTAGGGCGTCAACCGCATCACGCTCAAGCCATGGGTCGCCGCCAAACCATCGACGGCGGCATCGGCTTTGTCGATGTCGAACATGCCGCTGACCGGTTGGAACTCCGCACTTTTCGCCAACAACAGAATCCGACCCGGCACATAGCGGTCGAGTTCCGCCACGGCCGCATCAAGCGGCAGGCCGTCAATCCGGATCAAGCCGCGCCGCCAAGCGACGGCATCCTCGGCCGAAGCCACCGCCGTCGCGCCCGGCGCGCCGCCTTTGCGGTAAGCCGTTCGCTGCCCGCGTTCGACCCGGACCGCCGCCAGGTTCCGCCCCCTGGCATCCAGCGGCGACGAAACCTGCACCACGCCCTCGGTCACGGTCACCGTTGTGCCCTCGCCACCGGTCCGGATCACAAAGGCCGTCCCCACGGCTTCGGTCACGCCACCCCCCGCAACGACACGGAAGGGCCGCGCCTTGTTCGGCTGGACATCGAACAGAGCCTCACCGTGTAAGAGCTCAATCCGCCGCTCCCCATCGGTATAGGCGACACGAATTCCCGTGTCGGTATTCAGGTAGACGGTCGATCCATCCGCCAGGACAAGCCGATCCTGCGTCCCCTGGGCGGTTTGGAAATCAGGCCTGGGATAACCGGGCAATTCGCCGCCGACGGCCACAAACAGGGCGAGGCATGCCGCCAGCAACATGCCGACTGCGGCCGCGCGGCGCATAGGCACGACCCGCTGGACCGGCACGCGCGCAGGCCGCTGGCCTTTGAGCGCTTCCAGGCGATGCCAGAACTGACGTTCGCGCTCGAACGCCGCTTGGTGATCCGGGGCCGCCGCCAACCAGGTCTTGAAGGCCGCCATATCAGTCTCGACCATATCACCCGACGCCAGACGCAGGACCCAGTCGCGCGCCTGCGCGGTCACGGGGTCCGCCCGGTCGTCGGCGGCATCGTTCAAATGGTCGGTCATGATGGTCTCTTCCGAATTCCTCGCAAGCGTCGGCGCCTCAGACGCCCGCAAAGCAAAGGGCGCCTACGAACACGACGTTTCGCGGCACGGATTGCTCACCGGAAATATGGAAACTTTTGCGTAAGGTCACGGATCGCGAACCCGCGCCAGATGGTCGACGGCCTTGCGCAGGTGTTTGAACACCGCTGTCGGCGACAACCCGACCATCGCCGCGACATCCCGTTGCGGCACCCCGTCGATACGGCACAGATGAAATATCCGGCGCGTCACTTCCGGCAGTTCGGCCAATGCCCTTTCCAACCGCGCCAATTCGTCGCGGGCCAGGAACGCCTGCTCAGGCGTCACAGGGGCGAGCCCGCCGGTCAAAAATGCATCGGCCTCGGCAATCAATTCCGCGCGCCGCCTTTCCCGCCGCTGGTGGTCGATCGCCAGGTTCGACGCCATGCGGAAAAGATAGGCCCGCCCGTCACGTACCGACGGATCCTCATCACTTCGCAGCAGCTTCAGATAAAGATCATGGGCGATGTCGGCCGCCAGCGAACGCGAACCGAGCCGCCGACCCAAAAAGGACAGCAGTTCCCATTCGCATTCGTGATAGGCCCTGAGCAGCAGCGATTCCCGCATGGCTGTATAGACTTTTGCCCCTAATCGGCGCGGCACCCCCGCCGCGCATGCATACCAGGGGGCACAATACTCATATTGCGAATGATTCTCAATTACTAAGACGCGCGAAAATCACCGCAACGAGAATTGAACCGGCACGACCACTTCCAGTTTGTCCCGGCGCATGTCTTCGGGGATCGGCGGCAGGGGTTGGGCGCGGTTGACCATGGCGATGGTTTCCTTGTCCAACATGCGATGGCCGGACGAACGCTCGATCCGATAGGCCAAAAGCTGCCCTTCCTTATCGATCGAGAAATACAACAGCACCGCCCCCTCGATCCGGCGCAACCGGGCGGAACGGGGATATTCCTTATGCTTTTCCAGCCAAGCCTGAAGCACGGACATATAATCGGCCGCCGATCCGGCCATACCGCCGCCCTGGGAATTGTCGCCGCTACCCGCTTCCTTGGCGTCCTTGGTGCCGGCCTTGCCTTCGGTTCCGGCCACGGCGGGAGCCGTCGTTTGGACGGGCGGAGCCGGTTGGGCCAGGGCGGTTTCGACGGGCTTCGGCGGCACCGGCTTTTGCGGGCGGACGACCTTGGGCGGGATCGGCAGCGGCTTGCGCGGTTTTTGTTCGACCGGCTTTACCGGCTCGATCGCGACCGCGTCCTCGACCACCGGCTCGACCGGCTTCGCTTCCGCCACTTCCTGAATTTCGACGGGCTCCGGTTCCTTGGCTTCGACCGTTTCCACCGGCTCGACCGGTTTGGTTTCGGTCGGGGGCGGCGCATCCAACGCCGCCGAACCGGGCGCACCCCCCGCCGGGCCGAGCGAGATTTCGACCCCGCCGATCCCCGGCAACTGAGCGCCGGACGGCGTGGGCGTCCATAGGATCGCGGCGGCGCCCGCGATATGGATGGCCGCGGCGCCGATCAACGCCATGTTCCAATGTCTGACGCGAATTTCCATCACAGCGCCTTCGGCACCGTCAGGACGCGGACTTTCTTGACCCCTGCCTGACGCATCAATTCCATGATCTCGACCATTCGTACGGCCGCAGCGCCACCATCGGCCTTCAATTGGAAATCGACCGCACCGCCATCGACTTCCGCCGTCAGCGCCTGAACCAAGGCTTCTTGCTCCAGAACCTTTCCGTCATAGGCGAGTTGACCATCACCGCCGATCAAAACCACATGCGGGCTTTTCTCCGGCTCGGTCTCGCTCAAAGACGTCGGCGGTTCCACATTGAAGGGGTCGGTCGCCGCCAAATGCCCGGCCAGCATGAAAAAGATCAGCAGCAGGAACACCACGTTGATCAACGGCAGAATGCGGTCATCATCGCTGGTCGTCCGACGGGCCTTGTTCTGAAAAGACATGCTCATCGTTTTTTCCTGATCAGCGACAGGTTCGTGACGCCGCCCGCGGTCAGGGCATCCAACACCACGACCACGTCCTGAACCGGCACGCCGTCGTCGGGGCGCACCAGGACGGGCCGATCGGGTTTTTTCTGCAATAGGGCCGCCGCCCGGGCCGCGACGCTGTCGAGCGCCATGACCTCGCCCCCCAGGCGCAAGCCGTCCTCGCGGACTTCGATCAGCACCGCTTGCTCCAACGAAGGCGATCCGCCCGTCTGTTTCGGCGGGTCCAGGGTGATCGACCGCCAATCCAGGAACGAAGACGCCAGCATGAAGAAGACGAGCAGGATGAACACCACATCGATCAGTGGCGTCAGCGAGATCAGGTTGCGCCGCCGGTTATTCTGCGGGGCTAGAGACAGGCGCTGCGTTGTTGGTGCCGACATGCCGTTCTTCCTTGGCGGGGACACCCGCCAGGTCTTCGGTGAAAACTTGGGTGACGAGGTTGTCCATTTCGTGGGCGGTGCGGTCGATCATCCGCTCCAGCCAGTTGACTGCCGCGACGGTCGGAATAGCGACGGCCAAACCGACGGCGGTCGTCAACAGAGCTTCCCAAATCCCGCCGGACAGGATCGCCGGATTGATCCGGTTGCCCGCGGCTTCCAATTGCTGAAAGGCCGAGATCATCCCCAGGACCGTACCAAACAGACCGAGCAGCGGCGCCAACGTGGCGATGACTTCGAGCGGACGCATATAGCCGCGCAGCGCTTCCAGCATATCCAGGCCGTAGCGGGTCACCTCTTCCCGCACCTTACCCTCGTCGATATCGCGGCGGGCGCGGCCACGCATGGCCAGCAGCACCACCCGTGACGCCGGGTTCGGCGAAGAGCGCAGCAACTCCGCGGCGCGCCCGGCTTTCCCGGCGCGATACAGGGCCAAGCCCCGACGCGCCGTGTCACGGTCGCCCAGGCGCACGCTATAAAACTGCCACAACTTCAATCCGACGATGGCGACGGCGACGACGGACATGGCCAACAGAATGGCGACGACCGGCCCGCCGGCGACAATCCAATCCAGGCCCTGCGCCAACATTCCGGGCTCCTCGGCCACTGCGGTCAAGGCATCCCCCGCTTGTTGGTTCTCCATTCACGAACTCCTTAGCAAAAGGTCAAAACGCGCCCTTCCCCAGGCACGACGGGACCGTCCCGCATTCGACAGAAACAGGTCCCTATATCCTACGACGTTTGGGAACCTGCTTTCCTTCATTCCCAAGCAAAATTTATTTGCGAAAAATCATTTGATCAGCGGCTGCTTGGTTCGCGACGACACCGACACATTGGCCAGGCAATCGTCCATCGGCCCGGCGGCCGTCTCGCAGGACATCACGCTGTTCAGCAAAACCTTACCGACCGAAGCACAGGACATCTTGGCGATATCGAACACCTTCAGGGTCGTCTTGCCCGCCGTCAAGGGCGCGGCCTCGACCGCGACCCGCCGCTGCACGATCCCGTCGGGATCGAACATCACCAGATCCAGCTTCAAGGATTTGAATACGCTGCCGGTCCCGTTCGCCAGCACCAGATAGGCGCGGCACGATTCACCGACCGCTTCCAGCTTGTTCAATTCGACCCCGATGCGTCCTTTTTCCGCCGCGTTCGCTGCGCCGGTCACACCAATAACGACCAACATCGCGACAAGGCCCCAAGCCAATCCCAGACGGGCGTGATTGTGGCGGGCGTGATTGTGGCGGGCGTGGTAGCAAAAACGCATCTTCGACATCCTCATTTTTCCATTTTCCTGGTGTCGGCGGCGCTGCCCTGCGCTCTGCCGACAAATGGGGTCATAATGCGAATAACACTTAATAGCAAGAAATGTTGAGAATGGTTCTTAACAAATGTAGGATGCGCGCCGACCAATCGGGGAAATACCCGGTCGCGCCTCGGCATAATGCCCGCGGCGCGGTCCGGAGGGGCTCATACGAAAAACATGACAAGCCGGACGTTCCAATCCTTGGCGCAGGCCGTGGAGGCCTATTACGACGAGCTGCGCCGGTTCATTCACCGGCGGACCGGCTCGCCCGCGATTGCCGACGAAGTCGTCCAGGAAACCTGGATCAGAGCCAACGCCACGGACGTCGCCATGCCGGACAATCCGCGGGCCTATCTGTACCGGATGGCGGGGAACCTGGCGATCGACCATCTGCGCCGAGTCGACCGCACCAATGCCTGGCTTGAAGACGACAATGACGCCGCCATGGAACGCGCGGAAAGCCGCACCCCGCCGCCGGATGAGGTTTTAGCCTCGCGCCAGGAATGGGACCTGTTGACCCAGGCGGTGGAAGAACTGCCGGAAAAATGCCGCGCGGTGTTCCTGATGTATCGCGGGCAGGGCATGACCATGCGTCAGATCGCGGCGAGCCTGGGTATTTCCGACAAGACCGTGGAAAAGCACATCGCGCGGGCGATGCTGCATTGTCGTCAACGCCTGCGCGATGCGGGCCGGGACGTCTAGCCAATGGCGCATCCGTCGCATAATTCCGTTTTCCCTATGGGGGACCCCCCCGCCCGGCCACGTCTTATCTGTGGCGGCAGTCCTATTCCGAAACAGGACCCGGGCCGATCGCCGCAACGGGACTTGAAATAAATGACATCCAATTCGCCCCCCCATTTTCCCGACACCGGCCAGACCGGCGAAGGCCGACGAGACCAAGGCGATGCCGTGTTCGAACAGGCATCGATCTGGTTGGCGCGACTGCGCGAACCGGAATCCGACGTTAAGGCCGAGACTGACCGCCTGACCGCATTTCAATCTTGGCTGGGGGCCAGCCCGCTACATGGTCAGGCTTTCGCCGAAGCCGAGCGCCTGTGGGGCAGATTGGAGATGCCTGTTCGGCGGATGGCCAGGGACAACCGCCGAACGTCCGCACGCCGCCACCCCTTCGCCCAGCGTATGATCGCCGCCGCGGCCTGTTTGGCCTGCCTGATCGGCGGAGCCACGGTATGGCGCGACGATATTTCCGTTCGCCTGCAAAGCGATTATCACACCGGCGTCGGCGTCCAGACGCCGCTCGACCTAGCCGACGGCAGCCACATCACGTTGAACACGGACAGCGCTGTGTCTCTGGACATTTCCCGTAACCGGCGCAGCGTCCGTCTGTTGCGCGGCGAAGCCTGGTTCGACGTCGCCAAGGACCCGAGCCGCCCTTTCACCGTCGAGACGCCGGGCGGCACCGTGCGGGTGACCGGCACGGGTTTCAACGTCAGACTGACGGCCGACGGCAACGCCCGGGTCAGCCTCGATCATGGGCGGGTCGAGCTGCGAACAGGCGGCCAGGCCGAGGGGGCCTCACCGGTCGTCCTGATGCCGGGACAGTCCGCAGACCTGATGGCCTCGGGCATCTCCGCCCCGGAAACGTTTGACCGGACCACCGTGACCGCCTGGCTTCGCGGGCAGTTCGTGTTCTACGACACGCCGCTGACCCAGGTCGTTTCAGAGATCAACCGCTATCGCCCGGGGCGGATCGTGGTCACCCGGGAAAACCTGGGCAACCTGCGCGTCAGCGGGGTGTTCCGGACCGACGATCCGGATGCCGCGCTTTCCGTCCTGACGGGAACCCTGCCGGTTACCGCGACGCGTCTGACGGACTTTCTGGTCCTGCTACATTGATCCAGCCGCCCTAACGGCTGGGGCAGAGCAAAATAAGCAGCGGCCAAAAAAATTTCCAACGGACTGGGGGACCCCCTCACCCTGGGGCGTCTCATGATCATACGCGACTGCTAATTAGTCGCAGTTAAAATAAATGAGACTTTCAAAAAGGGGTAACTAACGTGGGGATCAGAGGGACAAACACCCGGCGCGCTACGCGCATCCGTTTGACCGCAGGCGTATCGCTGGCCGTATTGGTCATGGCGACGCCCTTGGCTGTCATGGCCAACGAACAATCGAGCCCGAACCTGCCGCTGGAAGAAGCGCAGGCGGACCGGTCATTTACCTTCGCCATTGCGTCGAAACCTCTGCCTAAGGCGATTGCTGAATTTTCCTCGGTCACCGGGCTTCAGGTTCTCTATACGGAAACCGCCGTGTTCGATCACACCGCGCCGGCACTGACCGGAACCTTCACCGCACGAGACGCATTGAAGCGACTGTTGGCCGGATCCGGCCTGGTCGGGCGTTACACCTCTGCCGCCTCGGTCACCATCGAACAGCCCGGCGGAGGCGAGAGTTCGAAAGACGTGATGACCATGGGCCCGGTCACGGTTGAAGGCCGGCAAGAGAACGCCAGCGGCGCCGTTTCCGGTTACGTCGCGCGGCGCAGCTCGTCGTCGACCAAAACCGACACGCCGCTGATCGAAACCCCGCAGTCGATTTCGGTCATTACCCGCGACCAGATGGACGCCCGCAACGTCAACAAGATCAACGAAGCCCTGCGCTATACGCCGGGCATCGACTCCCAACCCTACGGGAACGAGCCGCGTTACACGGATCTGCGCATGCGCGGTCTGAACGCGACCACCAACGGCATGTATCAGGATGGCCTGGCCCTGGCTTTCCCCGACTACGTCGTCAGCTACAACCCGGAACCCTGGGGGGCGGAGCGCGTCGAAGTGCCGCGCGGCCCGGCATCGGTTCTGTATGGTCAGGGTTCGCCCGGCGGTCTGATCAACTATGTCTCGAAGCGGCCGACCACCGACCCGATCCGCTTTGTCGAAGTCGAAGGCGGGGATTTCGACCGCTATCAGGGCAAGTTCGACTTCGCCGGCGCCATCGATGAAAGCAAGCAATTTGCCTATCGCCTGACCGGCCTGCATCGCGACAGCGACACCTTTATCGATTACATCGAGGACGACCGCTATTGGTTCGCCCCGCAGATCAGTTGGCGTCCGTCGGACGCCACGACCCTGACGGTGTTCAGCCATTATCAGCAGGATAAGACCAAGAACTCCCAGGCGCTGCCCATGTCGGGCACGGTCACGTCCAACGCCAACGGACGGGTGCCGATCGGTCGGTTCGTGGGCGAACCTGATTTGGACCGCGTCGACCGCACGGAATACTCCATCGGCTACGAGGTCTCTCACGACGTCGGCGAGATGCTCAAGCTGAACCACAAGTTCCGCTACAACTACGTCGATCTGGACGACGTCGTGGTTTACGGCTCGGGCTTCGACGGTAACCGCACGCTGTCACGCTCGGTCTATGCCAACTTCGGCAACCTGGACGGCTTCTTCACCGACAGCAACGCCCAGATGAAACTGGACTTCGCCGGGACCAAGCACACGTTGTTGGCCGGTCTGGACTATCAGTTGATGTATCTGGAACAGATCTCCAGTTCCGGCACGGCGACGTCGATCGACGTCTTCGCCCCGGTTTATGGAACCCAGACATCGGAGGGTAATGTCTTCCTGAACAAGGACTTCACCCGCAGCCAAACCGGCTTTTACCTTCAGGATCAGATCGAATGGGGCGACCATTGGCGCGTCACCCTGGGCGGGCGTTTCGACCGCGCGGTGATTGAAACGATCGACCACCGGGCCGGAACCACCAAACAACAGGCCAGCAGCGCCTTCACCGGCCGGGCGGGTGTCGTCTACCTGTTCGACAGCGGCTTCGCCCCCTACGCCAGTTATTCGGAATCGTTCACGCCGGTGGTCGGTTCGGACTCGGCTGGCAACAACTTCCGCCCGGAGACCGGCACCCAGTATGAAGTCGGCGTGAAGTTCCAGCCGAAGGGCAGTCGTAGCTCGGTCACCGTCGCGGCCTTCGACCTGCGGCGTCAGAACTATACCGAGACCGAACCGGGCACCAACCTGACCGTGCAGACGGCGGGTGTGCGCTCGCAAGGCATCGAAATCGAGGCCACGGCCAGCTTCGACTTCGGTTTGGACGTGACCGGCGGTTACACCTACATGGAGACCGAAATCATCGAAAGCGTCGACCCTGCCGATCTGGGCGACCCGCTGACCCCGGCGCCGAAGCATGTCGCCTCGGTCTGGGCCGACTACACGATCCAGGAAGGAACCTTCAAAGGGCTCGGCCTGGGGCTCGGCGCGCGCTATCGCGGCACCCACTGGGGCGATGCCAATCGCACGTTGTCGGTTCCGTCCTTCCTGCTGTTCGATGCTTCGCTGCACTATCAGTGGGAAGGCCTGAAGTTCGGCCTGCACGCCCGCAACCTCCTCGACAAATACCACGTCGGGTCGTGTTACTACCGCAACAGCGCGGGCATTTGCACGGCGGGCGAGCCGCTGACGGTCATGGCTAACATGTCCTATCAATGGTAGGCGGCTTTCCCCTTAAAGCCGCCACGGTCCTGCGCGATACGGTCGAATGCAACCCGACCGTATCGCGTTGGCTGTTGGCCGGTCCGGGTGCGCTGACGGCGGCGGTGACGATCATCGCCGCCATGCCGCTTTGGTGGCCACCGGGCACGGCCGGGGTCGACAACATCGTCTACCCGCTGCTGCTCACGCCGCTGATCTGGTCCGTGGTCTTTATCTATACCTGCCTGGAAGAAAACCTGACGCGCGGCGTTCTGGTGATCGGCAGCGCGACCATCGTGCAGGGCTTCGCCGCCGGACTGGCGTTGCTCGGCGTAATCGGCGGGCACGCCCCCTGACTCTCCCCCCTCCGCCACAACAGGAGCCCCCCGATGAAATTCCTGTCCCAATCGCAATTGAAGCGGCTGACCGCCGTGCATGGTTGGTCCGGCACGATCCTGGGCATCCTGCTTTATGCCGTCGTACTGACCGGCACGGTCGCCGTATTCGGCCATGAGATCGCGACCTGGTCCGCCGGGGGGCACCGTGTCCATGCCCCGTTGTCGGGCGACGTCGACGGCAAGGTCCGCCCCGTGCTCGACAGCCTGACCAAGGGCTACCTGGGCGAGATTTCCATCTGGGACGACGCGCAGGGCAATCTGGTCATGTTCCCCCATGCCCATGCCCGCAATCCGGACACGGGCCAGATGGATGAATACGGCCCGATCTTTCGGATCGATAACCAGACCGGCGACGTCTTGTCGCGTCATGACGGCTTCGCCTACGACCGGCCCGATTGGTATTCGGCCAGCGCGCTTGAGGAATTTTTGGTCGACCTTCACGCTCAGCTCTACATCCCCCAGCCCTGGGGCCTGATCGTGACCGGCATTCTGGGTCTGTGCATGATGGTCGCCGCGCTAAGCGGCCTGATGATGCATCGACATATGATCCGCGACCTGTTCGTCGCCGCGCGACCGGGCGAGCGACTGATCTCAGCCCGCGACCGTCACATCCTGGCCGGGACCTGGAGCCTCGTCTTCGCCTTTCTGCTGGGCTTTACCGGATCGTTCTACAGCTTCGCCGGAACGGTCACCTTTCCCCTACTTGCCCAGGTCGCGTTCGGCGGCGATCAGGAAGCCCTGATCGAGACCTTGTACGAACCCAAGGTTGCCGAGAACGCCACACCGACCCCATTCGCCGACTTGGACGCCATCCTGGCGAAAGCCATCGACCACACGCCGGGCGGGGTCGTGTTGATCGACATCGCCCGATACGGTCGCGCCGATGCCCGTGTCAGCATTTGGCAACTGCCGCCGGATCGGGGCCTCGGCTACGTCCATAACGTATTCGACGGCGCGACGGGACGGTTCCTGGGCTCCCGCCCGATCGTCGGCAACACCCCATCGACAGGCAGTGACATCTACAGCCTGGTCGCTCCCCTGCATTTCGGTCATTTCGCGGGCGTATTGTCGAAATCGGTCTGGGTCGGGCTGGGTGCCGCGATGTGCTACGTGATCCTGTCGGGCATGCGCCTATGGGTGCGGCGGCGCGAAGGCGAACGCCTGTGGCGCGGGTTCGGCCGGGCCGTGACCGTCACCTCCTATGGTCTGCCCTTCGCCATGCTGGCCGCCGGGCACGGGTTTTTCCTGGCCGGTGCCCAAAGCGGCGACCCGTTCCTTTGGACACCTGTCGGCTTCTTGATCGGCACGACGCTGTGCATCGCTCTTGGGTTGGTGCCCATTGAAACAGACCGTCTGAGCCGAGTGTTCCGGGGTCTGTTGGCCGTCGGCTGTGCCGCCCTGCCGATGCTCCGCCTGTATGCCGACGGCATGGGGTGGCTCGACGCCGCCGCCGAGGGCCAGGGGGCGGTGCTGTCGCTCGACCTGACCTTCCTGACCTTGGCGGGACTTCTCGCCCTGTGGACGTTGCGCGCCCCCGCTGGCCAACCGGTGGCGGAGCCCGCCGAATGACGCTGCTCGCGACCATCGCCGCCGTCATTGCATCGACGGCGGTGCTCGCCCTATTGGCGGCGACGGACCCAAAACGGCGGCGGGCGTTCAAGCTTACGCCGCGTCCCCGCGATCCCTGGACCGCCCGGGCGATGGCCGCCGGGGTGGTGCTGCCCGGCATCCTGCTGCTGGCCGCCGACAACGGCGCGGCCTTCATTGTCTGGATGGGGGCGGTCACCGTCACCGGCTGGGTCGTCGCGGCGATGACCCCGCAGCGGGCCACCGCCCTGTATCAGGGGGCGACCAATATCACGCAGACCCTGCGGACCTGGCGCGACCGAAAAACGGAGACGGCGCAACGCTTGGCCGAATTGGAGCACCGGGTCGCGGCATTGGAGGCAGCCTTAGCCGCTGCCTCCAAACCTAAGACAATCCGCAAGCCCCGCCCGAAACGGTCCTTAAGCCGGGACGTGGCCGATACTGCCGCCGCCGCAGACGTATAGGGTCTGCCCGGACACATAAGACGCCGCCGGCGACAACAGGAAGGCGATCGGCCCCGCGATTTCGATTGGGTCGGCGACACGCGCCAAGGGAATTTGCGCCAACACGTCGGCCAATTCCTTCGACCCATCCGGGTGGTTGCCCTTGAACAGTTTGGTCGCAACCGGGCCCGGTGCGATGCAGTTGACGGTGATTCCGTCCGGCGCCAGGTCCAAGGCCCAGCTGCGGGTCAGGCCGACCATCGCCGCCTTGGTCGCGACATAGGGGGTGCGGACGGCGCGCCCGACAACGACCCGACTGGCGATATTGACGATTCGCCCATTGCTGCCGGCGGCGCGCAGACGCGGCAACATCTGTTGGGTGATCTGCACCACGGCGCGCACGTTGACCTGATAATGGGCGTCCATTTCTTCCAAGGTCACGGTGTCGATCGACCGCGCCCAAGAGATGCCCGCGTTGTTGACAATGCCCGTCACCGGATGCTTGTCGGCGATTTCCGCACCAACCTCGGCCAGGTTGGATTCACTTGCGAAATCAACTTCATAGAAAGTGCCCGGAAAGGACTCCGGCGCCGTCCGGCCGGTGCCGATGACGTCGTGTCCCTGCTCCGCCAGCAGCTCCGCCGTGGCAAGGCCGATGCCCCGGTTGGCGCCGGTGACGATGGTAGTCGGTTTCATGATGTTCTCCCAAAGATTGACGTACCGCATAGCGGTACAGCGTTCCGCATATTGACACCCGTTTTTGATATGCAGTTAAATCGGCAAATGCAAACAAGAGTTCGAACAACGAACTCATACAATTGGGGTTGGAAGTATCCGTGGACGATACCGGCGCGTCAAAAGACGGCAAGGACCGTGCATTCGTGAACGGCTTGGCTCGTGGCCTTGCCGTCATTGCTGCATTTTCGCCTGAACATAATCGGATGAGCCTGGGCGACCTGGCGCAGGTCACGGGCCTGCCCAAATCGACGGTCGCGCGTCTGGTCCATACCCTGATGAAGCTCGGCTACATCTTCGTCTGTCCCGACAGCGGTCGCTATCGCCTGCACCCTCGGGTGTTGACGCTGGGCTATCCGGTCATGGCCTCGATGGACAAGCGCCTGATCGCCCTGCCGATGATGCAGGAACTGGCCGACTATTCCCGTGGCACGGTTTCGCTGGGTATTCGCGACGGTCTGTCGATGATCCTGATCGAACGGTCGCGCGACCGCACCGTCCGCGCCCTGCCGCTCGATGTCGGCTCGCGCATCCCGCTGGAATCCACCTCGATGGGGCAGGCCTATTTCGCCGCCGCCCGGCCCGAGGAACAACGCGAGATTCTGAACGCACTGAAGATTCACGACCCGGCGCGGTTCGGCGAAGCCGAACGCATGCTGCGCGCCGCCGAACAGGAATATGCGGAGAATGGCTACTGCAGCGCCATCGGCGTTTGGGAAGACGACGTCAACGCCGTGGGCGTGGCCGTCGAACTGTCCAACGACGTCCTGGCCGCCTTCAACTGTGGCGGACCTTCTTCGCGGATCACCGAGGAATCCCTTCCGGACCTGGGTGCACGACTGGCAGACCTCGCCCGGCACTTCCAAGCCGCGGACTGGGTCGGCCAACTACCGCCGCGTCCCTATCGGGGCGTGAAAACGACTTAACCAGACTACTCAACCAAAACACTACCAACAGGAGGACGCATCGAATGCGTGAGATTGGACGTAGAGATTTCATCAAGCTTGGTTCCGTTGTCCCATATGGTCCTGCCGATCGTGACCCTGGTGGTCACGCTGGTCATCGGGTTCTCGCCGATGATGGCGGCCCTGGTCGGGATCGGCACCGCCATCGTGGTGTCCAGCATGCGCAAGGAAACCCGCCTTTCGATCGGCGAAGTCCTGGGCTGTCTGCATGTCGCGGCCAAGACGACCGTCGTCGCGACCGTTGCCTGTGCGGCGGCGGGGATCGTCGTCGGCGTGTTGAACATGACCGGCTTCGGTCTGCGCCTGTCGAGCGAGCTGATCAACATCACCAACGGCCAGATGTTCCTGGCCCTGATCTTCGTGATGATCACCTGCGTCGTGCTGGGCATGGGCATGCCGACCGTTGCGGCCTACATCATCACCATCTCGATCGGTGGTCCGGTATTGATCGAACTGGGCGTGCCTGTTCTGGCCGCGCATATGTTCGTGCTGTATTTCGCTGTTCTGTCACTCATCACCCCACCGGTGATGGTGGCCAGTTTTGGGGCGGCCGCATTGGCCGAAGGATCGGTTACGGGTACCGGGATCGCAGCGCTGCGCTTCGCGGGCCTTGCCTTCATCATTCCCTTCATCTTCGTGTTCAACCCGGATTTGCTGATCATCGGCAGCGACTTCCCGTGGCACGCCATCGCCTTGGATATCGGCACGGCGATCTGCGGCGCGGTGCTGTTCGGTGTTTCCGTCAGCGGCTATCCGGCGCGCACCATGGTGGAGCGACTGTTGTACCTCGTTGCCGCGTACTGCCTTGTCGACCCCGGCCATGGTTTGGATCTGGTCGGGATCGGGATCGTCATCACCCATCTGACTGCCCGTTGGGCCCTTTCGAAGCGGCTTCAAACGGAAAAACGCTAGGAGACCATCATGTTGCAACCCGTTCCCACTCTGTCGAAAACCCCCGAGGGCTATCGGCACATTGAAGTCGCCCCGGTATGCGGTGCGTTGGGTGCCGAAATCAGCGGCGTCGACCTCTCCAATCCGTCGGACGACGCCATGGCGGAAGTCCGCCGTGCCCTCAACGACTATTCGGTCATCTTCTTCCGCGACCAGAACATGACCCCGGATCAGCATAAGGATTTCGGCCGCCGTTTCGGCACGCTGAACATCCATCCGATCTACGAGCCGCTGGATGGTCACCCGGAAATCCTGCAGGTCGTCAAGGAAGCCGACGCCCTGAACAACATCGGCGACAGCTGGCATTCCGACGCGACCTTCCTGCCGGAACCGCCGATGGGCTCGATCCTGTACGCGCGCGAAATCCCGCCGTTCGGTGGCGACACCCTGTTCGCCAACCTGTCGCTGGCCTATGAAATGCTGACCGACGGCATGCGCCGCATGCTCAGCAACCTGCAGGCCGTGCACAGCGATGCCTTCCTGACCCGCGGCAACGAGGAGCGCAATTCAACCCGCTCGACCAAGCTGAAGGCCGGGGCCATGAGCGCCAAGGAAACGCTGCATCCGGTGGTGCGGACGCATCCGGAAACGGGCCGCAAGTGCCTGTTCATCAACGAGCCGTTCACGGTCCGCTTCGAAGGCATGAGCGCCGAAGAAAGCCGCCCGCTGCTCGACTACCTGCTGGCGCATATCAAGAAGCCGGAATTCACCTGCCGCTTCCGTTGGCAGGTTAACTCCATCGCGTTCTGGGACAACCGGTGCACGCACCACTACGCCCTGAACGATTACCACGGCTATCGGCGCGACATGCACCGCGTGACCGTGAACGGGGATCGCCCGTTCTGATCGCCGAACTAGGCTGATCACCAGATAGGGCCGGGGCAACCATCGCGTAGCCCCGGCCTTTCTGATTCTGGTCTCTCGCCTCTACCGGCCAGCGCCGCGCGAAACCGAAATGCGCTGCGCCACCCCCCTACTTCCTTTAAGGTCACCCTCCAAAAGCAGCATGCGAGGATCCGGTGACCACCCAACAAACAGCGCAACGCCCTGAACGCGGCCCCGCGTCGTTCTTCGGCGCCTTTTCCTGGGCCATGTACGATTGGGCCAATTCGGCCTATGCCGCGGTCATCAGCACCTTCGTGTTCAGCGCCTATTTCGCCAAGGCCGTCGCTGCCGATCCGGTCACCGGCACGCAGATGTGGGGCTACGCCATCAGCTCGGCCTCATTCTGCATCGCCATTATGGCGCCGGTTTTGGGCTCCATCGCCGACCGCAGCGGGCGGCGTAAACCTTGGGTGTTCTTCTTCACCTGCATCCTCGTCGGGGCATCGGCCCTGCTGTGGTACACGAAGCCCGATCCGGACCACGTGCTCTGGGCGCTGGTGCTGGTCGCGATCGCCAACTTTTCGTTCGAGATGGGGACCGTGTTCTACAACGCCATGCTGCCCGGCATCGCCGGACGGCAACGCATCGGGCGGATTTCAGGCTGGGCTTGGGGCCTTGGCTATATCGGCGGGCTGACCTGCCTTGGGCTGACCCTGATCGGCTTCGTACAGGCCGAAACGCCCTGGCTGGGGCTGGATAAGGACACAGCGGAGCATCTGCGCATCACCGGCCCGTTCGTCGCCGTCTGGGTCGCGGTGTTCTCACTGCCGCTGTTCCTGTTCGCGCCCGACGCGCCGCCGACCGGCATTCCGTTCCGCCAAGCCGTGCGCGAGGGCCTACGCACCCTGAAAGGGACGATCACCCACGCCCGCCAGTATCAGGGCACCGGCATCTTCCTGCTGGCCTACATGATCTATATCGACGGGCTGACGACCATGTTCTCGTTCGGCGGCATCTATGCAGCCGGAACCTTCGGCATGGAGTTCTCCGAGCTGATCATGTTCGGGATCGGCATGAACCTGACCGCCGGGATCGGCGCCGGTCTGATCGCCTGGGTCGACGATTGGATCGGCCCGAAGCGGACGATCCTGATCTCCGTCGCCGGGCTGTTCGTCTTTGGTTTGGCGATCATCCTGGTCACCGACAAGACCCTGTTCTGGATCTTCGGCATGACCATGGGCCTGTTCATCGGCCCGGCCCAATCAGCAGGCCGGTCGATGATGGCCCATCTGGCCCCGGATCACATTCGGACCGAAATGTTCGGCTTCATGGGGCTGGCGGGCAAAGCGACGACGTTTATCGGACCGGCCCTATTGGCGACGGTGACGGCGGCCACGGGTAGTCAACGCTACGGCATGGCCACCATCCTCGTCTTTTTCGCGGTCGGCTTCGTCCTGGCCCTGCGGGCGCCCGACGCCCGTCGGTAACAGGACCGGACGGACCTAGCCTGTCCGCCGTCGCTGCAAGACCTCTGCGAAGAACGATTTAACCGTATCCAGCACCTTCATCCCGTCATGGGTCAGGCCGGGCAACAGATCGTAGCGCGCCTCGACGCCCGCCGCCTGCAAGGCTTCCTGCAGGGTTTTGGAGCGTTCCGGCCGCGTCCGGCCAGCGTCGTTGGCGCCTTCCATCCAATGGCGGCCGCCCGGCTTGTGGGTGATTTCCCAGGTTTCGACATCGGCGCCGCCGACAACCAATTGCACGGCGACCTTTGCCATTTCTTCGGGGCGGAAAGTCACGCCGAAGCGGTCCTCCACATCAGCCACGCCGACCCACCAGTTGCGCGTCGGATCGGGCAGGGTGACAGACCCCGGCGCGCCGATGGTCACGGCCCACAGGCGTTCCGGGTGAAGGATCAGGAACCGGTTGGCGAAGTGGCCCCCGCCGGAATAGCCGAACAAGGCGAACTGGGGGAAGGTCTTGCCGTATTTGAGTTCGACCTCTTTCACCATTTCCAGCAACACATGGTCATAGCGGATATCCCCTTCGGCGATGTACTTGAAGCCGTCGCGGTTGCCGTCGCCCAACACGCCGACCGGGAACAACGGCGCCAGGATGATGCAATTGTTCCAACGTCCGAATTCGGCGAAGCCGTTGCGGTAATCGACAAAGGCGCGGCCCGTGCCGTGCATGGCGACGACCAATTCCGTTTCCGCCGTCACTTCCGGCGGCACGTACATGCAATAGGAAAACCGGGGATCGGCGGCCAGGGCGGTGATGGTCGTGGCGCCGTGGTCATAGAGCTGACGGCCGCGCACGGTCTTTTCATCTGCTTGTGCTTCAGGAGCTTCGGAGGTCATGGGGCACCTTTTGTTGAAAATATTGGCGCCAATTTTGATGCATAAAATGATTGCGTCAACCGACTTTCAAATGCGGTCGTTTTTTCGTATCAAATCAAGGGAATGCGGACAGCACCCAAGGATGCTTCGGAACGCGGCATGGCAGCACGGAAGAAAACGAAACCCAGCATCGACGAGATCAGCCAGGCGATCGCCCGGGATATTCAGACCGGCCGCCTGCCGGCCGGGACTTGGCTGAAACAAATCGATCTGCAGGAACGCTACGGCTGCAAGCGGCTGGACGTGCGCCGCGCGCTCGACAACTTGGTCCTGAAGCGGTTCGTT
Source organism: uncultured Rhodospirillaceae bacterium (assembly GCA_964012715.1). Lineage (GTDB taxonomy): Bacteria > Pseudomonadota > Alphaproteobacteria > Rhodospirillales > Casp-alpha2 > UBA1479. Next base: position 39,132 of record CAXGUG010000009.1, on the reverse strand, counting down.
CAACATGAACCCCACCGGGGCTATTACGTCTTTCGCCTGAAAGAGCCGGATATCTCGGAGAACCGCCAAGTCCGCGTAATTTTGGAATCGGCCGCCGCCGAAGGCGTCATCGCCCATGCGACGGCGGAAGACATCGCCGCCTTGACCGATCTGGCCGAGGCTTTCGCCACGAAAGTCCGCGAAGGTTCGTTGCTGGAACAATTCGAAGCCAATAACGCTTTTCACAAGGCGCTTTACGGGATTTGCGGAAATGGCGAGCTGCTATCCCTGATTCTGGAATATCGCGGACGGGGGCCCGCCGCCCCATTGACGCAGTGGAAGTCCTTCGCCCGACTGGAGCAAAGCGCGCAGGAGCATTTCGACATGATCCGCGCCATCGAGGCTCGAGACGTCAAGGCCCTGCGCCGCGTGACGAAACGACACATCTACCAAACCGCCGAATAGACGAAAGGCGCCGCACCTTGCGATGCGACGCCCCTGTCCCTGGCCGGCAGGCCCTCGCGGTTTAGGCCGCTCGGACCTTTTCGATGAAGGCCGTGACCTCGGTCTGCAGCTGCCCCGCCTGGGACGACAAGTCGCCGGCGGCGGCCTGCATGTCCTTGGCGGCCGTGCCCGTATGATCGGCGACGGTCATCACGGTCGACATGTTCATGCTGACCTGTTGCGTTCCGGCGGCGGCTTCGTCGACGGCGCGTGCGATCTCCTGCGTCGCCGCCCCCTGTTCCTCGATCGCCGCAGCGACGACCGAGGTGATCTCGTTCATTTCGCCGATAATCCGGGTGATATCGTTGATCGCCTGCACCGCCTGATCCGTTGCGGTTCGCACGCTATCGATCTGACCGCTGATATCGCCCGTTGCCTTGGCGGTCTGGCTGGCCAGATTCTTGACCTCGGATGCGACGACGGCGAAGCCTTTGCCGGCATCGCCCGCCCGCGCGGCTTCGATCGTCGCGTTCAAGGCCAAAAGGTTCGTCTGTTCGGCGATGTCGTTGATCAGGTCGACCACTTCACCGATCCTCTGCGCAGCTTCGGCCAACCCTTGGACCATGGCATTGGTTTTCTGAGCTTCATCAACGGCCCGGGACGCAATCTTCGTCGATTGCCCGACTTGGGTCGTGATTTCGGAGATCGATGCCGCCAGTTCTTCGGCAGTCGAGGCCACGGTTTGCACATTCGCCGCCGCCTGCTCGGATGCCGCACTGACGTCACCTGCCGTCGCCCGGCCTTGCGTCGCCTGCGCGGCCACGGTTTCGGCCACGCCGTTGACCTGCTGGGAAGCTCCGGCCACGGCCTGAACGATGGCGCCGACACTGTTTTCGAAGTTGGCCGCCAAGTCCTGCATTTCCGCGCGCCGTTCCTGCGCCGCCCGAATTTCCGCCTGCTTCTGCTCTTCTTCCAGGCGCTGGACCTCCAGCGCATTGTCGCGGAATACGACCATCGCCTCGGCGATCTCGCCCATTTCGTCTTTCCGCCCTTCGCCCGAAATGGGCGTTTCCAATTGACCGGCGGCCAGGCCACGCAGGGATCGAATGGACTGACTGATCGGCTTGGCGATACCGAACTGTGCAATGACGAAGCCGATCAAGATACCGCCCAAAACGCCGGCCGCCGCCACGCTCAACATGATCGTGCGGATTTCGACGGCTGAATCGGATGCATCCTTGGCGATCTTGTTCCGTTTGTCGCTGGTATAGGTCACGTATTCGGCCATCGCCGCTTCGAGTTGCTCGCCGACTTTTCGGCTTTTACGCGCCGAAGCGCGCACGGCCTCGCGCGCCTCGTCCTTGACCACCGCACCGGACACGCTCCTTGCCGTCGACAAGGTTCCCTCGACCCCGGCCAGGTAATCCGCATAGGCCTGCTCAATCTTTTTCAGCATCGCTGTTTGATTCGGGCCGGCGGATTTGCGCAGGATTTCCACGCGCCGTTGGAAATCGCCTTTTTCATCCCGGATCAACCCGGAGATCTTATCAATTTGCTCCGCCGTAGGCGTCGCCGCGACCCGGTACTCTCCCCGGCTGATGTTCAGGTAGTTCTGCCCCAGGCGCGATGCGCGTGCGGCTTCGCCCCCTGCCCCGCGAACTTCTTCGGTCTTCGCCGATAATTGGTCGATGGCATGAATGCCGACATAGCTGACGCCGACCGTAACCAGTGACATCACGGCGACCAAGATGAAGAGCTTGTACAAGATCTTCACCCCACTGAGATTCAAGTAACCCATTAGTTTTTACTCTCCGTTTATTGTATCGGCGCAGCAGCACCCGTTCCTTCCGGCCGATACTCCGGATGGTTGGACCGTGCTATGAAGCGGCCGCACAGCGGCGACGGCCTAAATCTCATTGAAAAACAATGAGATATGTTATGGAGAGCTACCCCCAAGCAGCAGCCGGCATTCGCCGGCCCTTAACTCCAGTGCTGATGAGGATATTTCAGATGGTAATTTTTTCTCTATATGGCGGAGGGTATATTATACTTAATCGCCTCGCCTTTAATACAAAGGTATAAGATCTCTGCATAAAACAACATTATGTGACGTTTATATTACCTATTTTTTTATTTCAATAGACTGATCCCATGAACGAAAAAGTGCGCTCTAAAAAAGAAACCCCGGCGCGCCACCCTGTGGCAGGCCGGGGTTTTTGTCAGCGTTTATGCCTGGATCAATTCAGATCGAAACGATCCGCATTCATCACCTTGGTCCAAGCGGCAACGAAGTCAGTCACGAACTTTTCCTTGTTGTCGTCCTGGGCATAGACCTCGGCATAGGACCGCAGGATCGAGTTCGACCCGAACACCAGATCCATACGCGTCGCGGTCCATTTGACCTGGCCGCTCTTGCGGTCCTGGATTTCGTAGTAGCCGCCCCGGGCGGGTTTCCAGGTGTTGGCCATGTCGCACAAGTTGACGAAGAAGTCGGTCGTCAACGCGCCTTCCTTGTCGGTCAACACGCCGTGCTTGGTCCCGCCGTAGTTGGTGCCCATCACCCGCATGCCGCCGACCAGAACGGTCATCTCGGGCGCGGTCAGGCCCATCAGCTGCGTACGGTCGAGCATCAACTCTTCCGGCTTCACCACGTAGTCCTTCTTCAGGTAGTTGCGGTAGCCGTCGTGGATCGGCTCCATCACGTCGAAGGATTCGCCATCGGTCTGCGCATCGGTGGCATCTCCGCGTCCCGGCGCGAACGGCACCGTCACGTCGATCCCCGCGGCCTTGGCTGCCTGTTCGACCCCGACGTTACCGGCCAGGACGATGACGTCGGCGACGCTGGCGCCGGCCTCGGCGGCGATAGGCTCCAACACGCCCAGAACCTTGGCCAGACGGGCGGGCTCGTTGCCTTCCCAGTCCTTTTGCGGAGCCAAGCGGATGCGCGCGCCGTTGGCGCCGCCCCGCATATCCGACCCACGATAGGTCCGGGCACTATCCCAGGCGGTGGCGACCATCTCGCTGACCGACAAGCCGCTGGCCGCAATCTTGGCTTTGACGGCGTTGACGTCGTAGCTGGTCGAGCCGGCGGGCACGGGGTCCTGCCAGATCAGGTCTTCGGCGGGAACGTCCGGTCCGATGTAGCGGGCTTTCGGCCCCATGTCGCGGTGGGTCAATTTGAACCACGCACGGGCGAAGGTTTCGGCGAAATAGTCCGGGTTTTTGTAGAACTTCTCCGAAATTTCGCGGTAGATCGGGTCCTTGATCATCGCCATGTCCGCGTCGGTCATGATCGGGTTGTACCGGATCGACGGGTCTTCGACATCGACGGGCTTGTCTTCTTCCTTGATGTCGATCGGCTCCCATTGCCAGGCGCCCGCCGGGCTTTTCTTGAGTTCCCAATCGTAGTTGAACAACAGGTAGAAGTAGCCGTTGTCCCATTGGGTCGGGTGCGTGGTCCAGGCCCCCTCGATGCCACTGGTGATGGTATCCCGGCCTTTGCCCTTGCCGTTCGGATTGGCCCAGCCGAAGCCTTGCTGATCCACGTCGGCCGCTTCCGGGTCCGGGCCCAGGCGGCTGGCATCGCCGTTGCCGTGGCATTTGCCGACGGTGTGCCCGCCGGCAGTCAAGGCGACGGTCTCTTCGTCGTTCATGGCCATGCGGGCAAAGGTCACGCGAACGTCTTGCGCCGTACGCAGAGGATCAGGCTTGCCGTCGACGCCTTCCGGGTTGACGTAAATCAGGCCCATCTGCACCGCGGCCAGGGGGTTTTCCAAGGTCGAGCGATCGTCGCCTTCATACCGGCCCGTGCTTTCAGCCAGCCATTCCTTTTCCGAACCCCAATAGGTGTCCAGTTCCGGGTGCCAGATGTCTTGGCGGCCAAACCCGAAGCCGAAGGTTTTCAGCCCCATGGATTCATACGCCATGGTCCCGGCCATTATGATCAAGTCGGCCCAGCTGACCTTGTTGCCGTATTTCTTCTTCAACGGCCACAGCAGGCGGCGCGCCTTATCCAGGCTGACGTTATCCGGCCAGGAATTCAGCGGCGCGAACCGCTGGTTGCCGGTGCCGCCGCCGCCACGTCCGTCCGCCGTGCGGTACGAGCCCGCGGCGTGCCAGGACATGCGGATCATCAGTCCGCCGTAGTGGCCCCAATCCGCCGGCCACCATTCCTGGCTGTCGGTCATCAGGGCCTTCATGTCTTTCTTGAGGGCTTCGAAATCGAGTTTCTGAACTTCGCTCCGATAGTTGAAGTCCTTGCCCATCGGGTTGGTCTTCGTATCGTGCTGGCTCAAGATCTCCAGGTTCAGCGACTCCGGCCACCATTCCATGGATTTGCCGTGCGCTGTGTTACCCCCATGCATGATGGGGCATTTCGATTCACTACTCACTATCCCACTCCTTACTTGGTCCGATGTTTTCCTGGCACTTCAATCTGGCAACCTTGTGGCTGCCGCTTGAATCAGTCCCGAAAAACTCGAAAGGCGGCGCGCCCCTCGATCTGCAAGCAGGATAGATGGCTCATTCAATCGTGTATAACGGAATGAATTTGGCTTTTTAATCGATAAAATTGGTTAATTAGCGAATTGCGCTGAAGGACGGGGGGCCAACCGCCCTGCGGATCCCCCCATCCACTCTTTTCACCCGAAGCTCTCAGCGCTTCCTACCGGGCAATCCCATCGGTTTTTCAGGGTATGGCCTGTTTTCTTCCACGCCACAAAAAACGCCTTAGCCGATTATGGCTAAGGCGTTGAATTTGTTGGTTGCGGGGGCAGGATTTGAACCTGCGCAGTCTGCGCTCGGCGCTTCCGCGCCGTGCTCGACATTCGGGCTAAAATCGTTCCACTGGAACGATTTAGGACGCCCTCATCCTCTCGGTCGCAGGTTCAACACTCATGCTCATAACCAATAAAAAAAGGCCCTCCTTTTGGAGGGCCGTTTTTATTGGTTGCGGGGGCAGGATTTGAACCTGCGACCTTCAGGTTATGAGTTTAACAGTCGATTGATTGCGGGAACGTGTGGGAGGTTGCAGAAGCAAAATTATTTGTTATTTTTCAATATACTGAATCACTTTTGCGGCTTGACGCGGGCTTCAAACGGAGTCCAAAATTTCTCCTGATCTGATTTCCATATGATTTCCACAGGGGAAATTCCATGAAGCTCTCGAAGGCCCGTATCAACGCTCTCGAGGTCGAGAACAAAGACTACTGCGTCTGGGACAGCACCCTCCCCGGCTTCGGCGTCCGCGTACGCCCGAGCGGCACTAAGACTTTCATCCTGCAGTACCGTAACAAGTTCGGACGCCTGCGCCGCTATACCCTTGGCCGGGTCGGCCAACTCACGTTGGACCAGGCCCGGGACGAGGCCATTCGCCTCCGCGGCGGAATCTCCCTTGGTAATGACCCGTCCGATGCCCGCGCCCAACTACGCCAGGGGGATACGGTGAGCGACTTGGCGGATCGGTATCTCGAGGACCATTGCGAGGGCCGATGCAAGGAAAGCACGAAAAATGCCCATATATGGTTACTAGACCGGTATATAAGACCTAAATTTGGTGCTAGAAAGATAAATGAGCTGACGGCACAGGATGTGGCCACGCTGCATCGCAAGCTTAAAGACACGCCCTATAACGCCAACAGAGTCCTGGGATTGGTCAAGGCGATGTTCAACAAGGCGGCCCAATGGGGCCTGATCGAGCCGCACCGCAATCCGGCCCTGCCGGTGAAGGCTTCCCTATCCTGGCCCGGATCTCTATCATTCGTTCTTTTCTGAGCCCGCCTCCCCGCCATCTGGGAACGAAGACCGGTTCGCGCTGGCGCGTGCTCTACCGGTTCACCTTGCTCCCGAGGCCACGACACCTTGGATGCGCCTGTATGTGTCTCTCATGACCAACGGGGCTACCCACACGGTCACAACCGTGACCGTTCTCGCGGCCTTTCACGCGATCATCACGGAGGCATGGGACAGGCTCCTCGGAGAGGCTACGCGAAACGCAGCCGTCGGGAATCTGCGCGCCGCTATCTCCGAAGATGTCGCCGGCAAGTGGCGACGAGACGCGATCGACCGCGCGGTCGACGATAACCGCCTCAATGACATCGTCGCGCTTGTCGATCTCCACCGAATCGTGCTCGCTTACGTTACGAACAAGAAGGGCGGTGACCAGATCATCGATGCCCTCGGAGATGCGATAGAGCAACAGCACCGGCCGCTCGGACGTCGCCATATGCCTTTCGACAGCCGCCTCATCTCCGGCGGTATCGACATGAGAGATATCCAGGCCATTATGGAGGATGCCCAGTTCTCCTTCGCAGGCAAGGAACTGCCGGACATAGCCACGACATTGCGCAACATCGTGGCAACCTCCGCGATCAGCCACGGTGTCGACGTCGACCGCTTCAACAGCATGTTCTTCGCGGGCTTGCCGTCCGACATCGCCGAATACATTCAGGCTTCAAGCCGGGTGGGCCGCACGCATGTCGGCTTCGTATTGCTCCTACCCACCCCACAGAACCGGCGTGACCGATATGTCGTCGAAACCCACGACGTTTTCCATCGCTTCCTTGAACGGATGATCGCGCCTCCCGCCGTTGAACGTTGGGCGGAGAACGCAATCAAGCGCACACTAGCCTCCCATGTGCAGGCTTGGGCCATGTTGCGTGAAGCGAAAGAGTTCCTCGCTCTCGGCGATGATCGCAAGGCGTCGGTCTCGCAGATGGATCAGGTCAGCCGCTTCACGGCCATGGCTAGGCGCGATCATGTGGCTTTCTGTGAGGAGCTTGGAAATTTCATCCTCCGGTCGATCGGGTTTGCCGGACGCGGTGCGGCCCAATTCGGCGCACCTCCCTATGGCGAATTCTATCGCGGGCTTATCGAAAAGCAGGTGGATACCTTCGTGCGGGACGTGGCCGCTCGCGCGACGATCGCGCAACTCCGCGACTATTGGAACGACATCCCGGCATTCCGACCGCCGATGACGTCGCTCCGCGACGTCGATGAAGCGGGCTATATTGTTGCGGCCGGGCGCGACCCCCTCGCCACCGGTCGGTCAACCGACATCGACAGGAGCGAATTGGCCACGGTGATGCGTGCGATACGAACGCAACGCGGCTTCGGCTCTGAACTGGACGCCGATGGAGGCGTTGATGGCTAAACCTCCCATCCAAGATACAGACTGGCGCAACGCCGGCAATCGGCGCCCGTCGAGGTTCGGCGGCAGGGGTCGAGGACCCGATCCGCTCGAACCACCGACGATGTCGCGATCACGCGTCCAACTTTCCACCGCATACGCACCGGGTGTGCTCCTGACCTGGGAGGGCGGCAAAGGAATCTGTCGCTCGGTACCATTGGCGAATGACATTTCAAAGTCGCTAGGCCGGACGACGGTGGACCTGATTTACGAGAATATGCGTGATTTCGTGCAGAATTGGCGAGATCGAGCTCAAAAAGCACTCCCGGACGCGCCGGACGAATTTATCCTCGACGCCCCATTTCGAGATTCGCTTACGGGCCAAGTTGATATCGAACGTCAAACATTCCAGATGACTGGTCCGGATAGGGTCGGTTATGTTCCTTATCCTCTCCTCTACCGATGCGGCATCTGCGGTTCGACCCGCGAATACGAAAGCATCGAAGACCAAGCAAGACGGCCGCTTCCGAGAAGATGCAACGGCCACGACGCGCGCTGGACCCAGATCGATGTGGTCTATGTGCACTGGTCCGGGAACCTGCAGCCGCTCAGTCCTTTCAACTACAACTTCGACGCGGCGACAGGAGAAGTCAGGCAAATCCGCATGTGCACATGCGGATCGCAGAACTTTCGGCTCCGCAACGATGCTCCGGTATTCTCCGAGTGGCGGTACGTATGTGAAGGTTGTGGCGAAACGCGCGCCCTGAAGAAAGCCGATCCAGAAGTTCTGGCCAGGCTGCAGGCTGACCAAAATGCCGGCGGGCGAACGTTCCAGTGGATCGAAGTCAATATGCTCCCGGTCTCGTACCGGGCCAACGCCGCCTTCTATCCGCAGCGCACCAGCTTTATCGAGTTCCAGGACAGTGCCGTCGTGGAGCTGGTGACGCAAGAGCATACAAGCGACCTGGTGCGGAAGCTCGCCGACATCCATGCGATACCGTTCAGCGAACCAAGCGATGGCGAAATTCGGGAGAAAGTTCAGGCGCACGACAGTCACCGTGGCGAATGGGAAGATTACGAAACTTTCCTAAGTATGGCTGCCCGCAGCGACCAGGATGGCCGATCCGACAGGGCGCGGAGCCACCGGCAAAATGCTGCCGAACTACGGGAAAGCTGGTTCTCTAGCGGAATTGTGGAGCGCGGCACGCTCGAAAGCCTGGGCGTCACACAGGCCGTGATTGCCCGCCAGGACTGGACGCAACGCTTTGATCCAATCCGCCTCACGGTCCAGCATGACGCGTTCGTCCGCGAGCATATCCAGGACGCGATGCTTCATAACGGCGCCGTGGACGTCATGAACCCCGACGTCACCCTATCCGACGTGATCAATGACCCGGGTGCGCTTGCCAAATACCAGGCTGCCACGGGAAACCTCCTATCGCACCTCGGCCTAGAACAACTCGTTCTGATCCGAGGGTTGCCGATCTGCGAGTTCAGCTTCGGTTTCACGAGGGTTTCCTCTTCACCCGTATACAAGCGTGAGCATCAAGGAGCGAGCGTCGAAATGCCAGTCCGGCTTAAGGCGTTTGACCGACTGCCGATTCCCGGACCGAAACACCCCGTGTACGTCACCCAGCAACGCAACGAGGCGCTTTACTTCCGCTTAGACGAGATACGCGTCCGACGCTGGCTCATAGCGAACCAAGTCATTGATGTGCCCAACTACCGTCTCGGCCGGGCCTATCTCGAACAATACGCCGACTTCGGCCCCTTCCTTGAAATGTTCAAGGACCGGGAAGGCAGCGGAAGCTACCCCAGGACGCTACCAGCCTATATTTACCTGCTACTGCACAGTCTCTCGCATCAAATGATGCATTCGCTGGCTGATACCTCGGGCGTTGACCGGGACGGAATCGGCGAGCACATCTTTCCTGCGGACCTGTCGTTCGTGATCTATCGAAAGGGGATGACCCCGGACCTGGGGAACATCTCCGCAATGTGGCGCAATCACGCCGACGAATTCCTGCGTCGTGCACTGGACCCGAGATTGCTGCGCTGCGGGTCAGGGAGCTTATGCGACATCCGCGGAGGCGCATGCCCAGCCTGCATAATGGTGTCCGAAATCAACTGCATCGCGTCAAACCTATTGCTTTCAAGGGCGACGCTTAAAGGAGGTCCTGGCCCAGAGTGGGAACCAAGTAGCGCTCCCGACCTTATTGGTTTTTTTGAACCTTCATTAGGATCATAAAACGAGAAATTCTCATTTTTCCTAGAGCATCCGCTCATTTGGTCGTTACCATGCCCCCACCCTCACGCCGCCAAGCATCCGCGCTCTGGAGGAATACACCGCCAAATATTACGTTATCTTCACACCGACCATTGACGTTTTCCTACATTTGGACAGCGTTGTTTGCAAACGCCTTGTGGTTATGATTCCATATGTCGACTGCGTTGGCGCGAAACATGCTGCCGAGATATTTGAGGTGACGGCAGCCCTGATAAAACAGATTCCGACGCATTCTCGGTCAAAAGTGTCTGCATGACTGGCCACTGGAGAGAAACTTTCTCGCGCGGTTCCCTTCAACTTCCTGCCGAGTAGTAATCTTGATCGTACGTCCAAGTTATTGGCGCCTACTCTACCTTCAAGAAAGAAAAAGAGACCCGCGACAGCACGGGCCTCTCTTCACAATTTTGATACACAGCCGTTTTCGGCTATGAGGTTTTCTTCAGTTCCAAAGGCTCAGCCAGATGAGCTTCCTCGTGATAACGCAGGTTCAGCTGCCCTGTGACTAAATCCAATTCGCCTAAGTTGGAATCGAAATTCGCCCTCTTAAGTTGCTTCGTGATGGGGAAAGCACGATCGATCTCGCCAACGAACTGTCGTGGCGCTTGTTCTCCTTTCCTGACGAATTCGACATCAACATGGCCTTTGATCAACCGACCGTAACCGCGTTGCATGATCCGGCCAGTCAGGATGAAGTCCCCCCCATCTTTTTGCCAGATCTTCACCATGTCGATTTCTGTCTTCGCATCACTCTCAACCTTGATCGAGAGATCACCTTTTTTGGTAACCTCCACACTATTTGTGGCGCATCCCGCCAAGAAGGCAGCCCCAAACATTAGCGCAGTGATTGAAACCTTATTTCGCATTACATTACGTCCGAAGTTGATGTGGTTGATTGATGGGTGCGTCGCCAATAGCGAAGCATTCCGCGCGAAAACCACAGATAGAGCGCGGGCAATAGGATCAAAGTCAGCAATGTCGAACTGAGAAGCCCTCCGACCACCACAGTTGCTAGTGGCCTCTGCACCTCGGAACCAACCCCAGTTGAAAGAAGCATCGGGATCAATCCCAGCGCGGCAATCAATGCCGTCATAAGGACTGGGCGTAGGCGCGACAAAGCGCCTTGGTACACCGCTTCTTCGGGATCCATTCCCCCAAGGACGTTCTGGTTGATGGCATTGACCATCACGACGCCGTTCAACACCGCAACCCCGAAAAGTGCGATGAAGCCGATCGAACCAGGGACCGACAAGAACTGACCAGAAAAGAAGAGAGACAAAATGCCGCCGATCATCGCCAATGGGACGTTGACCATGATCAAAATGGACTGGCCGACGGAACCAAAGGCGAAGAACAACAAGAGAAAGATCAAGCTGAGTGACAATGGAACGACAATCGTCAACCGTTCTTGTGCACGTCGTTGATTTTCAAACTGCCCCCCAAAGACGATCGAATAGCCAGGCGGCATTTCCACTGCCTCAGGAATGCGTTGTTCCAATTCGGCGACGAGGCCACCCATGTCGCGCCCATCAACGTTGGCCTGAATGACGACACGCCGTTGGACATCATCCCGGCGAATTTGAGGTGGACCACTGATAATCTCGACGGACGCGATATCTTGAAGACGCACCCATCCTCCACTCGGGGCCTGGAGAACCAAGGTCGAGATTGCTTCTGTGTTTTGCCGAAAGCTCCGGGCGAAACGGATATAGATGTCGTATCGTTCGTTACCATTGATAACCTGCCCTGCGGAAATGCCTCCGATTGAGTCAGCCACCAAATCCATGACCTGGCTAACTGGAATCCCATATCTTGCCAACTTGTCCCGGTCAGGCCTGATTACCAATTGCGCCTCGCCAATGACTTGTTCCATGGCAACGTCACGGGCACCTTCGACCGTTTTCATAAAGGCTTCGATCTCCTGCCCTTTCTGGGCAAGAACATCCAGATCCGGACCGAACAATTTGACAGCCAACTGCGCTTTCACGCCTGAGAGCAACTCGTCCACGCGCGTCCCAATCGGTTGAGAGAAGGAAAACAGCAGCCCCGGGTGAACCGACATTTTGGTTTCCATCAGGGCTTGCAAGGCTTTTCGATCTTTGGCTGAGGTCCATTGATCCACGGGCAACAGGCCAACCAAAAGCTCGATATTGGAAACGGGCTCCGGGTCTCCGCCTAGTTCGGGCCGGCCGACACGCGCCGAAACATAGGTCACTTCAGGAAAATCGATGAGCTTGCGTTCGAGTTTCTTGGCGACCTCCAGGGAAGTGTCGAGGCTAACGGACGGCCCCAAAGTTACACGGACGTTGAGCGTTCCTTCCTCCAACTCCGGCACGAACTCTGTACCCAGATAAGGAACTGTCGTCATAGCCCCCAAGAACATGACCAAAGCGGCTCCAGAAACGACCGCCCTGTTTCGCAAAGCGCCTGCGAGCGCCCACCTGTACGCCGCTTCAATAGGTTTGAAAACAGGACTATCGCGGTGAACAACTGGCTTGCTGAACGCATAGGTTGCCAACGCCGGGATGACGACCAATGCGACGCCCAAGGAAGCAAGCATGGCCAGCACAATCGACGCTGCCATGGGCTGAAAGAGTTTTCCTTCAACACCTTCGAGGCTGAAAAGCGGAGCGAACACCACAATGATGATCAGAACGGCAAAGAACACCGGTCGGCCGACCTCTTTCGCCGCCTCTTGAACGCGAAGCCGCAATGCGTGGGGCTCTTGCCCCAGGGTCTTGGGCTCTCTCCCTTCGCCGTGAGACGTTAAGTGCTTGAAGATGTTCTCCATCATCACCACCGATCCATCGACCATCATGCCGATTGCGATGGTCAAACCTCCTAGGGACATAAGGTTGGCCGACAATCCCCAATAGGCCATCGCCATCAGTGCGAGCCCGATGGAAACAGGCACAGAAACAAGAACGAGCAATGACGCCCGCAAGTTCATCAGGAAGAGCAGAAGAACGACCACGATCAGAACGAAAGCTTCGACCAAGGCTCGCGTGACTGTTTCCACTGCCTTTTCGATCAAGTCCCCTTGGTCGTAGATCGGCTCAAGAATGACACCGTCTGGCAACGCATTCTGGATGATCGGCAAACGCGATTTCACGCCGTCGATTGTCTCCTTCGTGTTGGAGCCTGTGCGTTTCAAGATGATGCCTGTGACGACCTCTCCGTACTGGACAGGGGCGCCGCTGGCATCACGTGCCGTCATAGAGACAGCGCCTTGCCGAATTTCGTTCCCGAAAGTGACCTCAGCGATATCCTCCACGCGAACTATGACGCCATCGGATTCCCGCAGTGGCACGTTCCCGATATCACGCAGGCCCTCTTGTTCACTGCGAACCCAACCGACCCCTCGAATCACGAGTTGCTCTTGCCCCCGGTCCATGAACCAACCGCCGGCGTTACGATTGTTGTTTTCGATCGCCTCTTGGACGTCGCGAACACTCAATCCGAAGGACAGCATTTTATTGGGGTCGACTTGCACTTGGTATTGGCGCACCTCACCACCGAAAGACAGAACTTCGGTGACCCCGTCGACGGGCATGAGCAGCAACTTCACGACCCAGTCGTTCAAACTGCGTAACGCTGTCACGTCAAATTCGTCCGTGGGGCCTGAGCGCAATACGTATTGGAAAACCTGACCCAGTCCGCTCGTGTTTGGGCCCATTTCGGGGGACCCGATACCTTCAGGAATCTGTTCTTTTGCTGCTTGCAAACGTTCAAAGGTGAGCTGACGGGCGAAGTAGATATCCGTTCCTTCAGCAAATACCACGGTCACAACTGAAAGCCCTGATTTTGAAATGGAGCGGACCTCGGCGACATCCGGCATTGAGTACATCACCGCTTCAATCGGATAGGTAATTAGTTGTTCCACTTCTTCGGCGGCAAGGCCTCGTGCTTCCGTGTTGATGGAAACCTGAACGTTTGTTACGTCTGGAAAGGCATCCAAATTGAGACGTGGTAACAGAATGGCAGCCCCTGCCATGATCCCGACCAAAAGCAGGACGACGAGAAGGCGACCTTGAATCCCAAGGTCGATAATCTTGTTCAACATGTTGTTTACGTCCTTCCGATCAGTGGTTGTGAACACTGAACCCGCTTTTCGCGAGTTCCGACTGAACGAAGAACGCACCACTCGTCACTACTTTCGTGCCCGAGGGAATTCCATCGAACACCACCATGTCGCCGCTCTCTCGGATAACGCGGATCTCCACAGGTTCGAATTTGTCCGGTGACACCTGTCGGAAGACGGTCCAATCACCATCCGGCCCTCGTAGAACCGCCTTTTTAGGTAGGGCGAGCACGTCTTCACGAGCGCTACCGCTCAACGTGACGTTGACGAATTGGCCGGGACGAAGTTCGCGATGCAGATCGATCACTTCAATGCGAACACCAAGGGTCCTTGTCTTTTCATCGACCTGCTGTTCAATTTGAATAACGTTGCCGTCGATGACCTGGTCAGCAATTTCGATCTTCACAACGGTACCGGCACGAATCCGCCGGGCCTCCGATGGACTGATCCGCGCCTCCACCCATTTGGAACTCGGATCGGTCAACTTGTAAATTGGCGTACCAGGCTCAATCACCTGACCAATCAGAAAATCATCAGTGACAATCAAACCGTCCCGATCAGCAATCATGTCGAATTGCCCAGGTGTTTCGAGAGTGTCCCGCGTCGCAAGCGCTTTGATTTGAGCCGGCGTCAAACCGTAAGCAATCAGCCTCGCCTCTGCCTGTTGAAAATTGACACGCGCTTGAGTGGACCTCTTTTCGGAAACGATTTTCTCACCAATGTTTTGAACCCGCTTCCACTCGGTCGAAGCGACGATGAAAGCACCTTGTGCCTGAGCCATTTCGACGCTGAACAATGTGGCTAAAATGTCGCCTTTACGGACCATCTGCCCCATGACGGCTTGGCGGTTCAACGCCATGGCCGAAATTCGAGGAGTAATAATCCGTGTTTTGTACTGGTCCAGATGCACTTCGCCCGGCACCTTCAATTGAACCGGCAGATTCACCGGCTGCAGAGGCTGAATCGTCACCGCTGCTTCGCGGAGTTGCGTTTGAGACAAAGAGACGCTCTGAGATTTTTTTTCTTCATGCCCACCGTCTCCGGCCGTTTCGCTCTGCCCGTGCCCTTCCGTCTCTTCTGAATGGTTCTCGCCTTCCGAACCGTGTTGGGTATGCGGCTTTTCAACCTGATCAGAGAGCTTCTTGCTTTCGACGACCATGACGCTGCCAGAAGCGACATTTCCCGAAGGCGCCAGAAGGCGATCTTTTTGCGCAGGCTCATCAGACGCGAATGCCGGCGCGATCATCAATGCTCCGCTCACAGAAGCGGCGATAAGGTGATTTGTCAGTTTCATTTGAGCTTCTCCACCCAGGTCAGGAGATTGGCGCCGGCGCGAAGCCTATCGATCCAGGCGCTCCAAAGGGATTGTTCAAGTTCGATTCCCAGCGCTTCCGTTTCGATCAATCGATCAAGTTGCTGAAGGTATTCGAGGGCGCTGATCTCTCTGGTTTCGGCCAGGCGATTTAGAAGCGCTTCCTGACGAGAGATGTTGGGTCTGGCATTTTTCTTCCAGTTGAGGACAGCTTCGTTCGTCGATCGCAGGTTCGCTTCGGCCGTGACCAATCGGGCGTGAAGGCGCCTTCGAGTCTCGGCAACCAGGAATCCTTTGCTCGCAACATCTTCCGATGCTGCTGCCTGTTCCGCAGCACCGCGGTTCCACACGGGAATCGGAAACGAAAGAGATGCACCAAAAAGGTTTTCCTCTCCGTCTTTTCCGATCCGAACACCAAACGTCGGATCGGGAAGCCATTGCTTTTCGGCGACGACAATCCCTGCTTTGCTGGCTTGAAGCGTTGCGCGGGTGATTTCCATCTCTGGGGTTTTCTCGATGTCCGGATCAAACCCAACCAGAGCGATATTGGCGATTTCCGTCGGTTCAGGCCAAACTGCCCGCTGCTCACCGA
Organism: uncultured Rhodospirillaceae bacterium; assembly: GCA_964012715.1. GTDB lineage: Bacteria > Pseudomonadota > Alphaproteobacteria > Rhodospirillales > Casp-alpha2 > UBA1479. The sequence continues at coordinate 23,314 of CAXGUG010000009.1, read as the reverse complement.
CAAGCGAAATCAACTCCTTTTGTGCGGTCGCAACGCGAGCCGTTGCCGCCGCCACTTGAAGTTCGGCGTTCGATTTACCGACTTCCGCAGTAAGAACATCCGCTGTTCCGATATCGCCGGCCGATTCAAATTTTCTGGTCAAACGCAAATATCGGGTGCTTAGGTTTAAGCGCTTCTCTGCCAGTTCAAGCAGCGAAACTTGTTCCCGATTAGCGCCCAAGCCACGAAGAAGGGATTCCAGTAGTTCCGTTTTAATCAGGCTAAAAGTTGCCGCAGCCACTTCGATTTCAGCGGTCGCCTGAGCTTCCGCTGCGCCAGTCCTACCCCAGACATCAATCGTCTGCGAAAACCCGAATTCCTTCGTTTTTTCCGCTGACTCTTCGTAACCCAATTCAATTTCTGGGTTGTATGGATACTGGCCGGCTGCACGAGCCAGGGCACGGGCCTTTTCGAGGCCTCTTTCCGCAGCCCGGATCGAAGGATGGAGTGCAATTGTTTGATCGATAAAAGCACTAAGGCGTTGGGGTTGCTGGGCAGCTAGTGAAAAAGGCGCCAGCATCACCGCTGCAAGCGCAATAGCGCCAGCGGCTCGATGAAAATTGAGCATTTTTGACTTTCCAAGTTGGCACAGAAAAGGTGAGCCGTGCGGCAAAAGCCACACAACATTTAGTGCGACAGAAGGAAAGTCAGATTATGGGGGGCCTATAGAACTTGGACGCAGTTAAGCCTGTCTTATTCTCGCGGCTATACTGCGGCGTCTCCTGTTCGACCATCCATCCCATATAGTCATATTTCGCCTCAACCCAGGTGAGGTGATGGCTTAAGAAATGACACGAGTCATCGTGCCTTTCAGAGGGACTATTCTCATTCGATGAATGATCCTGATGCGCTGTAAACACCAATCCACCATCGCCAGCATCCGCGGCGGGCGCACCCACCAGCGCTGTAATGTTCAACACGACCACACTGCACAGGACGATCGCCTGAAGGAGTTTTTTGGCCGGCAGGTGTGTGAGCATTCGCATCATTATGCGGACATAAAGTAGCTTTAGAAATCTTCGGTCAAGTTTTTTTTACCCTCCCCCCCGCCGCAAACTTCTTTCCATAGCTTGAGAAGTTGACTGAGGACTTCGACCCAATCTCAAGCTCGAATCACACACTCTGCGGGAAATGGCAGAAAGAGTCGAACCGACAATCCAATTGGCGAATTATTGGCTAATGTCACTTGGCCGCCGTGAGTTTCAACGATGCTCCTGACTAGGCTTAGGCCGAGACCGAAGCCATCGCTGCCATCCGTTCGTGACTGATCGCCTCTATAAAACGGCTCAAAAACCCGCTCCAATTCAGGTTCGGGAATTCCTGGCCCATCGTCCGTTACGGTGATTGAGATGCCGTTGTTTTCAATGGCACAGGACACGACGACACTGTTCCCGAACTTAAGACCGTTGGCCACGACGTTCTCAATTGCTCGCCGAAGAGCTGAGGGTTGACCAGATACGATCATCGCTTTGTCATCGATATTAAGAGTAAGGACCCCGCCCCTTTCCTTGGCGTCATCGCATACCGATTGGAGTAATGCGTGGACATCAATTTTTTTGCGAGATTCCATTTCAAGGGATTGCCGAGCAAAATCCAATGTGGTGGCTATCATCGATTCCATATGGTCGATGGATGCTAACAACCGTGAGCGGCTCTCCGCTTCAGGATATGCCTCGACCCGCAACTTCATCAAAGCAAGAGGAGTCCGCAAGTCGTGTGAAATCGCCGCCATCATTTCCGTTCGATTACGGACAAGATTGCGAAGCCTTATCTGCATTTCATTGAATGCCGTAGCGACATCACGAACCTCCACCGCGCCATCCAACGGCATCGGAGGCGCGTTGATATCCAGGGCGAAGCGACGTGTTGCCTTTGCAAAATCACTTAGTGGACTCAACATCCGCCTAACCGACAACGCTGAAAGGGCGATAATCGCCACAGTCATTGCCGCCACTATCGAAAGTGACGGGCTCCATAAATTACGCGGAAAATCAGGAATGGTATAAGTTATATTCAGCCACTGACCATTATTTAATGGAATGGATACATTTGCACTTAAATGGCTTGGAATATTATAAATCAATCTAATTGCATGTATAAACATCTGATCAATTGTATGACCATCCTCCACCACTTCCCATTTTTCCTCTCCTTCAGCCAAATTAATTAGCGCGCCCGATAACTCACCTCTATGAGCCTGGCGCCCCAAATGTTCCCGAAAGATTTCCTCGTACTCCCCAAGCCTTGAACTGTTGGAATATTCAGGGCCTTTGCTCAGACTGGCCTTCAAATGCGGTTCCTCCATGGTTTGAAGGACCCGAGACCTCCATTCTTCATTTGAGGCCCGGATGGCATGTGTCATGTGGGCAGCCGTCTGAGCTGCATTTCTAAGACTTAGTTGGACCAACGCATCCAAGCGGTCTTTTGAGTAATGAAATAGCCCAAGAAGATATGCAGCCGTCAGCCCCACAGCGATTAGCATTATCGTTTGGGCAGTCAAAGAATGGGGGCCAATAAGCTGAAGTTTGTTTCTCATCCGCGTTCTACTGCGAAAATGTATCCGCTTCCCCATACCGTCTTAATGATCTTGGGATCCTTAGGATCCTTTTCGATTTTTCTCCGAAGTCTACTGACTTGCGTATCGATGCTTCGATCAAAGGCGACAGCATCGCGGCCGCGCGTCAGGTCGAGCAAGACCTCGCGGGAAAGGACTCTGTTTGGCCTTTCTATGAATGAAAGAAGTAGATCATATTCACCGGAACTAAGCGGCATCACGACATCGTCCGGCGACGTCAACTCACGCCTAACCTTATCCAAGGTCCAACCAGAAAATTTGAAACAACGCGTTTCATCGTCAATGGAAATAGTTTGAAACACTCCGACACGGCGCAATATCGCTTCAATTCGAGCAAGAAGTTCCAGCATGCTGAAGGGCTTCGCAAGATAATCATCAGCCCCCATTTTTAATCCGAGAACCCGATCCAATTCACTTCCCTTTGCTGTCAACATGATTACGGGAATATCTGTTTTGGCTCTCAGGTTTCTACATAGAGTCAAACCATCCTCGCCAGGAAGCATGATGTCCAAAAGGACGAGGTCAATGCGCTCAGTCTGAAGCGCCTGCATCATGGCCATGCCGTCTTTGGCAAGCGAGACCCTGTATCCTTCCTTCTTCAGTGCATCAGCGACAAGAGTACGCATCTCCAGATTGTCTTCGACAATGAGGATTTTTTTGAAGTTCCGCATTCTTTGGCTCTGAAAAAATTGTGACAAAGTTTGCCGGCAACGAGGTCCGACAAACTTCGCCATACATACGGGCGATTTTGGCAAATTTAAGAAACAGATTGCTGGCACAAACGCGCCCATCATCCACAACACACAAGGAGAGATGAAATGTCGCTCGGCGCCAGCCCTTTGAATTCCATGAAAAACAAGTACGCCGCATTGCTAAGTGCAGTGCTTTTGAGCTTTGCCTGGACATCGTCGGCCATGGCGAACACCTACCAAGAGAGCTCGACCACAATCAATCACGACCATGAAAATAACGAAGACCATACCCACGACGACGACGGGTTGGACCAACGCTGGGGCGATTAAGAAAAATTCGCTACATAGCGAGGGGGGCGAGCTTTCGCCCCCCTTAGCGCATGCAATCCATAATTCCTGGCTGGAAGGCTTCACGGAGGTCGCTGACTCCACGCACCTAGGCAGGGAGGTTGGCTCTATCCTTAATCAATTCACACCAACAATTCTGCTAGGGAGCCTCGCTAAAATCCGAACTGCTACGATTCTGAAATCGCTCCGGTCTGCCAAGTGATCTTTTACGAATCAATTGGAATAGATCGGCGGGCAGCACCAGACGGTTGATACGATATGTGTTCGTCGCTCAAGCATTTGGAGTGGTCGGCCAAGACTTCGATAATTCGACATTCGGCCACCTTGCCCCCGCGGCATTCACGTACCATTCGTTTGAGTTCCCGCTCCATGGACCGAAGGCGCCGAAGCCGTTCCTGAACATAAGCAAGGTGCTTTCTGGCGATTCCGTCGATGTCCTCGCAGGATTGGTCCGGGAGGTCAGAAAACGATAGTAACTGCTGAATGTCTTCCAAGCTGAATCCCAGTTCCCGACTGTGTCGGATAAAGGTCAACCGCAACGCCTCCGCTTCGGAATAAATTCTGCGATTTCCGTTAGTGCGCTGAGGCTCCGGCAGCAATCCGATCTTCTCGTAATGCCGGATGATTTGGACCGTACATCCTGCCCGTTCGGCCAAATCACCGATAGAGAGCGGCTTCGCGACCATTGGATTTCTCCCTTGCTCCTACAACGATTGTAGATTGTAGCATCGACAAATACCCATGCACAAATTGACGCGCGCTTATTCAATTGTGCGGCGACGAAGACAAGGAGACAGAGATCATGAGTGCCGGCTGCTGCGGACACGACGCCCAGTTCGATGGAGTGTCAGACTCGTTCAAGAGGGCGCTTTGGATCGTCATAGTCATCAACGGAACGATGTTCATCGTGGAGATGATCGCGGGCGCATTTGCCGGCTCCAAAGCCCTTCAGGCGGATGCACTTGATTTCTTCGGTGACACAGCGACATACGCAATAAGCCTTTACGTCATTGGCATGCCGCTACGTACTCGCGCGTTGGCGGCACTGGTCAAGGGGCTGAGCCTCGCTGCAATGGGGCTTTGGGTGTTCGGCTCGACAGCCTATCAAGTCCTCATTCTGGGCGCTCCTTCGGCGACCGTAATGGGAGCGATTGGCTTCATCGCGCTCGCCGCCAATGTCGTCAGCGTCTTGTTTCTTCTTAGATTCAAAGATGGTGACTCGAATGTCCGCTCCGTATGGCTCTGCAGTCGCAACGACGCCATCGGAAACGTGGGGGTCTTGCTGGCCGCAGCAGGGGTATGGCTTACAGGGACCGCTTGGCCCGATTTGATCGTCGCGGTGGTCATGGCCTGCCTGTTTCTTTGGTCAGCATCGCAGATTGTCCGCCAAGCCAGGACAGAATTGATCGAAGCCAGGGACGGTTCGGAGGACGGGACGTGCGCTGATGCATCTCATGCCCGAGACACTACCTGAAGAACTAAGAACGTGAACCTGCCATATCTCATAAAAGCCACTGTCCGGGTCAGGCGGGCGCAACAATAAAGCAACAGGAACCGCTGCGCCGCGTGTTTCATGGAGACGAAAATTTGGCTCAGGAACGGGAGCATCAATGGGGTCTATGGACACTAAAGCATCAATCTTCGATCACAGCTGGATATTGCTGTTCACGGCCTGGCTTTTCGCGCTTGCCGCGACACTTGGTGCGCTCTTTATCGGAGAAATTCTGGGCCAGGAACCTTGCCTGCTTTGCTGGTACCAACGGGTCGCCATGTTTCCGCTCGTCTTGATCTTGGGGGTTGCCTGCTACATCAACGATGCTTCGGTTGGACGCTATGCAATCCCTTTGACCGGCCTTGGTGGATCGCTCGCCCTCTGGCACACCCTGCTTTACGCGGAATTGCTTCCCGTGGCGATCGAACCTTGCCGGCAAGGCACTCCATGCACGGGAACCGGGATGACACTTTTCGGCACCGTACCGCTTCCACTTTTGTCGTTGGCGACATTCGGGGTGATCACGCTTCTGTTGTGGTGCGCAAACGCAAAGGGAGAGAGATGATTAATCGACGTACGCTTGTGATTGGGGTGATCGCCGTTTCCCTGGCTGGCTTCGCTGGCGCCTCTTATTTCGCAGTCGACAGTCGGAAGCCAATTTCCGGTAAAGTATTGAGGGAGGCCAGCCCGCTAGTTCGGGCCGATTCACCGCGCTTTGGGCCGGATGATGCTCCTGTCACCATAGTCGAATTCTTCGATCCTGCCTGCGAAGCCTGCCGCGCCTACCATCCGTTCGTGAAACGAATTATCGAAACGTTTCCCGGAAAAGTTCGTTTGATGTTGCGTTATGCCGCGTTCCACGAACCCTCCGTAGAGGCGATCTCGATTCTCGAGGCCGCGAGGCTGCAAGGCCTATTCGAGCCCGTACTCGAAACTTTATTCAAGGCCCAACCGCAGTGGGCGCCACATGGACGACCAGGCATCAGCCCCTGGGATGTCGTCGGCGCCGAAGGCCTCGATGTCGTTCGTGCCAGGCGAGAAGCCAGCCTCCCAGGTATCGTTGCTGTCTTGAACCGGGACGCCGCCGATACCAACGCGATTGGCATCCGAAAAACTCCGACCTTCTTCGTCAACGGGAAACAACTGACCAATTTCGGCATGCAGCAACTATTCGATCTAGTGAAACGCGAGGTCGAAACAATGGAACGCGCGTCAGCTGGAAAATCGTGAGCCAAGGAAATAGCCACAGAAACGCCGAGAACCGCTTGTTTATCGATTCATGAAATAAGGAATTCGAACATGGTTGCATCGCGGGAGCACGGCGGCACTGGGAAAAATTCTCCGATGATCGCAGAGCCTGTGCAGGGACGCGCCGGCATCAAATGGCGGACAATTCGAAACATCATTTGGATGATGGTTCTTTCCATTGCGATTGGACTTATCGGATGGCGCATGTTCAATCCGCGACAACCACCTCCGACCGCCAAGCAACTAGGTCAAGCGCTTGTTAGGAGCGATTTCCGTTTAATTGATCACCTCGGCCAAAAAGTCGTCGCAGAAAACTACTTCGGAAAATGGCAACTCGTTTTCTTCGGATACACGTTTTGCCCTGACGTATGCCCCACGACATTATCGATAATCTCCCAAGCCATGGAAATTCTTGGCGAGGGTGCCGACAAGGTTGTTCCTTTGTTCATTTCTGTCGACCCTGACCGGGACACGCCAGAAGTCCTGGCGAAATATGTTCAGGCATTTGGCTCCCGTATGGTTGGGCTGACCGGAACACCTGAACAGGTTAGCGCCGCCGCCCAGGCATTTCGGATCTTCTACTCCAAGGTGCCTCAGAAAGGCCTGCCCGACGGATATCTCATGGGGCATTCCGGGTTCATCTATCTGATGACACCGGATGGGACCTACGAAGCCAGCTTTTCTCATGAGAGGGACACATCGGAGACGATTGCGGCGGCAATCAAGATGAGGCTTAAAACCCCGTAGGAGGATAACTTGAAAAGATTTTTTGTATGCATCGCGCCAGTTTTCGTGGCTATCGTCAGCTCACCTTCCTCGTTGTCAGCAGCCGGTCAAGAAAGTGCGATCCAAATCGAAAAGGCTTGGGCCCGCGCATCAATTATCGCATCCCGCCCCGCCGCCGCCTACTTGACGATAGTCAATCAAGGCAGCAAGCCGGACCGTCTGATTTCGGTTTCAAGCCCCGTGGCAAAAACAGTATCGATACACCTTTCTGAAACGACCAACGGAATCTCTCAGATGAGCCCGGTGCACGAACTCCCTATCCATCCCCGCGCAAAGGTCACTTTTAATCCCTCCGGACTTCACCTAATGCTCATGAATCTGCGAGGCCCACTCAAAAAAGGGGAAGTGTTGCCGTTGACACTGAATTTCCAAACAGCCGGCAGGATCAATATCGATGCGTTAATCCTCGACCCTGGAGCAAAAGAACCAGAGTAAGAGAACGTCATGCCTAGGTTCATCTTCTGGGGTCGACGCCGGCCGGTCGAAATGCGTTTGCTTCCACCTTTAATCCTAACGGTCGGGGCAGTGGCCACGGATCAGGTGACTAAATGGATCATCCTGACCCAGGTTATGACGCCACCGAAAGTGATCGAGGTTTCCTCTTTCTTTAATCTTGTCCTGACATTCAACACTGGGGTGAGTTTTGGACTACTCGGCGAATACTTCGCCACTCGGCAAAACACTCTGGCAGTTCTCTCCCTCACGGTTGTCGCCGTTCTGTTGGTGTGGGCAATAAAGTCTGCCCTGCCGACCGAGCGAAGAGGATTGGGCTTAATTGCCGGCGGAGCTCTGGGAAACATTCTCGACCGATGGCGGCAAGGAGCAGTAACCGACTTCCTAGATTTTCATTGGCAAGGAATGCATTGGCCCACCTTCAACGCGGCTGACATATTCATTTTCCTTGGCGCCGTTCACCTCCTTGCTTTTGCTTTGCTACCCGCCAGACACCCCGCTGACGGTTGAGCCCACGAAGCTGTACACGGTCCATTGTCAATATTCGTGCTTGGTGAGGTTGGATACAAAAACGGCCGAACCAGACAAGCTAGGCCACGGAGATCTTGCCAATGACTTCGGGGATTTATGATAGGTATGTGGCCAATGACGTGAAACCAACACACCCCGAGGCGAACTCAGCAAATGGCCAACTTTTGGTGCCCGGGCGAAACCCTGTCGAGCGAACCGTCGACAGTCCTAGGCCAACCGCATCGACAGAGGTTGCGTTCCATGGCAGGCTGCAACAGACGCAAGGACGCAAGATGCGTCAGTTCAGCCACTCTTGTCGAACTACTGTAGATATCATTGACTTTGCCCCAGCTTGTAGGTCCTGGATTTCACCTGCTTTCCATAGGTTGACCCCAGGATTTTATCGGCTGGGCTTTGGCCAAACAAAAACGCCCCTAACCATTTGAGGTTAGGGGCGTTTTTATTGGTTGCGGGGGCAGGATTTGAACCTGCGACCTTCAGGTTATGAGCCAAACATGCCTAGGGTTAATGGGGGTTACCGAGTTATAACAACCTATTCTTTTTGTTATGATTTATGGGGTTTATCGTTTAATCGTTGATACCGTGGATTCCTCATTTTAACGCAAATAGGTAGCCCCATGGTAGCCCCGAATGAAACGATCAACTTCACCAAGGCGCTGTTAGCCGCCCTGCCCTTACCCCCTGTGGGCAAGCGTCACTCATTCAAGGACGCCAGGGTGAAGGGTTTGATTATCCGCGTGACGGCCAACGGCCAGAAGACCTTCCAGCTCTATCAGAAGCATCAGGGGCGGCCTGTCCGGGTCACCCTCGGCACGTTTCCCGACATGACCATCGAGAACGCCCGCAAGGAAGCGACGAAGGCCAAGGGCGCCCTGGCGGGCGGAACCACGTCGACCCCGTGTATCGGCGCGGACGATACGATGCAGAGGACCGACAGCAATCTGCTGCTGCAGCGATTGCCTCTGTTCTGGTGCGGTGCTGACCCGTGATTCTGTGGCCAATTCTCAAGGTCACGGCCGAGATGGTGACGGACCCAACAATCTATTAACTTGGGGCCAGATCTTTTTTTGTTACCCCTCTTGAAGCTCTAGTCACTGGAGCCCCCAAATCAATGGTGCCAACTTCCCTTACACCGCCTGCGGCCATGACTCGAGTCAGCGTGCGGCAAATAACATTTAGGAGCTGTAGAATGGGTACACCAGGCCCCTCTTCCGAAAAAGCGGCAAAGCCCAGTATGAATTGTCCGGTCTGCGCCGTCTCTTTGGTTATGACCGAACGCCAAAACATCGAGATCGACTACTGTCCCGAATGTCGGGGGGTCTGGCTCGATCGCGGCGAACTCGACAAGATCATCGAACGGAGCCTTCAACCACAAAACAAGGTGCCGAACGATGGTGGGCGCGACAATCGGGACGACGATGGATACCGGCGCGGAAAACATGGAGGGGGCCATCACGGCCGAGGCTATGGCCGCAGGTCGTGGCTTAGCGAAATCTTCCATTGATCACAGAAGACTGTTAGAGACGTATGTGAAAAGTCAAAAACAGCTATGCTTGTAATATTGGAGAGGTAATTTTTGGACTGGGAACTCGAATTAGTGCTTGCCAGCAGGACTATCCTTGCGACTGTCCTTGGGGGACTTATCGGATTGGAGCGGCTATGGCATCGGCGCGAAGCCAGTGTGAGGACTTACGCAGCGGTTGCCATGGGTGCGTGCGTATTTGCACTCATCTCGCAACACATACCGGGCGCAGAGCCGTCCCGCATGGCGGCCAACATTGTGGTCGGGATTGGATTTTTGGGCGCTGGCATCATTATGCACAATGGCAACCGTACCCATGGGTTGACCACCGCGGCCACGGTCTGGGCGACCGCGGCGGTCGGTACTGGCGTGGGATTTGGAATGTATGTCCTTAGCGCGTTGGCGGCCGTTATCGTCTTTCTCATTCTGGCGGCTCACCACTTGCCATGGCTAAGCTCAAGATACGATCGTCGCGCTGAAGATAAGGACGAGTGATGAACAAGACTCTATTCGAAATTCGGTTCATGCGGAGTCGTCAGTGCGCTCGAAAACCACTCGTGCGGGCGGTGACCTCGGCTGCGGCACGGACCAGGTCCATGTTGGTTCCAACTGCAAGCGGTAGAGTGGAGTAAAAATGGCTCAAACTGTTCAGCTCGATCTCCCGCTCCTCCTTCCCGAGGTGCCGGACGCGCGTGACGCTTGTGTGCAGCGACTAACCGAGAGCCTGGAAACTCGGGAAGGCGTCGAACGCGCTCATATTCGCGAAACAGAGGATGACCAAGGCACCGAGCTGTGCATTCACTACGACCCCGGCGTACTGCCCCTGGCCCGCATCCGCCAGATCGCCGAAGCGCTTGGAGCCCAAATAACCGCCAAATTCGGCCATGTGGTTTGGCAAGTCGGCGGCATTTCGGATCAGCGTCGCGCGCGGACGGTCAGTGAGCGGGTACGCCGCTTGCCGGGAGTTCTCGAGGCGGAGGCCAACGCCACCGGACCGCTGCGGATCGAGTTCGATCAAACGCAAACCGATGAAAACAAGATCCGCGCTGCTCTTCGGGACATGGGGGTGTCGCAGGAGAACGCGAAGCCCGGCACGCGCGAGACTCCTGACGAGTCCCGCGACCATGACCATGATCATGCTCACGGCGGTATTTTTGGGGCGCAGACCGAATTGATCTTCGTGGCCCTGTGCGGCGTGCTTCTGCTAATTGGCTGGCTGCTGCCGAAGTTTGTGGCAATGCCGCCATGGACACCCCTGTTCGTCCTCGTTCCGGCCTACTTTTTTGGTGGCTATTACGCCCTGCGCGAAGCCGTCGAAAGTGTGCGGAACGGCCGATTTGAGATCGACTTTCTGATGCTTGTGGCGGCGGCGGGCGCGGCGGCGCTCGGCGAATGGGCCGAGGGCGCCCTGCTTCTGTTTTTGTTCAGCCTTGGGCACGCCCTGGAAGGCTACGCCATGGGCCGCGCCAAGCAGGCGATCGAGGCACTCGGCGCCTTGGCGCCGAAGACCGCGACCGTGCGAAGAGATGGCAGCGTCGAAGAGGTGGCCGTCGACGCCCTGCTGGTTGGCGATACCGTGCTGGTGAAGCCGAACGAACGCCTGTCCGCCGACGGGTTCGTCACCAAGGGTGAAAGTAGCGTAAATCAGGCGCCGATCACTGGTGAGAGTGTGCCGGTGGACAAACTGCCCGTCCAGAATGCCGCGAAGGCAGCCGAGAAACCCGATTTGGTGGATGCCACCAGCCGTGTTTTCGCCGGCACCATCAACGGTGGTGGCGCCCTGGAGATTCAGGTCACCCGCACATCGGTAGATTCGACCCTGGCGCGTGTCATCAAGATGGTGAACGAGGCCGAAACCAACCAATCGCCCACACAGCGTCTTACCGATCGGTTCGAACGCATCTTCGTTCCGGCGGTTCTGATTCTCGCCGTCACGCTTTTGTTCGCGGGCTTCGTTGTCGACGAACCCTTCAGCGCCACTTTTTACCGCGCCATGGCGGTTCTGGTGGCGGCGAGCCCCTGTGCGCTCGCCATCGCGACGCCGAGCGCCGTACTTAGCGGGGTCGCACGCGCTGCGCGTGGCGGCGTCCTCGTCAAGGGCGGTGCGCCGCTTGAGAATCTGGGGCGACTGACGGCCATCGCGTTCGACAAGACCGGCACATTGACCGAAGGCAAGCCGAAGCTGGTCGATGTGGTAACTGCCGAGGGCGTCGAGGACAAAGACCTGCTGCGCGTGGCGATCGGGGTCGAGATGCTGAGCGACCATCCTCTCGCAGCCGCCGTTGTCAGGGACGGACGCGAACGCCTTGGCGACGCACCTGTCGCCGAGGCATCTAACCTGCGCAGCATTACCGGCCGTGGTGTCGTGGCCGAAGTCGATGGCGAGACGACATACATCGGTAAGGACGACCTCTTCGCTGAGGTCGATGGGCCGCCAATTCCTGACGACTTGCGCTCCCGGATCGAAACGCTGGAAGCAAACGGTCGCACCACGATGATTGTCCGGCAGGGGACCCGCTATCTCGGCGCCATCGGACTGATGGATACGCCGCGCGAAGCGGCGCCGGCGGTTATCGAGGCGCTGCATAAGATCGGCATCCGCCGGATGATCATGCTCTCAGGCGACAATCAGAGGGTCGCCGACGCGGTGGCGCGGGCGATCGGCCTTGATGAGGCACGCGGCGATCTGATGCCGGATGACAAGGTAGAGACGATCAAGAAACTGCGCGTGGAAGCCAAGGTCGCAATGGTTGGCGACGGCGTCAACGACGCGCCGGCGATGGCGAACGCCACGGTCGGCATTGCCATGGGCGCGGCGGGCTCCGATGTCGCGCTGGAAACCGCCGATGTGGCGCTGATGGCGGATAACCTGAACCATTTGCCCTTCGCCGTGGCGTTGAGCCGGTCGACGAGCTCGATCATTCGACAGAACCTGTGGTTTAGCCTAGGGGTTGTTGCCTTTCTGGTTCCGGCTACTATCCTCGGTCTCGGAATTGGTCCCGCGGTGGCGGTTCACGAGGGATCGACGATCGTCGTTGTTTTCAACGCGCTGCGCTTGCTCGCGTTTCGCTTCACCAAATATGACGGTCGATAGAGAAGCCAATATGGAAGCGTTGGCGTCATCGGCCAGGCAACAAGAAACCACAGCAGGGAGCGCCAAATGAAGTGGCTCGAAGAGACCATCGAATGGATTATCTTCCAGAGCCGCTGGATCTTGGCTCCGCTCTATCTGGGGCTGGTCGCAGTACTCCTCTTACTCGGCTTCAAATTTCTTCAGGAGCTCGTGTCCTACATCCCGACGATCGTCTCATCTTCGGGCAATGACACAATTCTTGCCGTCCTGTCGCTGATCGATCTAATTCTCGTGGGCAATCTCGTTTTGATGGTGATTTTTGCCGGGTACGAAAATTTTGTTTCGAAGATCGAAACGAACGGACACCCCGACCGCCCTTCATGGATGGGGGCCGTTGATATGAGTGGGCTCAAGTTCAGTCTCATAGCGTCAATCGTGGCGATTTCAGCGATTCAATTGCTCAAATCATTTATGCACGTGGAAAACCTAACCGACCGGCAGCTTGCCTGGCAGGCGGGGATACATGGCGTGTTCGTGGTGTCCGGCCTTTTGCTCGCTCTGAGTGATAGATTGAAGCAAAAAGATGGCTAACGGCGCCCAATTGTGGACCCTCCGGTGCGGACGACGCTTCGCGCCCAAAAGAGGCGCCCTAGCCAGATGAGTATGGAAACCATCAAATCACGGCTAGAAAACACATTGACGTCTCCGAAGAGCGCCGGCTTCGCCATGTTCGGAGCGATGCTATTAGCCTTTATCTGGGTCAACTCCTCTTTCAGCAGCTCTTATGAAACGATCCACCATGCTCCGATGTCTTTTACAGTCGGGACATTCAGTATAAGCAAACCAATAATCCTCTGGATCAATGAGGGCTTGATGGTCTTCTTCTTCTTCCTGATTGGCCTAGAGATCAAACGAGAAGTACTTGAGGGGCAGCTTTCTTCAGTAACGCAAATTGCGCTTCCTGCGTTTGGTGCAGCTGGCGGCATGGCGGCGCCAGCGCTGATCTATCTCTTTTTTAATCTCGGAGATCCTGTAGCAGTCAGAGGTTGGGCCGTTCCAGTCGCCACCGATATTGTTCTGGCGTTGGCGCTTCTGGCACTTCTTGGTGAGCGAGTGCCGGTTTCTTTAAAGGTTTTTCTCACAGCTCTGGCGATATTCGACGACCTGGGAACGCTTGTTGTTATCGCGGCCTTCTATACTGAAGGCCTCAGCCTGCCCTCTCTTGCTCTGGCCACCCTCGGTCTTGCCGCCCTCTTCATCCTGAACAGGCTTAGGATCGCGCGCCTAACTCCTTATGCATTGACCGGCGTTTTCGTATGGGTGGCGGTACTGGAATCTGGCGTTCATGCGACGCTCGCGGGGATGTTGATTGCCTTGAGCATTCCAATGAGAGCCTCCGGCAAAGAAGTTCTTAAGCAGCTTGAGCATGATTTGACGCCTTGGGTAGCGCTCGGGGTTGTTCCAGTGTTTGCGTTCTTTAACGCAGGGATCGATTTAGAGGGCGTAACGGTGGAGTCGTTCCTCAGTCCAATCAGTCTTGGTGTAGCGCTCGGGCTGTTCATCGGCAAGCAATTGGGTGTTTTTACCGGTGTAGGCATAGCGGTCGTTTCCGGGATCGCCCGATTGCCCACCGGCGTCACTTGGCCTCAAATCTACGGCGCATCGGTCTTGACTGGTGTGGGTTTTACGATGGGGTTGTTTGTCGCTGGCCTCGCGTTTGTGCAACCTGGTTTAATCCTCAGCACGAACTTCAGTATTATTGTTGGCTCCTCCCTGTCCGCGCTACTCGGCATGATCGTATTGACGAGAAGCTGCCGGCCTAATCCTAAGATAGCAGGATGAAGTAGCGCAGCGCGTTTTGCGAGAAAAACTACATCAACGGCGACAGCGTCGGAGAGGATCTCAAACAACACTCTACACCATACTCGGAGCGATCATAGGCGTCCTGGTTCTGCACCCCTTTACGGCGATTGCGTTTTGGCGTTGACCTGCTGCCTGACAACTGGACCGTTTTGAGTTGGAATTTTCCACTTATGATCCCCGTTGTGGGAAGAGGAGAGTTCCATGAAGAGGTCGAGGGTCACCGATGCGCAGATCGCCTTTGTTCTCAAGCAGGCCGAGGAAGGGACATCGGTTGCCGAGGTTTGTCGCAAGGCGGGGATTGCCGAAGCAACGTTCTATAACTGGCGCAAGAAGTATGCTGGGCTGATGCCGGCGGAGATGAAGCGGCTTAAGCAGCTTGAGGAAGAAAATTCCAAGCTGAAGCGGCTGGTTGTCGACCTGTCGTTGGACAAGGTGATGCTGCGGGACGTCATCAAACAAAATGTATGGTCCGCCCCGCCGTTGCAAGGTTCGACTGTGATGACGTTTCGGTTTATCGAAAGGAGCCGTCAAACCCGAAAGTGCAAATGATCCTGTACGTTATCGCGAGCTGGCTCAATTGCACGCGCAACTCGCCATCCTTTCATGAACGGTTCGAAACTAGGAGATCGAGCATAACAGTGCACCGGCGGCGCAGCGCCTAGTCTAGAGCATCGAGCTTGGATGGAGCTTGATTTCAGGTGGTACCCATATGGTACCCGAACGCATCGCAAAGGCATGAGCCAAGAATCGAGAAGCCCGCCACCCTATTGGGATCGCAGGCTTAATTTGGT
This sequence comes from uncultured Rhodospirillaceae bacterium, assembly GCA_964012715.1. Taxonomy (GTDB): domain Bacteria; phylum Pseudomonadota; class Alphaproteobacteria; order Rhodospirillales; family Casp-alpha2; genus UBA1479. The sequence continues at coordinate 7,901 of CAXGUG010000009.1, read as the reverse complement.
TGCGGGGGCCTGCAACCATCTTTATTTACACGCTTCGGCTACACAAGAATAACCAACTCAGGCCTGACCTTCCCTTTGAACCGCCCCGGGATTGCCGGAGGCTCCAACTCTTGAGAGGATGGAGCGATGAAAAATCAAGGAACACTCGGGCGTTATTCACCGCAAGCGCGCTGCGGATAGAGGTGTAGCATGCAGCGCATACGAGTCTATGTCTCAGTGTAAGTCCGAAAAACTCTGGGAACCCCCGGCGGCGGATGAGAACGACAGCGTGACCCGCAGCCCCGGATCGCTCTGAAGGTTCTGCTCATCGGTTTGTCATTCAGGAATGAAGGGACCATGGCAAAGCGCGGATATTGCTGCGGCGAAAGTCCTTATCCACCGACGCGCCATTCAATAGGCGTCAATTTTTAGTATTGACGCCGTGCCCACCTGTCGTGGGGTGATGGCCCTTCTCGTCCATCATCACGACCCCGTCGAATATGGAAAACTTCGCCCTGAGGACTGGGGCAAGTTTCGACTCCGCCATTTCGGCAGCAACGGCGAGTTTCTCCGCTTGGGTAGCAGGCAGTCCGAAATCCACCAAAGCGGCCGCCTCCTTCAGCGCATCGCCGCTGCACAGAACGATCTCCCAAACACCGTGCTTGTTTCGCATCAGTGCGCGCCCCCCACGATCGCCCTGTGCCCAACCGACGACAGCAGCATCCCCAATGATCGTGACGGGCTCGACTGTCAACGGCGCATCCGGTTGATCGAATGTCGAATGCAGCAGGTGCCGGATCGCGCCCGCATCCCCTGCATCGTCGGCTTGAACGGCGCTCGGACAAACAAACACGATCATGCCAAGCAAGAAAAGAAGGCGCAGGGAGATGGTATTCATGTGAGGTGACTCCTTATCGATCCGCATCTCGTAACCGCATTTGGTCATCGTCATTAAGCTCTGCAACGAAAAACATGCGCTTGCCATTATCGACAACTTCCCGTAACACGGACGCGTCCTTGGTTCCCCGTCAACGGAATTCAGTCCGGGGGATCAAAAGGGAACGCAGTAGGGTTTTACCCAGCAGGGGGGCCTGATCTGCGGCTGTACCCGCAACTGTGAGCGGCGAGGCGACGGTCATCTTATGTCACTCGGGCACTGCCCGGGGAAGGCGGACCCAAGCCAACGACCCGTGAGCCAGGAGACCTGCCAAGGAACGCGTCGCCCAGCCGCCGATCGGGATTTGTCGGAGGCGCGGTAGAGACCGTTTGTGGTGACGCCTTGTTGGTGCGGCAGATTGCCGGTCATCGCCACGGGGTGTCTGCGTCGTTCCCTTAGACTTGGGAACCTTCCCCCAACGATACCGGCAGTCCGTTCCGTGCACTTGGTGTGTGCCGGACGGTCCCCTGAACGCGCGAACGAGGTGTCTGAAACCTGTATGGGTTCGGAGCCGAGGGGTTGGTCCGTTCCGGGGTTTCATCAAGGCATCGAGCGCGCGCGTCATGCGGCCCGTCCGGTTGTTCGAGCGAACAACCGGAGGAGGTTCAAATGAATGCTCGTGTTTTAAGGTCCAAATTCCCCGCGCGCTGCACGGTGGAGATCGCCGTGTTTTGTATGATCCTTGCTTCGCCGATAATGGCCAGCGCGGAAGAAACCCAACCCGGCCAGACAGCACGGATCCTTCCTGAAATCGTCGTGTCGGCGACCATGGTCCCAACCCCGTCAGAAGCTGTGGGCAGCGCCGTTACCGTCATCACGGCAAAGGAAATCGAACGCAAACAGGTCCGCGTGCTGTCGGACGTGCTGCGCGAAGTTCCAGGCTTGGCCGTCAGCCGGTCGGGCACCGTCGGCACCCAGACCCAAGTGCGCATCCGCGGCGCCGAGGGGAACCATACGCTGGTGATCATCGACGGGATTGAAGTCAACGACCCCAGCGGCGGATCGGAATTCGATTTCGGCCAGTTGCGCGCCATCGACATCGAACGCGTCGAGGTCCTGCGCGGGCCGCAGTCGGCGCTTTACGGCAGTGACGCCGTGGGCGGGGTCATCAACATCGTCACGAAACGAGGCCAAGGCCCGGCGGAGATCGGCATCAGCGCCGAGGGCGGATCCTTTGCGACAAGCATGGGTTCCGTCAGCCTGCGTGGCGGCACCGAAAAATACCACTATTCCATCGGCGCGAGCGGTTATCGCACAGCCGGCATTTCTATCGCCCCGGAAGAAGACGGCAATACCGAACTGGATGGCAATGAAAACGCCACCATAAATTTCAAGGCCGGTGTCACCCCCCTAGATAACCTGTCCTTCGACCTATTCGGGCGCTACGTGAAGGATTCCACGGAAACGGACAATCAGCCCTCCGTTGCCGGAATCATCAAGACCGTGGATGCCGATAAACAGACGGATACCATCCAGCGCAGCGGCGGGTTGCTCGCGAGATACAAGTTGTTCGACGGTGCCTGGGAACAGGCCCTCGGTGCCGCCGTACACACGGACCGCGCCGATAGCCGCACCAATGGGATCGAGACTTATCATGCAGACGGCGACAAACTGCGATTCCACTACAAAAGCAATCTGTCTTTCGACACACCGGATATCGCCAATGCACAACACGGTCTGACCATTCTGGTGGAACGCGAGGACGAAACCCAGTTCACGAAAAGTAACTTCAGCACATCGGACCGGGACATCACCAACTACGGTTATGTCGGGGAGTACCGCGTTTCCCTGTGGGATCGCCTACACCTGACCGGCGGCATCCGTTACGACGACAACGACATCTTCAACGACAAGCGCACCTACCGGATGACGGCGGCTTACGTCCACCACGAAACCGGGACCCGCCTGCACGGCAGTTACGGCACGGGGGCAAAGAATCCGACCCTGTCGGAGCTGTTCGGCTCCACCGCCACCTACACGGGGAATCCGAACCTACGGCCGGAAACCAGCCGTGGCTGGGATGCCGGTGTCGAACAGGGTTTCCTCGGCGACCGTCTGATTGCCGACCTGACCTATTTCAACAACCGCATCACGGACCTGATCTCGGGCAGCGGCAACACCTCGGTCAACCTGGACGGGATCACAAAAATTCAGGGGGTCGAGTTGTCCGTCGCAGCGAACCTGGGCCATGGCCTGAGCCTGAAAGGCCAATACACCTATACGGACGGGCAGGACGCCAACCGCAAGGAACTGGTCCGGCGGGCGAAGCATATCGCAAGCATGAACCTTGCCTATGCGTTTCTGGACGGCAAGGCAAAGGTCGATCTGGGGGTCGATTTCAACGGCGTCCAACGCGATACGGAGTTCTCGAACTCTTACGGCACGAGCCGATCGATCAGGTTGGACGAGTACTTTTTGGTCAACATCGCCGGCTCCTACGAGATCAAGGACGGGGTGGAACTGTTCGCCCGGGTGGAGAACCTGCTCGACCAGAAATACCAGGAAGTCCTGTTCTACGACGAGCCGGGGATCGCCGCCTATTTCGGCATCCGCACCCGGTTTGGTCTCTAGGTCTCGGGAAAGAACGGCTTATGCATCCCCCATCACAGCCTTTCCCCATACTCTCCAAGGCGTGGGGACTGATGGTCGCGGTGGTCGTTCTTTCCACGGCGCCCACGGGCGCCACCCTGGCGGGGGCACCGGTTGGTGCTCCCGCCCCCATCCCGACCGAGACCGTGAAGGGGAAACCACAGAGGATCGTGTCCATGAACCTGTGCACGGACCAGCTTGTCCTGCTGCTGGCCGAACGGGACCGGATCGCCTCGATCTCCTATCTGGCATTCGATCCGGAGATCTCCCACCATGCGCTCCTGGCACAGGGACTGCACGCCAACCACGGCCAGGCCGAGGAAATCCTACCCCTGCGGCCCGACCTGATTTTGGCCGGCACCTACACCACACGGGCGACGACGACGATCCTACGCCGGTTCGGTCACCGCATCCTGACTCTCGACCCCGCAAGCGGGTTCGCCGACATCCATGACAACATCCGCCGCGTCGGGAAGGCGTTGGGCGAAGCGCCCAAGGCCGAGCGGATCATTTACGATTTCGACCGCCGCTTGGCGGATGTTCGGCGCCGCTCATCTCCTGGCCGCCTTGCTCCGCGCACTATTGTTCTTCAGCCGCGTGGGATGACCACCGGACCCGGATCGCTGGTTGACGGTATCCTACGTGCTGCTGGTCTGCGCAACCTGTCCGCCGATTTGGGGGTTACGGGTATGGGCTTCCTGCCGTTGGAACGGCTTATCGCGGCCCGGCCCGACCTGCTGGTCGTTGCCGCCCGCACGGCCGAGCGACCGTCGCTGACTCATCAAGCATTGCATCATCCTGCCCATGCGGCTCTTGGCGATGCACGGCGTATCGAATTGCCCGCCAGTCTGTGGACTTGCGGCGGGCCTCAGGCGGCGGAGGCCGTTGCCCGCCTGGCCAAGGCAGCCGATACCCGGGACGAAGGAAAACCACGGCCATGAAGCTATCCCGTACCGACCGGTCGTTTGATATCCCCTTTCCCTTCCTGCTCGCGGGTCTGGTGTTGTTGACGTTGGTATTGTTCGCCGCATCGGTCGTCTTCGGGCGCGCCGGGGTTCTGATCCCGAATGCCGGAATACTGATCGGCGCGCCCACAACACCCGAAGCCGTGATCCTGCGCGAACTACGCCTGCCTCGGGCAATTCTGGCGCTTGTCGTCGGTGGCGCGCTGGGCATGGCGGGCGCCGCTCTACAGGGGCTGCTGCGCAATCCGCTCGCCGAACCGGGTCTTGTCGGCGTATCCGGGACCGCGGCGCTAGGTGCCGTCGCCACGTTCTATTCGGGGCTCGCCGCCGTCTACCCCCTCGCCTTGCCGCTCGGCGGCATGGCCGGGGCGGGCTTGGCGGTGGTCTTGCTGTATCTTTTGGCCGGCCGCGACGCGCCGATCCTGACATTGATCCTGGCCGGGGTCGCCATCAACGCCATGTCGGGAGCGCTGACCACTCTGGCGCTCAATCTGTCGCCCAATCCCTACGCGGCGTTCGAAGTCTTTTTCTGGCTGCTCGGCGCGCTCACCGACCGCAGCATGGACCATGTCGACCTGGCTCTACCGTTCATCACCCTGGGCATGGGTTTGCTGGCAACGACCGGACGCGGATTGGACGCGCTGACCCTGGGAGAGGATGTCGCCCGCAGCCTGGGCATCGGCATCGGTGGGTTACAGGCCCGGGTGATCATCGGCACCGCCCTGGCCGTGGGGGCCGCCGTCGCTGTTTCCGGCGTGATCGGGTTCGTCGGTCTGGTCGTGCCGCACCTTTTGCGGCCCGCCGTCGGGCACGCGCCGGGCCGCTTGTTGCCGGCGTCGGCGCTGGGCGGTGGCGCCTTGACCCTGGCCGCCGACATCGCCGTGCGCTTTGCGACGGACGGGCCGGAACTGCAACTGGGCGTTCTGACGGCGATGATCGGCGCGCCGTTCTTCCTGGCCCTGGTTCTGAGAACGCGGAGGGAAGGGCAATGACCATCTTGTCGGCCCATGATCTGGTGGTGACGCGAAACGGGCGCCGCCTGCTCGACGGCATTTCGGCCGACTTCGGCCCCGGCCGCCTGACCGGGCTGATCGGCCCCAACGGGGCAGGCAAAACGACGTTCCTCAAGGCATTGTTGGGACTGATCCCGGTCGACGGCGGCGAGGTCCGGCTGGACGGCCTCCCGCTCACCAATTACCGTCCTTCCGACATCGCCCGCCGCGTCGGTTACCTGGCCCAGGGCGCCCCCTGCCACTGGCCCATGTCCGTGGAACGGATCGTCGCCTTGGGTCTGCTGGCGAACGGTCAGGACCGCAGGGCCGAGGCCGCCGCCGGCAAGCAGGCCATTGCCGATGCCCTCGCCGCTACGGGAACGAACCATCTGCGCCATCGCGCCGTCACAACGTTGTCCGGCGGCGAGCGGACTCTGGTGATGATCGCCCGCTGTCTGGCCGGCGGCGCACCGATGCTGCTGGCGGACGAACCCGTCACCGGATTGGATCCGCGTCATCAACTGGATGTTATGGACATTCTGCGCCGTCGCGTATCGGAAACAGCGGGGACCGTCGCGGTCTTGCACGACCTAACCCTGGCGGCACGCTACTGCAATCATCTGATCTTGATGGCGGACGGGCGCATCTTCGCGCAGGGCACGCCCGACGTTGTGTTGAAGCCCGGGAACCTTGCCGCGGTCTATCGCATCAAGGGCGGGCTGCACTTCGTTGACGGCCGACAGATCGTCGTTTCACATTCACCCGAGGAGAACCGAACGTGACCGGGACCCAGACTGAAGACTTCACAGATGCGGTGGCACTGGTCCATCAACACATGCGAACCGCGACCACGGGCTGGAGTATCGGCTCCTTCGGCGTGATCGCTGAATTCCATCGCGACGCAGACGAGGTGGCGGAAGTTGTTCTCCGAGATACCGGCGGCACGGTCGTCACCGGCAAAGGGGCAATCCGCATCGACCTGAAAGAAGACGCGACGGTCTTTCCCTATGAAACGCCATCACGCAACCGAAACCGCTGGAACCAGGGCGTCAACATCTGCCTGCCCGACGACGAGGCGGGGCACATGGCTGGGCGCGTGGGGCTGACGGAGATCGGACCCGACAACGATGCCGTTCGCAAAGAAGACCGAGGTGCGGTGCTGTTCGACCTGGGTTTGAGACTGCCCCATGTGGATGCCTGCGTGCGGACCCGCGATCCCGACCTTATTAAAACGCTGCGCGCCCATGGCGGTGCGGACATGTTGTCTTTCGAAGGTCCGGCCATGACGGCAGTCATCGCGAAAAGCCCGCACCGGGTATTTTTGTCTCGCCTGGGCCGGGTCGAGGTCTATCAATACATCCCGTCGCAAGCCAATGGACTGCCCACTCCCCATGGCCCGCACACCCATCTGTTGCCGCGTCTGGCGGCGCACCAACGCACTCATGCCGCCAACGTGCCCTTGCCCGAGGGCTGGCTGCCCTGCCTGTCGATGTATCCGGCCAATCCGCTCAGCGACGGCCTGGGCAACACCCGGCCGTTCGATCCGGACGCGCACGATGCGTTCCAGGACATCGTCCTGCGGTTTGCTCATGCCGATTACCTGCACCTAAAGCGCCGAGTGATCGAGGCCGTCGGCCAAGGCCGGATGATCAACATGACGGATATGGACCGCCCGCACCGGGCCCTTGTGCGTGCATGTCTGCGTCAGCTTCGCTACGCGGACTGGCGAGTTTCGACCGAAGAATGCTGAGTTCTTAATCCTGTGGATGGTTGCGGGAAAATTGGCTTCGTTGCCGTGTTCTTTAGGTGTGCATCTCGAATGTCTTTCCATATGCTTTAAACGCCTCGGCATAGGCGGGCACGGCCTCGTTGATCCGAGGGTCATCTTCAGCGTTCTGGATCATGAGCGCCGCCGTGAGTTTCGGGACATCGGCTGTCATCGCTGCGCGACCGTAATAGGGAACAGCGACAGTGCGCGCGTCACCCATTTCGACCGCAAGGGCGTTGACCACTCCGCCCCAGAAATGGAACCCTGTCGCGCCAAGCCTGCCGGTCGAAAGCGCGTGGGAGTTTATGAAGCGTGCCCCATTCAACAGATCGGTGAAAAGTTACTGCTTGTCTAGCCGGCTTTGCATACCCTTGCCGTCCTCGTCGTTTCCGGGATAGCCACCGACCCGATAGGCCTGCTTGACACAATTCACGAATGCCTCATCATCCTAGTCATGGTCAGCCCTGCGTGGAGTTTTGATCCATCCCCGCAGCGCCTTCCACCTTGCCTTACCTTGCAGGAACTTGATTCCATCTGCTTTCCATAGGTTGACCCTTGGATTTCGGCGGCTGGGATCCGGCCAAACAAAAACGCCCATAACCTGTTGAGGTTAGGGCGTTTTTTATTGGTTGCGGGGGCAGGATTTGAACCTGCGACCTTCAGGTTATGAG
>CAXGUG010000008.1:0-61869 GCA_964012715.1 uncultured Rhodospirillaceae bacterium | reverse complement strand
GAGCTGAAATACGACCCCGCTATCGCTCAACCGTTCGCGCAAGTGATCGGCGAAGACATGGTGCTTTGGCCGTTTTGGGATGCGGTGCAATGTCCGGTTACCGTCATTCGGGGCGCCCAATCCGACCTTTTGCGGGCGGAAACCCTGGCGGAAATGCAGTCGCGGGGGCCTGCCGTGACCGCTCATGAAATCCCCGGTGTCGGCCATGCCCCGGCATTGATGGCCGATGACCAGCTGGACTTGATCGCGGCCTGGCTCGAGGCTTGATGCCACTGGTTTGAAGTTAGGGGCTTTTCCGGCCCCCTATCCATACCTTTCGTCTGTATTGCAAAGTCGCTGATCCACCGCTTACTATGCAGCCACAACACCTGCCGGGGGGCGGTTTTCCATTCCTTTCCGGCGCTTTACTGGGAGTTTCGACGATGACCGAAGTTCAGGCTGTGAATTCGTCCCGTGCGCTGCGCGAAGCGGACAATCGCGATCTGGCGACCCACCCGGGCGAGGACCTGGACGATTTCGTGACCTTCCGGGTCAAGAAACAGCTGTTCGGCATTCCCGTGCTGATGGTCCAAGACATCCTGTCGCCGGACCGGATCGCCTCCATTCCTCTGGCACCGCCGGAAGTGCGGGGCTCGATCAACCTGCGTGGCCGCATTGTCACCGTGATCGACGTTCGGGTTCGCTTGGGTCTGCCCGCGAACAAGGATAGCTCGGCCAATGCCATGGCGGTCACGGTCGAACAGGACCACGAACTGTATACCTTGCTGGTCGACAGCATCGGTGACGTGGTCAGCCTGTCCAACGAAATTTACGAACGCAATCCGGCCACGCTCGACGCGCTGTGGCGGGAGTTTTCGAACGGCGTCTACCGTTTGAAGGGTGAATTGATGGTAGTGCTCGATGTGCACCGTCTGCTGAATATCAGCGCGCGTCTCTGATCCGCGCGCCAACTGGCGAGATTGAGGCGGGGCATTTGCCCCGCCTTTTTCGTGTCAGCCTTCCTTGATCAGGCGCGCCACGTCCAGGGCGGAATAGGTCAGGATGCCGTCGGCGCCCGCGCGCTTGAACGACATCATCGTTTCCACCGCGACCTTGTTGTAATCCAGCCAACCCGCGTCACCGGCGCCGCGCAGCATCGCGTACTCGCCCGACACGTTGTAGGCAAAGGTCGGCATCTGGAATTTTTCCTTCACCATCCGTACGACGTCCAGGTAGGGCAGGCCCGGTTTGACCATGATCATGTCGGCCCCTTCCTCGACGTCCATGGCGACTTCCCACATGGCTTCGTCGATGTTGGCGGGGTTCATTTGGTACGTCGCCTTGTCGCCCTTCAGGGCCCCCTTGGAGCCGATGGCGTCGCGGAACGGGCCGTAAAAGCCCGAGGCATACTTGGCCGCATAGGCCATGATCGCAACGTCGCGATGGCCCGCCGCGTCCAGCCCGTCGCGGATCGCGGCGACACGTCCGTCCATCATGTCGGACGGCGCGATGATGTCGCAGCCGGCCTCGGCTTGAACCAGGGACTGCTTGACCAAAAGTTCGATCGTTTCGTCGTTGAGAATGACCCCATCCTGGACCAAGCCGTCGTGGCCGTCGGAATTGAACGGGTCCAGGGCGACGTCGCAGATCACGCCGACGTCGGGGCAGGCGGCCTTGGCGGCGCGCACGGCGCGGCACACCAGATTGTCCGGGTTGTAGGCCTCGCGGGCATCCGGCGTCTTCAGGGTCTCATCGGTGTAGGGAAACAGCGCTACGGCGGGAATTCCCAGGGCGCGGGCCTCGGCCACGGCTTCGGCAAGCAGATCGACCGACAGCCGGTCGACGCCCGGCATGGACGGGATCGGTTGGCGCTGGTTTTCGCCCTCAACCACGAACACGGGCCAGATCAGGTCCGCGGCGGTCAGGGTGTTCTCGGCGACGAGGCGGCGGATCCAGGGTTCGCGCCGATTGCGGCGCATGCGCTTGCGGGGAAAAGAGGGCACGGGCGTTGTTCCGGTTGAAAATCTGGCCCCGGCGGCGATTGCCTTAGGGCAGGAATAGGCCTGTCAAAATCCTCGCTGATCGTTGGAAAGTCAACGCATCTCCTGTCGTTTCGATGCAACTTTCCCCGGAATGCGGGCTTTACGCCCTCCGGCATATGCTTTACGTTTACGTAAACGGAAACTTGAAGAACCGATAATCAAATAACTTGGGAAACGGGAACATCACCGTGCCGGACGATAGAACTACCGCCGGGCCGCAAAAGGGCCTGGACGACCGTAGCAAGGGGCCGCTGCAACCGGTCCGTTTCGTGACCGCCGCCAGCCTGTTCGATGGCCACGACGCCTCGATCAACATCATGCGCCGCATCCTGCAGGCGCAGGGGGCCGAGGTCATTCACCTGGGTCACAATCGCTCGGTCGACGAGGTCGTCACCGCCGCCATTCAGGAAGACGCCCACGGCATCGCCGTATCGTCCTATCAGGGCGGGCACGTTGAATACTTCAAATACATGATCGACCTGCTGCGCGAGCGGGGCCGCCCGGACATCGCCGTCTTCGGCGGGGGCGGCGGGGTTATCGTTTCGGCCGAGGTCCATGACCTGGAAGCCTACGGCGTGACCCGCGTCTATTCGCCCGAGGACGGGCGCAAGCTGGGCCTGCAGGGCATGATCGCGGATATGATCCAGCGCGCCCGGCGTGACCTGTCCGGCGACCTGCCCAATGACTTAGGTGGATTGAAGGCTGGAAACCCAGCGGAGTTGGCGCGGATCGTCACCGCGATCGAAGACGGCCGCTTGCCGGTTGAGATGCTGGCTGACATCCGCGAGACGGCGGCCGGTCGCGACACCGTGCCGGTCATCGGCATCACCGGGACCGGCGGGGCGGGTAAATCGTCCCTGACCGATGAGATCGTGCGGCGTTTCCGCTTTGGCTCAGACGAGCCGGAGATCGCGGTGATCGCCGTCGATCCGACCCGGCGAAAGACGGGCGGGGCCTTGCTCGGCGACCGCATCCGCATGAATGCCAACAACGCGCCCAATGTGTTCTTCCGCTCGCTCGCGACACGCGATGCCCGGACCGAGGTGCCGCCGGCGCTATCCGACATTATCGCCGCGACCAAGGCCGCCGGGGCAGAGATCGTGATCGTGGAGACGCCCGGGATCGGGCAGGGCGATGCCGGGATCGTGCCGTTCTGCGATCTGTCGATCTACGTCATGACGCCGGAATTCGGCGCGGCCAGCCAGCTCGAGAAAATCGACATGCTGGATTTCGCCGACGTGATCGTGATCAACAAGATGGATCGCAAGGGCGCGATGGACGCGCTGCGCGACGTGCGCAAGCAGGTTCAGCGCAACCGCGAGGAATTTGGCGCCCAGCCGGAAGACATGCCGGTGTTCGGGGCCATCGCCTCGCGCTTCAACGACGCGGGCGTGACCGCCGTCTATCAGGAACTGGTCGAGCTGATCGCCGACAAGGGCTTTCCGGCCCTGCCGCAGACGCTGCCCAGGGTCACGGTCCGCGCGTCGGAGCCGGGGTCGGCCATCGTGCCGCCGGAACGGCAGCGCTACTTGGCCGATATCGCGGGCGAAGTGCGTGGCTATCTTGCCCAGGCCGACGAGCAGGCACGCATCGCGCGGGCGCGGCAGCAGGTTTCGGAAACGGCCCGCATGCTGGGTGAAAACGGCAAGACGAACAACGACGTACAGGCCCTTGTTGAATCAAAAACCAAGGAGCTGAGCGCCGAGGCCCATGGCCTGCTCGACGCCTGGCCTGGCATTCGCGAGGCTTATTCCGGGGACGAACTGGTGGTCACCGTCCGCGACCGCGAAATCCGCAACGAGCTGACCCGCAAGACCCTGTCCGGCAACCTGATCCGCCGCGTCAGCCTGCCGAAATACGAAGACCACGGCGAATTGCTGAAATGGCTGATGCGCGAAAACCTGCCCGGCTATTTCCCGTTCACGGCGGGGGTGTTCCCGTTCAAACGGGCTGAGGAAGACCCGACCCGCATGTTCGCGGGCGAGGGCGATCCCAAGCGGACCAACGCCCGGTTCAAGTATTTGTCCAAGGATTCCCCGGCCAAGCGTCTGTCCACGGCCTTCGATTCCGTGACGCTTTACGGCTACGACCCGGACGAGCGCCCCGATATCTACGGCAAGGTCGGAAACTCCGGCGTTTCCGTGGCGACGCTGGAGGACATGCAGGAGCTTTATGACGGCTTCGACCTCTGCGCGCCCAATACCTCGGTTTCGATGACCATCAACGGCCCCGCGCCGACGATCCTGGCGATGTTCCTGAACACCGCGATCAATCAGCAGACGGCCAAGTTCGAGGCCGAGAAGGGCCGCGCCCCCGACGATGCCGAAGCGGCGGACATCCGCGCCTGGACGCTCGCCAACGTCCGCGGCACGGTGCAGGCCGACATCCTGAAGGAAGACCAGGGGCAGAATACCTGCATCTTCTCGACCGAATTCGCACTCCGGATGATGGCCGATATCCAGGCCTATTTCGTCGAGCACCGGGTACGGAACTTCTATTCCGTCTCGATCTCCGGCTATCACATCGCCGAAGCAGGCGCGAACCCGATCTCGCAATTGGCCTTTACCCTCGCCAACGGTTTTACCTTCGTCGAAGCCTATCTGGCGCGCGGGATGAAGATCGACGACTTCGCGCCGAACCTGTCGTTCTTCTTCTCCAACGGGATGGACCCGGAATACACGGTGATGGGCCGGGTCGCCCGGCGCATCTGGGCCGTGGCCATGCGCGAACGCTACGGCGCCAACGAACGGTCGCAGAAGCTGAAATACCACATCCAGACCTCGGGCCGCTCGCTGCACGCCCAGGAGATGGATTTCAACGACATCCGCACGACGCTGCAGGCGTTGATCGCGGTCTATGACAACTGCAATTCCCTGCACACCAACGCCTTCGACGAGGCCTTCACCACCCCGACTGAAGACAGCCTGCGTCGGGCCCTGGCCGTGCAGATGATCATCAACAAGGAATGGGGCCTGTCCAAGAACGAGAACCCGATCCAGGGCTCGTTCGTGATCGAGGAACTGACCGACCTGGTGGAAGAGGCCGTGCTGCAGGAATTCGAGCGCATTTCCGAGCGCGGAGGTGTGCTGGGGGCCATGGAAACCGGCTATCAGCGGGGCAAGATCCAGGAAGAATCGCTCTACTACGAAACCCTGAAGCACGACGGCACCCTGCCGATCGTCGGGGTGAATACCTTCCTGAACCCGAACCAGGACTCGAACCTGGCCGAACCGCCGCTGCAACGTTCGTCCGACGACGAAAAGCGCAACCAAATCGGGCGGTTGCGGACGTTCCAGGATGGCAACAAAGCCGCCGCCGAGGCCGCCTTGGCCGACCTGAAGGCAGCGGCGCGCAGCGATGGGAACATCTTCGCCGCCTTGATGCAGGCCGTGAAATCGTGTTCCCTGGGTCAGATCACCGACGCTTTGTTCGACGCGGGTGGTCAGTACCGCCGAAACATGTAGCGGGGCAGGGGCCGACGGCCTTTGTTCCTCGGGCGGTGAAACCAGGGAAAGGCCCCGCCCATGGCCGGGAAAGACGACGTATACTTGCCGGAAGTGCTGTTCGAGTTGCACCCGCAAGGGCGCTATATGCGCGTCGTCGCCATCGATCCGCGATCGGGGGTCGAGGTTATTTCGATCTGTGACGCGAAATATTCACAGACCATGATCAAGCGCTTGGCGGCCCGGAAGCTGAAATACGTTCTGCGCAAGCGGCGGGCCGAAATCCTGTCCGGCGAAGCCAAGCGCCCCGGACGCACGGACCTCCTGGCCTAAGGCCATTTGTCGCCTGACAATTCCACGCTTGATTTTCCGGGCCGTTTCCAACATTTGGAAGCCTGTAAATCCCTTGTGTTCGTGTGGCGGCATGAATCGAGATGTGGTATCACTGCCGCCGGACGAACGCAGCCTCCAGACACGTAGCCTCTAGACACTAGGTGAACGCCTTGAGCACCAAACCCATCGCCATCGCCTGCGATCACGCGGGCTTTGATTTGAAATCCGAGTTGCTCAAGCAGCTTGCCTACATGGGCCATGAGGTCCTGGACCTGGGAACCAACTCCGAAGATTCCGTTGATTACCCGGATTTCGGCTACGCGATGGCCAAGGCTATCAAGGACGGCCGGGCGGAGCAGGGTGTTCTGGTTTGCGGCTCCGGCATCGGCATTTCGATCGCCGCCAACCGCTACCCCGAAGTTCGCGCCGCGTTGATCCACGATGCCCTGGGCGCCCGCATGTGCCGTCAGCACAACGACGCCAACGTGATCTGCTTCGGTGGCCGGATGATCGGCATCGAAACCGCCAAGGACTGCCTGAAGCTGTTCCTGGAAACCGAATTTGAAGGGGGCCGCCACGGCCGCCGGGTAAACAAACTGTCCGATCCGGCGTAACTGCCGCCCCGGACTTTCCGTCAAAGTACAAGGCGCCGTCGGCAGGATCGAAGGCGCCATCACTGATCCTGAGGACTGTTGAAATCATGACGAAGTACGCCGATCCGTCCCTGAACCGTTTCTTCGAAGCCCCGCTGTCCGAAACCGACCCGGAGCTTTATGGCGCCGAGCGTTCGGAACTGAAGCGTCAGCAGGACAAGATCGAACTGATCGCCTCGGAAAACATCGTGTCCCGCGCGGTGATGGAAGCCCAGGGCGGCGTGATGACCAACAAGTACGCCGAAGGCTATCCGGGTAAGCGCTATTACGGCGGCTGTGAATACGTCGACGTGGCGGAAACCCTGGCCATCGAGCGCGCCAGGAAGCTGTTCAACTGCGGCTTCGCCAACGTGCAGCCTCATTCCGGCGCACAGGCCAACGGCGCCGTCATGCTGGCCCTGGTCAAGCCGGGCGACACCATCATGGGCATGTCCCTGGCCGCCGGCGGTCACCTGACCCACGGTGCGCCGCCCGCAATGTCCGGCAAATGGTTCGACGCCGTGCAGTACGGCGTGCGCAAGCAGGACGCCCGCGTCGATTTCGACGAGGTCGAGGAACTGGCCATGGAGCATAAGCCCAAGGTCATCATCGCCGGTGGCTCGGCCTATCCGCGCACCCTGGATTTCCCCAAGTTCCGGGAAATCTGCGACAAGGTCGGCGCGCTGATGATGGTCGACATGGCCCATTTTGCGGGCCTGGTCGCCGCCGGGGTGCACCCGAGCCCGTTCCCCTATGCCGATATCGCAACCACGACCACGCATAAAACCCTGCGCGGCCCGCGCGGCGGCATGATCCTGACCAACGACGAAGCGATCGCCAAAAAGGTCAATTCAGCGGTGTTCCCGGGCCTGCAAGGCGGTCCGCTGATGCATGTCATCGCCGCCAAGGCCGTGGCCTTCGGCGAAGCGCTGCGCCCTGAGTTCAAGGACTATTCCCAGCGCGTCGTCGATAACGCCGCCGCCCTGGCCGATACCCTGATCAGCCGCGGCTTCGACATCGTCGCGGGCGGGACCGACACGCATCTGATGCTGGTCGATCTGCGGTCCAAGGGTCTGACCGGCGTCAAGGCCGAGGACGCCATGGAAAACGCCCGCATGACCTGTAACAAGAACGGCGTCCCGTTCGATCCGGAAAAGCCGACCGTGACCTCGGGCATCCGCCTGGGCTCCCCGGCGGGCACCACGCGCGGCTTCGGCGTGGCCGAATTCAAGCAGATCGGCAACCTGATCGCCGACGTGCTGGACGGCCTGGCCGCTAATCCCGACGACAACTCGGCGGCGGAAAAGGCCGCGGGCGAGGCTGTCGGCAAGCTGTGCAGCGACTTCCCGATTTACGGCAATCTCTGAAATAGTAACGGCTTGTTTAGAACCGGGCGGTTAGAACAGCACAAAATATAGGGGAGATAGACCGATGCGGTGCCCATTCTGCGGACATGAAGACTCTCAGGTGAAGGACTCCCGGCCGACGGAAGACGGCTCGGCTGTTCGCCGCCGCCGCTTCTGCCCGGCCTGCGGCGCGCGCTGGACAACGTTTGAGCGGGTCCAACTGCGTGAACTGGTCGTGGTAAAGAAGGACGGCGAGAAGATGGCCTTCGACCGCGAAAAGCTGCTGAAATCCTTGCGGATAGCGTTGCGCAAGCGCCCCGTCGACGAAGACCGGATAGAGCGCATCGTCAACTCAATACAGCGTCGTTTGGAAACCCTGGGCGAGAACGAAATCCCGTCCAAGGTGATCGGCGAAATGGTCATGGAAAACCTGGCCAACCTGGATCAGGTCGCTTACGTGCGCTTCGCCTCGGTCTACCGCAACTTCCGCGAAGCCAAGGATTTCGAGGCTTTCGTCGAGAACCTGGGCGGTGAAGACGACTAACCCGTTCACCCAGAACGATCGGCGTTTCATGGGCGCGGCCCTTGGCCTTGCCCGGCGCGGATTGGGCAATGTCGCGCCCAATCCGGCGGTCGGTTGCGTCCTGGTCCGCCCGGACCTGGATGGCGGCATAACCGGCGGCGGGCGCATCGTCGGGCGGGGCTGGACCCAGCCGGGCGGACGCCCTCATGCCGAAACCGAAGCCCTGAGGCGCGCCGGAGCCCTGGCCAACGGGGCCACGGCGTATGTCACGCTGGAACCTTGTTGCCATACGGGCAAAACCGGGCCCTGCACCGAAGCCCTGATTGCCGCCGGGGTGACCCGCGTGGTCGTCGCCGTGGTCGATCCCTTCGCCAAGGTCGCGGGGCAGGGCATCAAGGATCTGCGCGCAGCGGGGCTGACGGTCGATACTGGCCTGTTCGAAGCCAAGGCGGCGGAGGTCAACGCCGGGTTCTTCAAAAGCGTTTCCGAAAACCGACCCCTGGTGACCCTGAAAGTTGCGTCCAGCCTGGACGGCCGCATCGCCGTCGCCAATGGCGACAGCAAATGGTTGACCGGCCCGCAAGCGCGCGAGCGCGGCCATCTGATGCGCGCACAGGCCGATGCCATCCTGGTCGGCGGCGGCACGGTGACGGCGGACGATCCCGATCTGACCTGTCGCCTGCCGGGAATGACCGGCCGCTCGCCGGTGCGGGTGGTGATGGCCAGCGGCCTATCTGCTCAGAGCAAGCTGTACAAGGCCGCCGGAGACCCGCCTGTCTGGTTGATGTCCGGACCCAAGTCCGATTCGCAACCACCTGCGAAAGAAGGATTTTCGACCTTTAAGGTTGAGGGTGATGCGAATGGGCGACCGGATCCAGCAGCCGTCCTCGCCAAGCTGGCGGAGCAGGGGATCACCCGCCTGTTGATCGAAGGCGGCGGCACCGTCGCGGCCAGTTTTCTCAAGGCCGGATTGATCGACCGCATCGCCTGGTTCCATGCTCCGGTGATCGTCGGCGGCGACGGTCTGCCCGCCATCGCGGGCCTGTCCACGGCCCGAATGGCCGATGCTTTGCGCCTGGAGCGGCTGTCCGTCGAAGTTATCGGCGAAGATGTCTTGGAAATGCTGGCGGTTCATCCCCGACCGGCGTAAGAAACAGGCATGTTTACTGGAATCATCACCGACGTCGGCCGGGTCCGCGCCATCGAGCATACGGATGACGGCCGTCTTGAGATCGAAACGGCCTTCGATACCACCGATATCGCCATCGGGGCCTCTGTCGCTTGTTCCGGCTGCTGCCTGACCGTGGTCGAAAAAGGCCCGGGTTGGCTGGCTTTCGAAGCCTCGGGCGAGACCCGGCGTTTGACCGTGCTGGGCAATTGGGCCGAAGGTGCTTCGGTCAATCTCGAACGCGCGCTCAAGGCCGGGGACGAGCTGGGCGGGCATATCGTGTCCGGGCATGTCGACGGCATGGGGGAACTGGTCGGACGCGAGGCCGAGGGCGAGTCCCTGAAGCTGACGTTCCGCGCGCCGGACAGCCTGTCGCCCTATATCGCGGCCAAGGGGTCGATCACCATTGATGGCGTGTCCCTGACCGTCAACACGGTCGATGGCAACGACTTTACCGTCAACATTATCCCCCATACCCAGGACCAGACGACGCTGGGCGGCTTGGCCGTCGGCGGCGCGGTGAATCTGGAAATCGATATGCTGGCGCGCTATGTTGCGCGCCTGTTGCAAGCGCAGGGTAAAGCTCCTTGAAATTACAAGACGTTAACGCATACGACGGCGTCCTTTCGCCGATCGAGGACATCATCGAGGATGCCCGAAACGGCCGGATGTTCATTCTGGTCGATGACGAAGAACGCGAGAACGAGGGCGATCTGGTCATTCCGGCCCAGATGGCCACGCCGGACGCGATCAATTTCATGGCGCGCTTTGGGCGCGGCCTGATCTGTTTGGCGTTGACCCGCGACCGGGTCGAAAAGCTGAACCTGCCGCATATGAGCCGGACCAATTCGTCCCGGCACCAGACGGCCTTTACTGTCTCAATCGAAGCCCGCGAAGGCGTGACCACGGGGATTTCCGCCTCGGACCGGGCGCGGACCATTTCCGTCGCCATCGATCCGGCGCGGGGTGCGGCGGACATCGCCACACCGGGTCATATCTTCCCGCTCGAAGCCCGCGACGGCGGTACCCTGGTTCGTGCCGGGCACACGGAAGCCGCCGTGGACGTTGCGCGTCTGGCCGGGTTGAACCCCGCCGGGGTGATCTGCGAGATCATGAACGACGACGGCACCATGGCGCGGCTGCCGGACCTGGTCGAATTCGCGCAGCACCACGATCTGAAGATCGCGACCATTGCCGATCTGATTGCCTATCGCCGTCAGAACGACCGTTTGGTCACGAAGATCTTGGAAACGCCATTCGAAAGCCGCCACGGCGGCGACTTCACCATGGCGATCTATCGCAACACCGTGGCCTATGCCGAGCACATCGCCCTGATCAAAGGCGACGTGACCGCAGGCGGGCCCGTGCCCGTGCGCATGCATGCCTTGAACGTGTTGGAAGACGTTTTGGGCGATAGCTCGCGTGGGGCCGACGGCCAGTTGCAGCGCTCGATGGAGATCATCGGCGAAATGGGCCGTGGCGTTATCGTGCTGATCCGCGAACCCATGCCGACCAGTCTGTCCGACCGGGTCAAGGCCAAGCTGGGTGAGGGCGAAAAGCCGTCCGGTCAGCTCCGCGACTACGGTGTCGGCGCGCAGATCCTGACGGACCTGGGTATCAAGGAAATGATTTTGCTGACCAATTCGGAAAAGACCGTGATCGGCCTGGAAGGCCATGGCCTGACCATCGTCGGCCGCCAAGGCATCGAACGGAGTGCCTCATGAGCGCCGCCGCGGCCCGCACGGGGCGGGTTCTGATCGTTGAATCCCGCTATTACGCGCAGTTCACGGACGGCCTGATCGCCGGCGCCACGCCGTTGATCGAGGAAGCCGGATATCAGATCGATCGCCTGGAAGTGCCCGGCGTGTTCGAAATCCCGGCGGCGATCCGCCATGCGGCCCTCGGCCCGAACGGCGGCGGGCATGACGGCTATCTGGCCTTTGGCTGCGTCATCCGGGGCGAAACCAGCCATTACGACCACATCTGCAACGAAGCCAGCCGGGCCATCATGGACCTGACCATGAACGACGGCCTGGCAATCGGGTTCGGCATCCTGACCTGTGAGAACGGGGCGCAGGCGGAAGTCCGCGCCGATCCGAAGGGTAAGAACAAGGGCGCTGAAGCCGCCCGCGCCTGTTTGGCGATGATCGACGTCAAACATCGCTTTGGGGGAGCATAAAACCATGACCGCGACCCGTTCCGCGCCGTTGAGCGCGGCCCGTCTGGCTGCTGTTCAGGCATTGTATGAAATGGATTTGGCCGGGGCCCAGGCCGACGCCGTGTTGACCGACATCATGGCCGAGCGCTGGTCGTCCGCCGCCATCGAAGGCGAGGGCGAACATGGCGAGGACGATGCCTTCACGCCGCCGGATCAGGACCTGCTGAAAGAGCTGGTCGCGGGCGTAAACGGCGACATGGCCAGCATCGATCGCTATCTGAAGATGGCGCTGAACCATCCCCATACGGTCGAAACCTTGGAAACCCTGCTGCGTGCCGTGCTGCGCGCGGCGGTGTTCGAAATGGCCCATCGGCACCAGGTTCCGGCGGTCGTCGTGATCAAGGAATACGTCGACGTGGCCGATGCCTTTTTCGATGGGCGCGAACCGGCGCTGGTCAACGGGTTGCTCGATCATTTGGGCCGTGAACTGCGCCCGACGGAGTTTTCCTGACCGGCTGCCTGATGCTGTTTTCTGGGAAAGAGGACGGCCGACGAAATGAGCAACAGTAACGATCCGCAGGCCCTGGGTGAATTCGGCCTGATCGAGACTTATTTCCGCCCCTTGACCCTGGGCCGGGCCGAGGCCCTGCGCCTTTTGGATGACGCGGGAATCTTGACCGTTGCGAAAGGCGAACAGTTGGTGGTGACCACCGACGCCCTGGTCGCGGGCCGCCACTTCCTGGCCGACGGGCCGGCCGAAGACCTGGGGCAGAAGGTGCTGGGCGTCAATTTGTCCGACTTGGCGGCCATGGGGGCCAAGCCCCTGGCCTATACCCTGGCCCTGGCCGCGCCCAAGTCGATCACCGGGGTATGGCTGGAATCCTTCACCGATGGCTTGGCGGCGGCGCAGGCCCTGCACGGCATCTTCCTGTTGGGCGGCGACACGGTTTCGACCGATGGCCCCCTGACACTGTCGATCACCGCGATGGGGACGGTGCCGAGCGGCCAGGCCTTGTTGCGCTCCGGCGCGCGGGTCGGCGACGACGTTTATGTTTCAGGCACCATCGGTGATGCGGCCTTGGGCCTGCTGGTCGCCCGTGATGGGCGAAAATTGGCCGATGATCAGGGAAATGCTTTCCTTCGTGGGCGATATGACCGCCCTAGGCCGCGATGTTTGCTGGGCCGCAAGTTGATCGGATTGGCCACGGCCTGCGCCGATGTCTCTGACGGATTGGTCGCGGATGCCGGGCATATCGCCGAAACATCCGGTGTCGGGATTGAAATCAAGGTCGCGGATCTGCCGCTGTCGGCGGCGGCCTTGGCGGCGCTCGCGGCCTATCCGACGCTGATTACCACGGTCGTTTCCGGTGGGGACGACTACGAATTGGTATTCACGGCGCCACCGGGGGCGGCGCGGGAAATTCTGAATGCTTCGGCGCGGACCGACATCGACGTTACCCGAATCGGATCAGTAGTCGAAGGTAGCGGGGTCCGCGTGATCGACCGGAATGGCCAGGACTTGGAGGTCGGAGCCGGGGGGTACCGACATTTATGACCGGCCCCTGACCAGGGGCCGCAGGTCCGTTGCGCCGAGCCGATAGGCCTGCATAATGGCCGCAGGGACTGAACAGAAAGAACGACAGGCGAAAGCAGAAAGCATGAAGAAGATCTTTGTCGGCTTTATTGTCCTGATCTGCATTCTTGGCGGTGCGGTCGGCGTGATGAAATGGATGGAGTTGGGCCCCTTCGCCAACCCGCATGCCGAAGAAGCCAAGCCGAAGAAGCCGACCAAGGGCGACGCCAAGTTTGTCGAGATGACTCCCTTATTGATCAACGTGTTGGGCGATTCCAAGGTGCTCGGAAACTTCCAGTTCGAGCTGAAATTGGAAGTCTGGAACGAAGATCATTACGACGAAGTTCGTAAGATGACGCCGGTTCTGAAGGATGCGTTCTTCAAGGACCTGCATACCTTTATCCCGCGCATGTTGAAGGAACAGGATCAGCTGAACCTGGCGATCCTGCAGCAGCGGCTAAAGATGCGGGCCGACATGGTCCTGGGCAAACACGTGGTCCAGAACGTCCTGATTCAGTCGGTCGTAGATACCCCCCCGAAGTAACCCTCATGGTGGGTCTTGGCCGGAGCAACCGCCCCTGATCGGCGGTTGCTTTTGCCTTTAGACTTTGCTTATGTTCCAAAGGCTTTCGGTCGTTTGACCGATTGATCCCAAGGCTAAAAAAATAAAGCCAAATAACAATCTTTGGCGCCGCCAGTGGGATAGGGGAGATTAGTCCAGGCGGCGTTATCAACATCCATGAAAAGGGTATCTGAATAATGTCGCTTTACACCTTGGTTATTGCCTGCGGTGTCCTGGCGCTGCTGTACGGGGCGTATGCTGTGCGCTCCGTTCTGTCGGCCCCGGCCGGCAACGCGAAAATGCAGGAAATCGCCCTTGCGATCCAGGAAGGGGCCGCTGCTTATTTGAACCGCCAATACACCACCATTGCCGTGGTCGGGGCGGTGATCGGCATCCTGCTCGGTCTGAAACTGGGTATGACCGTCGCAGTTGGTTATTTCATTGGAGCCATCCTGTCGGGTGCGGCCGGCTATATCGGCATGAACGTTTCCGTTCGCGCCAACGTGCGCACGGCCGAAGCCGCTCAGTCCCAGGGACTGGCCGGTGGCTTGAACATTGCGTTCAAGGCCGGCGCCGTCACCGGCATGCTGGTGGTCGGTCTGGCCCTGTTGGGCGTCGCCGGGTATTACACGGCGCTGCGCGGGATGATCGACACCACCACCACCGAAGGCATGCGTCACGTGCTCGAGGCCCTGGTGGCCCTCGGCTTCGGCGCTTCGCTGATTTCGATCTTCGCCCGTCTGGGAGGCGGCATCTTCACCAAGGGTGCCGATGTGGGCTCCGACCTTGTCGGTAAGATCGAAGCAGGTATCCCGGAAGACGATCCCCGCAACGCGGGCGTCATCGCGGACAACGTCGGCGACAACGTCGGCGATTGCGCCGGTATGGCCGCCGACCTGTTCGAAACCTACGCCGTGACCGTGGTTGCGACCATGTTGCTGGCCGCGATCTTCTTTACCGGTGCCGCTCAGGAACAGATGATGCTGTTCCCGTTGGTCATCGGCGGGGTGTGCATCATCGCCTCGGTCGTCGCGACCTGGTTCGTTAAGCTGGGTTCCAGCAATTCGATCATGGGGGCCTTGTACAAAGGCTTCATCGCCTCGGCGGTGATTTCCGCCGTGCTGATCGGCGGGATCGTGTCGTACCAGCTGGGCTGGGACACCACGTTCCAGATGGCCGGCAAAGCCGTGTCCGGTACGCAGTTGTATATCTGCGCCTTGACCGGGCTGGGCGTTACAGGACTGATCGTTTGGATCACCGAGTACTATACCGGCACCGACTATCGCCCGGTGAAAAGCGTCGCCGCTGCGTCCGAAACCGGCCATGCCACGAACATCATTCAGGGCTTGGCCGTTTCCATGGAAGCGACCGCGCTGCCGGTGATCGTGATCTGCGCCGGGATCATCGTCGCGTTCCTGAACGCCGGCCTGTTCGGCATCGCCATCGCCGCGACAACCATGTTGGCCCTGGCCGGTATGGTGGTGGCGCTGGACGCGTTCGGCCCTGTGACCGACAACGCCGGCGGGATTGCCGAAATGGCCAACCTGCCGGAAGAGGTCCGGACCACGACCGATGCTCTGGACGCCGTGGGCAACACCACCAAGGCCGTGACCAAGGGCTACGCCATCGGTTCCGCCGGTCTGGCGGCCCTGGTGCTGTTTGCTGCCTATACCGAGGACCTGAAGCACTATTTCCCGAACGTCGACGTGTCGTTCAAGCTTCAGGATCCCTACGTGGTGATCGGCCTGTTCATCGGTGGCCTGCTGCCCTACCTGTTCGGGGCCATGGGCATGATGGCCGTGGGTCGCGCCGGTGGCGCCGTGGTGGTGGAAGTCCGCCGCCAGTTCCGTGAGATCAAAGGGATCATGGAAGGCACCGCCAAGCCGGAATACAGCAAGTGCGTCGACCTGCTGACCAAGGCCGCGATCAAGGAAATGATCATCCCGTCCATGCTGCCGGTCCTGGCGCCGGTGGTGATGTACTTCGTGATCAATGCCGTGGGTGGCCAGGCTGCCGCGTTCTCGGCCTTGGGCGCCATGCTTCTGGGCACCATCGTCACCGGTTTGTTCGTGGCTCTGTCCATGACCTCCGGCGGCGGCGCCTGGGATAACGCCAAGAAGTACATCGAAGACGGCAACCACGGCGGCAAGGGCTCTGACGCCCACCATGCCGCGGTGACCGGCGACACGGTCGGTGATCCGTACAAGGACACCGCCGGCCCGGCCGTCAACCCGATGATCAAGATCATCAACATCGTGGCGATCCTGCTGCTGGCGATCCTTGCCTAACGCCTGATCCTGCGATTTCACGCATAGAGAAACCCCGGTGGCGCGGCCATCGGGGTTTTTTCTGTGCCTGATTCTGTGCCTGATGCGGCGGAATTGAATTGTTCGGGGGTTACTTCCCGGCGGGGTCGAGATCGCCCGAAGCGCCCTTGCTGAAGCGGCCCACGTTGTTGAACAACTGATCCCAGAAGGTGATCTCGTTGCCCGACGTCGGGGTAATCCGCTCGACATGCTTGATGTCCTGCGCCGAGGACAGATCGACCTTCTTTACTTCCTTCACGACGCCCTTGTCGTCGAAATGGACCATGATGACATTCCGTTCGACCACTTCGGGCGGCATGAAAGCAAAGGTCTCGGTTTTCTCGCTGATGTACAGCCACATGTTCGAATCGAACGGCGTGACACTGGACGGCGAGCCCAGAATTTCGGCAACTTCCTCGCGGCTCATGTCGCCGGGGACGACTTCGGCCAAGCGTTCGGAATCCGGCAGGTTGCCGCGAACGGCAATGCGCGTCGCGCAGCCCGAAACGGCCACGGACACCAGCACGGCAACGGCAACCGCCATCAAGGGACGGGCGGCGACGAAGCGGCGGGATGAAGATTTTTCGATCATTTGTAGCGCTGGCCGTGTTCTTGCGTGCAAGGCCCGGCGCAACTTGGTAAACCGGGCGGGCTGAAATCGGACTTGATAATTAGGCACGCGAATGCGCATGTCCAGGGGCCTGTTGGCGGTTTTTTACCCGACCGGGTTTACAGATTGATGATCCTCTCGCTTTTTCGGAAATCCTCCAGCCGTAAAACGGCCCGCGCGCTGTACGGCGATGTGGTGCGCCAGGCGCGGCAACCCGCGTTCTACGGCCCTGGCGGGGTCGCGGATACGGAAGACGGCCGCTACGACATGATCCTGTTGCACATGTTCCTGATTCTGGAGCGTCTGGGACGGATCGCACCCGACCCGGCGGAACTGAAACAGGCCATGTTTGACGTGTTGTTCGAAGACCTGGACGTCAATTTGCGTGAAATGGGATTCGGCGACGAAGGCGTGCGCCGCCGGATTCAGCGCATGGTCGAGGGCTTTTACGGGCGAATGACCGCCTACCGTGAAGGGCTGGCCGGGGGCCGAGAGGCCCTGGATGGCGCCTTGCGCCGCAATCTATATCGCAACACGACCCCGACGGATGCGCAGGTGGCCCGTTTGGCGGCGTATATCGGCGAGCAGACAGCCATTCTGGCAGCGGTTCCGGATAAGGACTTGCTGGGCGGGAAGGGCGGTTTTCAGCCGCCGAACTGGGCCATGGAAGAACAGCAGAAATGACGACCGCGGACGAATTCCCGATCAGCCACCGCGTGAGCTTGGCAGAACTCCTGCATGGCGAGACGATCAAGTATGCGATCGATGCCGACGAAGAACAGTGCCGCGCCGTGGCCGAATACCTGGATATTCCCGCGGTTCGCAGCCTTTCGGCGCGGATATCGCTTTGGGCCGAGGCCGGGCGGCGGTTCATCCTGGAAGGGACGGTCGACGCGGAACTGACCCAAGCCTGCGTGATTACGCTGGAGCCCGTGGAAACCCAGGTGACGACGCCGATTCGTCGGGTTTTCTTGGATGAGGTGCCGGAAGACGATGATCCGGAGATGGATCCGTTCGACGATGACACGCCGGATCTGGTAACGGACGGCGGGATTGATGCGGGGGCGGCGCTCTGTGAGCATATTGCTTTGGAAATGGAGCCTTATCCGCGCCATCCGGACGCTCCGGACGAGGAAAAGCGCCTGATGCAAGACGACGGCGAAGACACTGCCAAGGCAGACAACCCGTTCGCCGTTCTTGCGAAGTTGCGCGATCTTGAAAAATAATGGTGGGTTAGCGCTTGCAGGCAATAGCGAGATTGTTTAAGTAACCGGCTTTGCGCCGCCGGCGGACTGCCGCACGGGCGTTTTTTAAATGAGGTGTAGTCAGCATGGCTGTTCCAAAGAAAAAGGTCTCTAAATCCAAAAGAGACATGAGGCGTGCCCATCACCGCTTGGCCGCCTCGTCGTACAACGAGTGCTCCAACTGCGGTGAGCTGAAGCGCCCCCACCACGTGTGCAAGGCGTGCGGTCATTATGACGACCGCGAAGTGATCGAAGCCGACGACGCCGCGTAGCCTGAACTTCAGGCGCTAACACTACGAGGCTGTCGGGAAAGGATTCTTCCTTGTCGGATAACCTGACGCTCTCCATCGACGCCATGGGCGGGGACAATGCCCCGGACATGGTGGTGGAGGGCGTGGACACGGCTCTTGAGCGGCTGACGAACGTCAGCTTTTTGTTGTTTGGCGACGAAACGCGCCTGAACCCGCTGCTGGACCGGTTTCCCCGGGCCCGAGCGGCGTGTCAGGTGCGTCACACGGCTGATGTCGTGACCAACGACGCCAAACCGGCCCAGGCATTGCGCCAGGGCCGGAACTCAAGCATGCGCCTGGCGATCAACGCGGTCGCCGACGGCGAGGCGGCAGGGATCGTCTCGGCGGGGAACACGGGCGCGCTCATGGCCATGGCCAAATTCGTGCTCAAGACCCTGCCGGGTATCGACCGGCCGGCGATCGCTACGTATTTCCCGACCCGCCGCGGGGAGAGTGTCATGCTCGACCTGGGTGCGAATGTCGAATGCGACGCCGAAAACCTGATCCAATTCGCGGTGATGGGCGAGGTCTTCGCACGTAACGTGCTCGGCCTGGAGAAGCCGACCGTCGGCATTCTCAATGTCGGACAGGAAGACCTTAAAGGTAACCAGGCCGTCAAATTGGCCGCGCGCGGTCTGACGAATTCGGCTCTGCCGCTCAAATTCCACGGCTTCGTCGAAGGCGACGATATCGGCGCCGGCACGGTCGACGTGATCGTGACCGACGGTTTCACCGGCAACATTGCCCTGAAAACCGCCGAAGGCACCGCGAAGATGTTCGGCCAGTTCCTTCGAGAAGCCCTGACCAGTTCGCTCCCGGCCAAGATCGGGGCCCTGCTGGCCAAATCCGCGCTGATGTCGTTCAAGATGCGGGTCGATCCGCGCCGCTACAACGGTGCGATGTTCGTCGGCCTGAACGGGATTTGCGTGAAAAGCCATGGTGGGACGGATGCATTGGGCTTTTCCAATGCCATTCACGTCGCCCATGAATTGATTTCCAACAACTTCAACGAAAGCATCAAGGAGGACTACGAGCAGTTCCGTGCCTCCTTCGACCCCGCCGTTCTGTCTGAGACGAGCGAGGCCCCCGCCGCCGGTGACAATGCGGTTGCCGACCGGACGGGCGACGCTAACGACGGTTCCGGAGCGGTGGCCAACGTATGACCATGCCTAGATCTATTATCCTCGGCTGCGGCTCTTACCTGCCGGAGCGTGTTGTTTCCAACGAAGAACTAGCCAAACGCGTCGATACGACGGACCAATGGATCGTCGAGCGCACCGGCATCCGGCAACGACACTTGGCTGAAGACGGGCAGTTTACGTCCGATCTGGCCGTCATCGCGGCTGAACGCGCGATCGAACATGCCGGAATTTCCGTCGACGATATCGACTTGGTGATCGTCGCGACGACTACGCCGGATCAAACTTTTCCCTCGACGGCCACCAAAGTGCAGGCGCGTTTGGGCATGCCGAACGGCGCCGCGTTCGATATTCAGGCCGTTTGTTCGGGCTTTTTGTACGGTGTTTCGACCGCCGACGCTTTCATTCGCTCGGGCCAGGCCAAGACGGTTCTGTTGATCGGAGCCGAAACGTTCTCGCGTATTCTGGATTGGGAAGATCGCACGACTTGCGTGCTGTTCGGCGACGGCGCCGGCGCCGTGGTCATGCAGGCCTCCGCCAATGGCGCCGCGCCCGCTGACGAAAGCGGGTCAGGGCACAATCAAGAACGGGGCGTTCTTTCCACCCATCTGCATTCCGACGGCCGTCTCAATGACCTGCTTTATGTCGACGGCGGACCGTCTTCGACCCAGACGGTGGGCCATGTCCGTATGGTCGGACGCGAGGTTTTCCGCCATGCGGTGACCAACCTGGCCGCGGTTGTCGATGAAGCGTTGGAAGCCAACGGCCTGGAGCGCGAGGACATCTCGTGGATCGTGCCGCATCAGGCCAATCAGCGCATTCTGGACTCGACCGCTCGCAAATTGAACATGCCGGCGGAGCGAGTCGTTACGACCGTGGATCGACATGCCAATACCTCGGCTGCATCCATTCCGCTTGCGTTGGACGTCGCGGTCAAGGACGGACGCATCAAACGCGGCGATCTGATCCTGCTGGAAGCCATGGGCGGGGGGCTGACCTGGGGCTCCGCGCTCGTTCGCTGGTAAATTCCCACTTAAATTTAGGGTGTTACGCGCAACCCTTTGACGTTGACGGCTTTCTCCGGCGGAGATACCCTTTATTCGGTCGCGGACCTAAGGGGGACCGGAAGCAATGGCTGGCAAGACTATTACGCGCGCTCAATTGGGTGAGGCGGTTTATCAGGAAGTTGGGTTGTCTCGGAATGAGTCCGCGGCACTGCTCGAGAATGTCCTGAACTACATGACCGAAGCCTTGGCGGAAGGCGAGACCGTGAAGATTTCGTCGTTCGGCAGTTTCTCCGTTCGCCAGAAAGGGCAGCGCATCGGTCGCAACCCGAAAACGGGTCAGGAAGTTCCGATCCTGCCGCGCAAGGTGTTGGTGTTTCGCCCGTCGCAGGTGCTGAAAAGCCGCATCAACCGCACGATGAACGGCAACTAGGCCGGATTTCGATGGCAACGGAAGACGGGCGGACGGTTCGGAAGTCTGCGAGTGCATTTCGCACGATCAGCGAAGTCGCGGACGAATTGGACCTGCCGCAGCACGTCTTGCGGTTCTGGGAAACGAAGTTCCCGCAAATCAAACCAATGAAGCGCGGCGGCGGTCGGCGCTATTACCGACCTGAAGACATTCAGCTGCTCGATCGCGTGCGTCGCTGGCTGTATGAAGACGGCTACACCATCAAGGGTGTGCAGAAGCTGCTTAAGGACGGTGTTGCGCCGGACGACGAGGCAGCTGCCGTCCAACAGCCCGATCAAGTTCAAGATGGCGAAATGCCCGCTGAAACGCTGGGCGGCGACCAGTCGGCGCAATTGTCCCGGATACTTGGGGAATTGAAGGGTATCCGGACGTTATTGGGCTGAGCCCCGAACCAAATTTCACCCCCATAAAATTCGTCGGGGCAGGGTATGGAGTGTTGCTCCGGCCTGATGCTGCAAGTATAGTCCGCCCCGCAATCGTCCTGAAACGAAGGGCGTCATTGCGACCGCCTCGGGTCCCCCAAGAATGCCCGCGGCGCGTCATTCAAGAAAAGTCGGAGCGTAGCGCAGCCTGGTAGCGCACCATACTGGGGGTGTGGGGGTCGTGGGTTCGAATCCCGCCGCTCCGACCATTCTTTTCTCAAGCCAAAGACTGATCTCAAGCCAAAGACTGATCGAAGATTTCGCCGCGGCTTCGCCTGTTTGGCGGCGGTCGGCTTTGCCCTGCGCGCAAAGAAAAACGGCCGGGACACGAAGTCCCGGCCGGTAGTCTGTGCTCTTGAGGGAAGGGAGGATTCATTACAAATCCATCCAACGACCCCACTATGTCAGGCTGCGGTCTGGCTTGCTGTGATTGCCATCACAATTGCCGAAAATTGTTTGCATTTTTCAGGTCTGAAAATGCAACCGATTGAAATGTCGCGGTTATTCGTCTGAAAGCAGGTCCGTTTCCAGCTGATCAAGAAAGCCCGAAACGTCGCCGTCGGTCATCCCCAGGTGAAACGCGCCGCCTGGAGCGACCCGCAAGGTCGGGCCTTTGGCGCATCGCCCCATACACACGGTCCGTTCAACGCAAATATCAAGGCCCCGAGCGGCGATTTCCTGCTCCAACGCCTGGGCGAGCCGTTCGCTGTCACGGGCGGCGCAAGACGGCTGGTCGATGCGCGGGCGTCTGTTGATACAGATCAGCAGCGTTTTGGAACGGGGGGCGGCGGTTGGCATTGGGGGCATCCCGGGCGGGAGGCCGTCATCCTGAGAAGGCATCTTGGTCATACGGTGCGGGTTATACGCGCCGGGCCTCTAACTCTGTTTCATCTGACGCGGGTGGAACGTTGTTGGCATGGAACATGCACTGTTTATGATTGGTGGCTCGGTAGGTCGGTTCTTACTCTCCTCCTCCCCCCAAGCGCCGGCTTGCCGGGCCACTACATTCATCTCTTGCGATGAAAAATGGCGGATTTCCGCCAGTCATGAACATCCCCGCAAAATACGTTCGAACCTGCGACAAAGCTTACATGACGGCTTTGGGGGCATTGTGACCGTTCCGCGTTGCAAAATGACAATATTTTAAACCGCAGAGTTGGCCCTAGGCCCCGGTTCTGTCAGTCAGCCAGTATCTTCCGGCCTTCTTCTGTCAATTTGCAAACCAACCAATCCGGTTTTAGCGGGTTGGTGAACCACGGTTCAGCCCAGCCATGCTCGATACAGGCATGGACGGTACGGTCGCTGACCTTTTGCCCCGTTTCATCGAACAGCGGCAGCTTTCCACCTGCCTGGTCCAAACCTCTACGCAGCCACTTACGCTGCATCGGCGTCGGGTGCGGGGCTTTTGCCGCGCCGCCGCTGGCTGCGGTTTGATTGATCTCCATCTGGCCTTGCGACATCATGCCTCCTGCGTCATTCCTGCGGCGCGGACCCGCGCCCGCGCCGAAAGCCCCGTCCAAAGGGCACCGTCCTTACCTGGATGGTAATTGACTTGCCCAATGCCGCCAACCGAATAGGACCCGCAAGGAACCAAGATGGCCGCCAAATTCCTCTACATGACCGCCGGGGACCGCGAAGAAGCCCGGCGGATCGCAGAGACCTTGGTCGACGAACGGCTGATCGCCTGCACCAATATTCTGGGCGAGATCGAGTCCGTCTACCGATGGGAAGGCAAGGTCACACAGGGCAGGGAGGTCGCCATGATCCTGAAAACTCGCGAATCCCTGGTCGACCAGGTCATCGCCCGGGCGACGGCGCTGCATAGCTACGATTGCCCCTGTGTGGTCGTCCTGGGGATCGAGAACGGACATCCGCCGTTTCTGGACTGGATTGTCACCGAGACAGAAGCCTAAGGCCTCAGACGTTCAAAATCCCCGCACCGATCTTCTGGACGATGATCTTGGCCGCTTCTTCCGAGGATATCCCCCCGGCGAAACCAACCTGAATAGCCTTCGCCAACGGACGCAGCAGCATCGCCCGGCGCGGGTCGCCGCCATCGGTCCCACCGCTGCGTAATTGTCCGGCGACACCGCTGAGCGTGCTGCACAGCCGCGCCACATGCTCGTAACGGGTGTTTTCCAACTGCCCCTGGGCGCGCACCGCCTCGGATACGATCCGGGCCAGGGTGTTCTTCAATTCCTCGTCGAATTCGCCTTTTTCCAGGCGAGGGGCGATAGTTTCGATCATCAGGGCGATGTCGTCGCCGATGAACTGAAGGCGCACGCCTTTGACATCTTCCTCGGCCGCGGCGACATCCATTTCCTTATCCATGAAGCCGATCTTCTCGCCCTTGGCCTTGCGGCCGAAGTGATTGGGGGCGTCGATGATCTTGGCGTCTTCGTCCTGAACCCGCTTTGGGCCCACGTAGTCCTCGGTCACGACGAAGGGGCGGCGCTTGTCGACCATTCGATTGATCCGCGCCATAAGGTTTTGGTTCGAAATGGGTTTCGGCAGGATATCGTCGACGCCCAGGTCCAGGGCCGCCTTGACCGCTTTCGGGTCTTCGCCTTCGGCCACGACCAGGATGACCGGAACGAATGGGTTATGGCCCAATTCGCCACGGCGGATTTTCTGGGTCATGGCGGCGAAGTTGCCGTCCGGCAGGCGCAGCTCGGCGATGATCAGGTCCGGGTCGTTCTGATTGAGGACTTCGACGACCTCCTTACAGTCATCACCCAGGCTGATGTCCCGGCACCCTTCGTTGAACAGAATATGCCGCACGGCTTGCCTTGCGCTGGCATCGCCGTCGACGAGAAATACACCGATGTTGCCAAAGTTCAGTTGCGCCATGGTCTTGGCGTGCCCCCGGTCCGTCGTTGATTATGTCGTGCGTCCCCAACCGCGCGGTGGGAACTATAGACCGATCAATCGCGGTGCGTGAACCCGGCGAATAAGCCGTTTGAAAATCAAGCTTAGCGTGCGGCGCTCATGCGAACGTTGGCCACCGCTTGTGCTGCGATTCCCTCGCCGCGCCCGGTGAAACCCAGCTTTTCGGTCGTCGTCGCCTTGACGTTGATGCGCCCGACTTCAAGGCCCAGGATTTCCGCGATCCGTACGGCCATGGCCTCACGGTGGGGTCCGACCTTGGGGGCTTCGCAGATGATCGTCACATCCGCGTTGATGATCACCCCGCCGCGTTCGCGCACGATATCCCCGGCGTGGGCCAGGAAAATGTGCGATTCCGCCCCCCGCCATTGCGGGTCGGTGGGGGGGAAGTGCTGCCCGATGTCGCCCGCGCCGATGGCGCCCAAGATGGCGTCGGTCAGGGCGTGCAGGCCGACATCGGCGTCGGAATGGCCCTTGAGTTTCTGATTGAACGGAATATCGATGCCGCAGATGCGCACGCTGTCGCCCGGCTCGAACCGGTGAACATCAAAACCCATACCGGTGCGGGTTTCTTCCATGGTCATCATCTCCTCGGCGCGGGTCAGGTCGGCCTCTGTTGTGATCTTGAAGTTGTCTTCGTCGCCGAGCGACAGGGCGACGGTCAATCCCGCCGCTTCGGCGACGGCGGCATCGTCGGTCAGCTTCTGGCCCTTGGCGGCGGCATGAGCGGCGGAAATCTCGGCGAAGCGGAAGCCCTGCGGCGTCTGTACGCGATACAGGCCTGTGCGATCTGCGGTGTCGACGACGAGGCCATCCGCCCCGCGTTTGAGGGTATCGACGACGGGTAGGGCCGGAATAACGCCCGAAGCATCGTTCAGGGCGGAAATGACCTCGGAAATCAGCCGGTGCGATACGAACGGCCGCGCGGCATCGTGAATCAACACCAGGTCCGGAGCCTGCCCACCAGCAAGCTGCGTGGCATATTCCAATCCGTTGCGCACGGAATCCTGCCGTTCCGCGCCGCCCGCCGTGCTCCCGGCGATCTTCAGCCCCTTGGCCGCGGCGTCGAACATCTCTTGGTCGTCGGGATGAATGACCCCGATCACCTGGGTTACCTGCGGATGGGTTGCGAAGGCGCGCAATGCGTGGCGAACCACCGGTTCACCCGCCAGCATGCGGTATTGCTTGGGGAGCGGACCGCCGAAACGATGGCCGCGACCCGCGCCGACGATAATGGCCGTGCAGTTCACCATGTGATTGAAAGCCGCCTTTGACGAGATGCTCGGATTAGCGAGGTTTCGATGTGTTTCATTCGGGGCGGAACATACTGAACAAAGATGGAAATTGCCAATAGCCCGTAACACGGGCATGGTCCTGCCGCACGAGCATCCAGTTCTTAGGTTGCGCTTGTAAAACCGGGTGAGGAGGGCGATGTTCTAGCCGCTCCCTCGTTCCGTTTTGAGAGTTTGAGGATATGTCAGCCGACGCCGTTTTGAACATTGCCGCCCTGATTGCCCTGATCCCGGCTCTGATCGCCGCGTGGCGGGGCGATTCCGCGATGCCGACGCCTCGGTTCTGGTTCCTCTTGGCGGTTGCGGTGGCTGGGCCCGTGGTCTGGACGGTGTCTGCGACGACGGCGGTTGCTGACTGGCGGACGGATTTGTCCTTTTCCCTATGGGTTTCGGTTAGCGCCAGCATGGTGGTGTTCGCCGCCGCCGCCGCGTTCGAACGCAACGTCGCGCGCTTGGCGCCGTTGTTCCTGGGTTTTATGGCGTTCCTCGCGCTATTTGCCTGCCTGAGCCATGGGGCGGCCGCACCGGCGCCGATGGCCATCACGCCGGGTGACGGGGCCTGGCTGTGGTTCCATATCGGGATGTCGATCGCGACATATGCCTTGTTGACCGTTGCCGCGGCCTCTTCGCTGGCGGCGCTGCTGCAGGAGCGGGCGTTGAAGCGCAAGAAGCCGCTGAAGCAGCTTTCCGGCCTGCCGTCGGTGCTGGATTGCGAAAGCGTCGTCGTGCGCTTCCTGTGGCTGTCCGCAGCGGTTTTAGCCCTGGGCGTCGCCACCGGCACGGCATTGCACCTGAGCCATGGTGAGCCGATCCTCTATCTGGATCACAAAACAGTATTCGCCATGGCGGCCTTCGCGGTGATCTGCGCTTTGTTGTTCGCCCATCAGAAAACGGGCGCGCGCGGGCGGCAGGTGGCGCGGCTGGTTTTGTTGGCGTATTTGTTCGTCACGCTGGCTTATCCAGGGGTAAAATTCGTAACCAGCGTCCTCATGGCATAATTTTTACGCTTTTCCCCTCGCATTTTGTTGAAATCTTACGCGTTCTGCCCATTAAATGGGCACGCAATTTATGGGGTACCCGACATGTCCTTGAAGATAGGTAGCGTCGAGATTTCCGACCCGGTCGTGCTTGCGCCGATGTCGGGCGTAACCGACATGCCGTTCCGCCGCCTGGTGAAGAGCTGCGGCGTGGGCTTGGTCGTGTCCGAGATGATCGCTTCCAAGGCGATGATCTATGCCGCCAAAAAGACCATGAAGATGGCCACGCATTGTGCCGACGAGCACCCCATGTCGGTGCAGCTTGCCGGCTGCGAACCCGAGGTCGTGGCCGAAGCGGCGCGCCTGAACGAAGACCGGGGCGCCGCCCTGATCGACATCAACATGGGCTGTCCTGTGAAAAAGGTCGTCAATGGCGATGCCGGATCGGCCTTGATGCGCGACGTCAAACATGCCGCCAAGATTCTCGAAGCCACGGTCAAGGCCGTGTCGATCCCTGTTACGCTCAAGATGCGCATGGGTTGGGACCACGACAGCCTGAACGCGCCCGATCTGGCCCGCGCGGCCCAGGATTGCGGCGTACAGGCCCTGGCCGTGCATGGCCGGACGCGTTGCCAATTTTATAAAGGCACTGCCGACTGGAAATTTATCCGCAACGTCAAGGAAGCAGTGCAAATCCCTGTTTTTGCGAACGGAGATATCCTGACGCTTGATGATGCACAGCGTTGCCTGGATGAATCCGGCGCCGATGGCGTGCTGATCGGGCGGGGGACCTATGGGCGTCCTTGGTTCCCGTCGCAGGTGATCCATTTCCTGAAGACCGGCGAACGATTGCCCGATCCCTCGATCTCTGAGCAATACGCGATGATCCGTCGCCACTATGACGAGATTCTCAGCCACTACGGCACCCATGCAGGCGTCAAGATCGCCCGTAAGCATATCGGCTGGTATTCGAAAGGCCTGCATGGCTCGGCGGAATTCCGCGCCGACATCATGAGCCATGAAGACCCGGACGTGGTGCGGGCCAAGCTGGCCGCGTTCTATTTGCCTTTGGTCGAAAAGGCCGCCGCCTAATGGAAACCACCGTCGCTCCCCGCACGCGTGGCGGTGCTCGCGCCCATTCGCCCGCCGATTCCGCAACGATTCTGGACCTTTTGCCGGCCCCGGTGGTGACACTCGACCCCGATGATCAGATCACCATGGCCAATGCCGCGGCGGAACAATTCTTCAGCGCCAGTCGGACTTATCTGATGAACCGGCCGTTGTCGCAGTTCATCCCCGAAGATTCTCCGATTTACGGGCTGGTTGCCCAGGTTCGCAAGGCCAACGCCCAGGTCTCGGAACATGAACTGGCGATCGAAGGGCCGCGCCTGGGGCGTCATTTCCTGAGCGTCCAGGGCACGCCGTTACCGGATTCTCCCGGATACATCGTGTTGATGATGCTCGATCGCGGCATTACCGAAATGATCGACCGCCAGATGACCCATCGGGGTGCCGCGCGCTCGATCACGTCAATGGCGGCGGTGCTGGCCCATGAAGTCCGCAATCCGCTGTCCGGTATTCGTGGCGCGGCGCAGTTGCTGGAACAGAACGCGTCGGACGAAGACCGGCCGCTCGCCGAGCTGATCCGTCAGGAAGCCGACCGCATTTCGACCCTGATCGGGCGCATGGAAATCTTTACCGATTACGGCCCGTTCGAACGCAAACCGGTCAATATTCACAAGATTTTGGACCGCGTGCAGCGCCTGGCGGAAACCGGTTTCGGCGCGCATGTCCGGTTCAAGAACGATTTCGACCCGTCGTTGCCGCCGGTGCCGGGCGATCACGACCAGTTGGTCCAGATCTTCCTGAATTTGGTCAAGAACGCCTGCGACGCCTGTCCCGAAGTGGGCGGCGAGATATTCCTGCGCACCGCCTATCAGCATGGCGTGCGCTTCACGCTGCCGGGCCGCAAGGAAAAGGTCGCCCTGCCGATGAAGGTGTCGATCATCGACAACGGCCCCGGCATTCCTGAAGATTTGACCTCTAACCTGTTCGATCCCTTCGTAACGTCAAAACCGAACGGTACGGGCCTGGGGCTGGCGTTGGTCGCCAAGCTGGTCGGTGACCACGGTGGCGTCGTCGAATGCGAAAGCCGTCCGGGGCGGACGGAATTCCGCGTGATGCTGCCGTTTTACGAGGGCGATGAGCCGGGAGAAAACAAATGAGCAATCGTACCGTCCTAGTCGCCGACGATGACGCGGCGATCCGTACCGTCGTCGCCCAGGCCCTGGGCCGCGCCGGTTTGGACGTGAAGACCACGGGACAGGCATCGACCCTTTGGGATTGGGTTTCCTCGGGCGAGGGCGACATCATCGTCACCGACGTGGTGATGCCGGACGAAAACGGCCTGGATCTGGTGCCCCGTATTCGCGAAATCCGCCCGGAGCTGCGCATCATCGTGATGAGCGCGCAGAACACCATTCTGACGGCGGTGAAAGCGGCGGAAAGCGGTGCTTTTGAATATCTGCCGAAGCCGTTCGACATCAACGAGTTGATTTCCATCGTCCGGCGCGGCCTGGAAGCGCCGCCCGAGCAACCGGGCCTGAGCGCCGAGCACGCCGGGGTCGAAAAACTGCCCCTGGTCGGCCGCTCGCCGGCGATGCAGGAGATCTACCGCACCTTGGCGCGCCTGATTTCCACGGACCTGACCGTGTTGATCACGGGCGAGTCCGGGACGGGTAAGGAACTGGCCGCGCGGGTGCTGCACGATTACGGCAAGCGCAAGGGCGGGCCGTTCGTCGCCGTCAACATGGCCGCGATCCCGCGCGAATTGATCGAAAGCGAGCTGTTCGGCCACGAAAAGGGGGCCTTTACCGGCGCGACCATGCGCTCGTCCGGCCGCTTCGAGCAGGCCGAGGGCGGGACCTTGTTCCTGGACGAAATCGGCGACATGCCGCTGGAAGCCCAGACGCGCCTTCTGCGCGTGCTGCAGGAAGGGGAATACACCTCGGTCGGTGGGCGAATGACGCGCAAGACAGATGTCCGCATCGTCGCCGCGACCCATCAGGACCTGACGCAACTGACCCGCCAGGGCCGGTTCCGCGAGGATTTGTTCTATCGCCTGAACGTCGTGCCGCTGCGCCTGCCGCCGCTGCGCGAGCGCCTCGAAGACATTCCGGAACTGGTCAAAACGTTCCTGGCCAAGGCTGCGGGCGAAGGCCTGCCGTGGAAAATCATCGAAGGCAAGGCCATGGAACGGCTGATGGCTTACAACTGGCCCGGCAACGTTCGCGAACTCGAAAACCTGGTTCATCGCCTGGCGGCGCTCTATTCCGAGGAAACGATTTCCGAGGAAGCGATCTCGGCCGAATTGGCGGACCGGGGGGCGGCCAGTGAGCCCGGCGGCAACCGAGGCCTGTCCCAAGTCGTCGAAGAGCGTCTGGAGGCCTATTTCGGGGCCCATGCGGGCGCCTTGCCGGCGGCGGGGCTGTATGACCGCGTCCTGCGTGAGGTCGAACGCCCGCTGATCACCCTGACGCTTCAGGCGACGCGCGGCAATCAGGTCAAGGCGGCTGAAGTCCTGGGCCTGAACCGCAATACCCTGCGCAAGAAGATCCGCGACCTCGATATTTCGGTGGTGCGGGGCCAGAAATGACCTCGCCCGCGGCGCCCGGTAAAGGCACCATCGGCCGATTGTCGGACCTGTTCGGCCTGCGCGGGGCCAGCACCAAGCGATTATTGGCCTACAGCTTGGCGGCGGCGGCGGTGGTGTCCTGTTTGGCCACCGCCTTCATGCTGGTGTTTCAGCCGGCCCATAGCCAGAACATCGAAACCATCATCGCGATGATCTATCTGGACGGCGGCATCCTGCTGCTGTTGGGGTTGGTCGTCGGCCAACGCCTGATCTCGATCTGGTTGGATCGGCGACGCGGGCAGGCGGGTTCGGGCTTGCATGTCCGCATGGTTACGCTGTTCGCCCTGGTCGCGACGGCTCCGGCGATCCTGGTCGCCGTGATGTCGGCGACCTTTCTGCATTACGGGGTTCAGGCCTGGTTCAACGAAAGGGTTTCGACGGCCCTCGACCAATCGCTCGGTGTGGCCAGCGCCTATTTGAAAGAACACCGCGAGAATTTCGGCACCGACATCCTGGCCGTGGCCAACGATCTGAACATCAATTCCGGCATCCTGACCCGCGAACCCTGGCGGTTGGAGCCGCTGTTGACCTTCCACACCCGGTCGCGCGGCTTTACCGAGGCCATGATGGTCGACGGCACGGGCAAGGTCCTGGCCCAGTCCGAGTTTTCCCGCCCGCGCGAGACGGAGTCCATTCCGCCGGAAATCTTCCAACAGGCGCAGTCTGGACGGATCACCCTGATCCCCCTGGACGACCAGGATCGTATCCGCGCGATCTACAAGCTCAGCCGCTTCGTCGATACCTATCTGGTGTTGGAGCGGTTCGTGAACCCGGACGTTCTGAACCATATCGACACCATTCAGAACGCGGTCAGCGAATACCAGAAGCTGCAACGCGAGCGGGGCGGGCTTCAGGTCAGCTTCATCCTGATCTTCACCGTGGTCTCGGTGCTGCTGCTTCTGGCGGCGGTGTGGACGGGCCTGACCGTGGCGACGCAGGTCGCCGAGCCGGTCAGCGACCTGATTTACGCGGCCGAGAAAATCCGCGACGGGGACCTGACGACCACGGTCAATATTCCCAATGCCGACGACGAATTGGCCTCGCTATCCCGTGCGTTCAACCGCATGACCGCGCAAATCCGCGGGCAGCAGGAAGGCCTGATCGCCGCCAACCGCGAACTGGACGAACGGCGGCGCTTTACTGAAACGGTGCTGGCCGGGGTTTCCGCAGGGGTGATCGGCCTGGACAAGGACGGGAACATCAACCTGCCCAACCGCTCGGCTTCGGTCTTGGTCGGCAAGGATTTGATGCGCGCCAAGGGGCGCTCCCTGACCGATACGGTGCCGGAGCTTGGCGCGCTTTGGGCCGAGGCGCAGCGCCGACCGGACCGCCAACAGCGGGGCGAAGTGAAACTGCCGATCGAAGGCGGCGAACGGACCCTACATGTCCGCATCGCCGCCGAACGGCTGGGCGGTGAGTTGTTGGGCTTCGTTGTGACCTTCGACGACGTCACCGATTTGCTGTCGGCGCAGCGCGCCGCCGCCTGGGCCGATGTGGCCCGGCGCATCGCGCATGAGATCAAGAACCCGCTGACGCCGATTCAATTGTCGGCCGAACGCCTGAAACGCAAATACCAGAAGGAAGTGACATCGGACCCCGAGACCTTCGCCGCCTGCACCGACACCATCGTCCGTCAGGTCGAGGACATCGGGCGCATGGTCGACGAGTTCTCGTCCTTCGCGCGGATGCCGCAGCCTTCGATCGGGCGGGAGAACTTTTCCAACCTGATCCGCGAGGTCGTGATCCTGGAACGCTCGCGAACCGCTGACATGACCATTGACGTCGATATGCCCGATGGCGACCTGATGCTGCGATGCGACCGCCGGCAAGTGTCCCGCGCCTTGACGAATCTTCTCAAGAATGCCGCCGAAGGTGTTGAAACAAGGGTGGTTCAGGACAAATCCGAAGGTCGGGAAGGGGAGCCGGGCCGCATCGTCCTGACCGTCACCGATTCCCGCACGGGAGACCACGGCGACGATGACGTTCTGACCGTTGTGATCGAAGACAACGGAATCGGCCTGCCGGAAACGGACCGCGATCGGTTGACGGAGCCCTATGTGACGACGCGCAGCAAGGGAACCGGGCTGGGTCTGGCCATCGTTCGAAAGATCATGGAAGATCATCAGGGAGAACTTCGGCTGGACGATCGCCCCGGTGGCGGCGCAAGAATCAGCCTTGTGTTCCGAGACATGGAAGAAACGCCCGACGGAGGGGAAACCGACCCGATGAAGGTCGCCACGGGATTGAGGCTGGGATAGGACGGTCATGGCCCAGGACATTTTGATCGTCGACGACGAGTCCGACATTCG
Organism: uncultured Rhodospirillaceae bacterium; assembly: GCA_964012715.1. GTDB lineage: Bacteria > Pseudomonadota > Alphaproteobacteria > Rhodospirillales > Casp-alpha2 > UBA1479. The sequence goes on along the minus strand of CAXGUG010000008.1, from coordinate 29,465 downwards.
ATCCCTGACTGCGGGGATCCTGCAGGACGAAGGCTACGAAACCCGCGAAGCCGCGGACAGCCAGGGCGCGCTCGAAGCACTGTCGGCACGTCGGCCGAGCCTAGTGCTCCTCGACATCTGGCTGCAGGGGAGCGAGCTGGACGGCCTGCAGATTCTCAAACGGATCAAACAGAACCACCCCGAAATACCGGTCCTGATGATGAGCGGCCACGGCACCGTGGAAACGGCGGTCACCGCGATCAAGGACGGGGCTTATGACTTCATCGAAAAGCCGTTCAAGGCCGATCGCCTGCTGCTGAACGTGCAGCGCGCGGTCGAGGCCGCGCGCCTGCGGACCGAAAACGAAGAGCTGAAGCTGCGGATCGGATCGTCCCTGGACCTTGTCGGGACCTCGCCGATGTTGCGTGAAATCCAACAGATCATCGACCGGGCCGCCCCATCCAACAGTCGTATCCTGATCCATGGCCCCAGCGGCAGCGGCAAGGAAATCGTCGCCCGCAATATTCACGCCCGCTCGCAGCGGGCCGATGGGCCGTTCGTGATCGTCAACTGCGCGACCATGGCCCCGGAACGGTTCGAAATGGAACTGTTCGGGACCGAAGGCGAAGACGGTTCGCGCCGCATCGGAACGTTCGAACGCGCCCATGGCGGCACCCTGGTGTTGGATGAAGTCGCCGATATGCCGCTGGAAACGCAGGGAAAAATTGTCCGCGTCCTGCAAGAGCAGAATTTCGAGCGGGTCGGCGGCAGCCACCGGGTGCAGGTCAACGTGCGGGTAATCTCGACCACGACCCGTGATCTTCAGGCTGAGGTTGCCGCCGGGCGGTTCCGCGAAGACTTGTTTTATCGCCTGAATGTCGTGCCGTTGACCGTTCCCGCCTTGGCCGAGCGGCGTGAGGATATCCGCGCCCTGGCCGATCATTTCATGCGCCAGGCCGCCGATACCACGGGTCAGCAGCCGCGCCGCCTGGGCGAGGACGCATTGGCGGCATTGCAGAGTTATGCATGGCCGGGTAACGTCCGCGAACTTCGCAACGTGATCGAACGGGTGCTGATCTTGGCACCCGGCGAAAACGACGACACGGTCCTTGGGGCGCGCATGTTGCCGACGGAGTTTCTTGAAGGAATGCGGCGCGGGGCCATCAATGGCGACCGCGATTACCTATCCAAACCGCTGCGCGACGCGCGCGAGGATTTCGAACGTGAATACCTGCATGCCCAGATGTCCCGATTCAGCGGCAATATCTCGCGAACGGCGCAATTCGTGGGCATGGAGCGCTCGGCCCTGCATCGTAAGCTCAAGGCACTGGGCCTGACGGACGAGGACCGGAGCACCTGATGACCATCATTCTCATGCATCCCATTTCCGCGGAAGGACGCCCGGCATGAAAATCATCGTTTGCGGGGCAGGGCAGGTCGGCATCAACATCGCCCGCCAGCTCGCCATGGAGAACCACGACGTGACCATCGTCGACCAAGCGCCCGATCTGGTGCGCCGGGTGTCCGACACCCTGGATGCCCAGGCCGTGGTCGGCCATGCGTCCCATCCTGATGTGTTGGAGCGGGCCGGGATCGCCGATGCGGACATGCTGATCGCCGTCACCTTGACGGATGAAATCAACATGGTCGCCTGTCAGGTCGCCCATTCCTTGTTCGACGTGCCGACCAAGATCGCCCGTATCCGGCAGAAGAGCTACCTGGACCCGATGTGGGCCAATCTGTTCTCGCGCGATCACCTGCCGCTCGACGTCATCATCTCGCCAGAGATGGAGGTCGCCCGCGCCGTCGCCCGCCGCCTGCGAATTCCGGGCGCAATGGATATGATTACCCTGGCCGATGGGGCAGTGACCCTTTTGGGTGTGCGCTGCACCGAGGAATGCCCGCTGCTGAATACGCCGTTGAAGCAGCTGACGCAGCTTTTCCCGGACCTGAACATCGTGATCGTCGGCCTGGTGCGCGACGGAAATGCGATTGTGCCCAAGTCCGAGGATCAGATGGCGCCGGGCGACGAAGTCTACTTCGTGGTCGACTCCAGCCAGATTACCCGCGCCATGACCGCCTTCGGTTATGAAACCAGCGAAGCCCGGCGGTTGCTGATCATCGGCGGCGGTAACATCGGCCTGGTTCTGGCGCAGGAGATCGAACGCGAATACCCCTGGGTCAAAGCGAAGATCATCGAACACAACAAGGAGCGGGCCGAATACGTATCCGGCCAGCTGGAAAGTACGGTGGTCCTGAACGGTGACGCCCGGGACATCGAAATCCTGGAAGAAGCGAACATCCGGGGCACCGACACGGTGGTCGCTGTAACGAACGACGACGAAAGCAACATTCTGGCCTCGTTGCTGGCCAAGAAATTCGGTTGCGAGCGGACGGTGACCCTGGTCAACACCTCGATCTACGAGCAACTGATCGGGTCTCTGGGCATCGACGTGGTGGTCAGCCCGCGCAACATCACCGTTTCGACGATCCTGCAGCACGTCCGCCGGGGCCGCATCCATTCGGTCCATGCCGTGCGCGAAGGGTTGGGTGAATTGATCGAAGCCGAAGCCCTGGAAACCTCGGGCCTGGCCGGAAAGACGTTGAAGGAAATCGACCTGCCGTCCGGCGTTGTCATGGGGGCCATCGTGCGCGACGGCAAAATGCTCTATCCGCGCGGCTCTTTGACGGTCGAAGCAGGGGACCGGGTGATCCTGTTCTCGTCGCCGGAAGCGATCCGCAAGGTCGAAAACATGTTCGCCGTTCAGCTGGAATATTTCTAAGACCGTGACCGAAACCGCATTTTCTCCGCCTATTGCCCGACCGAAAGCAGTCGTCTTCGATTGGGACAACACGCTCGTCGATACTTGGCCGATCATCCACGATGCCCTGAACTTCACCTTTCGGGCCTGGGGGCTGCCGGAATGGTCGCTGGAAGAAACGCATCAGAAAGTGCGTAAATCCATGCGCGACAGTTTCCCGGCGCTGTTCGGCGAGGAATGGGAGAAGGCCGGCGAGTTTTTCCACAATCGCTATGGCGACATCCATGCCGAGAAGCTTCAGGCCGCACCCGGCGCGGCTGACCTGCTTCGAACTTTGTCCGATTCGGGCGTCTATCTCAGCGTGGTTTCGAATAAGAAGGGGATGTTGCTGCGTAAGGAGGCTACGGCGCTCGGCTGGGACCCTTATTTTGCGGCTTTGGTCGGCGCCTCGGACGCGGCGCGCGATAAACCTGCGCGCGAACCGATCGACATGGCCTTAGCGCCCGGCAACGTTGAGGTTAGCCACGAAGTCTGGTTCGTCGGCGACGCCGATATCGATATGGAATGCGCCCACGGGGCCGGCTGTTACCCGGTTTTGATCCGGTCAAATCCGCCGGATACGGATGAATTTGGCAATATTCCTCCAGCCCTCCATTTCCCTGATTGCGATAGTCTTTGCAAGTTCGTTAAGACGCTGTAAGCTCGTGAATGGCGCGTCTAAGCCAATTGGAAACAAAAGAGAAATCACAACAACAGGGAGCCCAGAACGAAGTCACACGCCGTCAACGGCCTAGGTGCTCTGGTGCTGTCCCGGCGAGATAAGACTTTGGGGTGGGGAACAATGTCATCCGAAAAATCACAAAATGTGCAGGACGTTTTTCTGAATCACATCCGGAAAAACAAAACTGCAGTTACGGTTTTCCTGGTGAACGGGGTCAAGCTTCAAGGCATCGTCACTTGGTTCGATAACTTCTCCGTGCTGCTGCGGCGGGACGGGCACACGCAGCTTGTCTATAAGCATGCGATTTCGACGGTTATGCCGTCCGTACCCATTCAGCTGTTCGAGCCCGAAACCGCCGAGTCCGGAGAGGGTTGACCGACTACACTCCTGGCGATGTCACTTCCGCTGCCAAGGCGGCGGAAGCGGTCTACTGCGCCGTCATCCATCCGAATATGGCGCCTTCGGGCGCCATCGAGGCCCGCAGCGCTCGTGCCAGCCTGGAGGAAGCGATCGCCCTTGCCGGGGCCATCGATCTGGAAGTCCTGCACGCCGAAACCTTCGAACTACCGCGCCCACGGCCTGCTACGCTGCTGGGCAAGGGCACGGTTGAACGTATCGGCGATACCCTGAAATCCCTACCGGATTGTGAGTTGGTCGTGGTCAATGCCAACCTGACGCCGGTGCAGCAGCGGAACCTTGAAACAGCTTGGGATATCAAGGTCATCGACCGCACCGGCCTGATCCTGGAAATCTTCGGCGCGCGGGCGCGGACCAAGGAAGGGCGCCTGCAGGTCGATCTGGCCGCGCTCAATTACCAACTGGGCCGCCTGGTCCGTAGTTGGACCCACCTGGAGCGACAGCGCGGCGGGGCAGGGTTCATGGGCGGTCCCGGCGAACGGCAGATCGAACTGGACCGTCGTTTGATTCGTCAGCGCATTGCACGGCTGAAACGCGAACTGGCCGAGGTCAAACGCACCCGGTCTTTGCAACGTCGGGCCCGGCAACGGGTCCCGTACCCCGTGGTCGCCTTGGTCGGCTATACCAACGCAGGAAAATCGACGTTGTTCAACCGTCTGACCGGGGCCGACGTGATCGCCAAGGACCAGTTGTTCGCGACCCTGGACCCGACCATGCGGCGGTTGGACCTGCCGAACGGCGCGCCGGTCATTCTGTCCGATACGGTGGGATTTATCTCGGACCTGCCGCACCAACTGGTCAATGCTTTCCACGCGACCCTGGAAGAGGTCATGGAGGCCGATATGGTGCTCCATGTCCGTGACATCGCCGATCCGGAAACGGAGATCCAGCGCCGTGACGTCATGGACGTTCTGGGCGAACTAGGCATGGACGATGACGAGGGGCGCTCGCCGATTACCGAGGCCCTGAACAAGATCGATCTGTTGCCCCCGGAAGAGCTGGAAGCCCTGCAACAGCGCATCGCCCGCCAGGACCACAACCCGCCGATTGCTATTTCCGCGGTGACGGGGGCCGGGCTCGACATCTTGCTGCAACGAATTCAGGACCAGATCGGCGATACCATGACCGAGGTCGAATTGGACTTGGCCTTCGACGAGGGATCGACCCTGGCCTGGATCTACGAACACGGCGAGGTTCTGGACCGTAGCGACGGCGAAGGCGGCATTCATCTGCGGGTTCGCATGGATGGCCGCACCCAATCCCAATTGCTCAATCGAATCGACAGCACGCGCCAAGCGCGTCTACACTAGTAGACAGAAGCGGACCCAAGGCTGGGTCCATAACCGCTTGGTAACCAATTCCCGTTAAACCGTAGAGACTTGCTTCGGAATTTTCCTGGGACTTGGTCGAAACGGACGGGCGGCACTCATGGCGACAAACCGCAGCCAAAACAAATGGCGCGCCAAAAACAAGCTGGTCAAACGCCAGCTGAACGTTATGGCGAAGAGCCATGTTCACGATTATCTGCAAACCCTTGCCGATGATTTCCGCCTGCGCGGAAAGGGCGAGGCCGTGTCCTTCGCGACCTTCGTGACCCGTGCCCTGATGCAGCGTGCGGACTACAGCAAGGATGCCCAGCAGATGCTCGAAGACTTGGCCGAGGCCTATCATCGCGACCGTGATATTCATTCGAACTGAATTTCGTCCGGTCGCCGCGCCGATCCCCCATCATCGGGTGGGGTAGCTCGCGCCATGGCCTCGCACCTGGATTTGGATCCTGAAAAGGTCACCGCCGTTCTGCGCGAAGCCGCGGAAACGGAGATTTTGCCGCGTTTCCGCGCTCTCGAAAGCCATGAAATCATGGAAAAGGGGCCGGGCGACCTCGTCACCGTCGCCGACCGGGCATCGGAAAAGCTTCTGACACGCCGCCTTTCGGGCCTGATTCCGACGGCTCTGATGATCGGTGAGGAAGCGCACGAGGTTCGGCCCGAAGCCCTGGTCGAACTGAAGGACGCCGATTGGGCCTGGATCATCGATCCCTTGGACGGCACGCATAACTTCGCCCATGGAACGGCCCGTTTCGCGATTATCGTCGCCTTGCTGCGCCGGGGCGAAACGGCGATGGGCTGGATTTACGACCCAAATGCTGCGGTCGTTGCCGTGGCGCAAGCGGGGGCAGGGGCCTTGATCGGGGGAAGCCAGGCATCCTTGCCGCCCGCGCCGAAAATCTCCGATATGGTCGGCTCACTGGCGCCGCGTCGTGCCGACAGCCTGCGCGCCCGGCAATCGACACCCGATGGACCGCCGCTGCCCTGCGATTTCCGCCGTTACCGCTGTGTCGGCCTGGAATACATCGACCTGGCGCTAGGAAAGCTGAATTTCGCCCGCTATGCCGGCAAGCTGATGCCCTGGGACCATGCCGCCGGGGTGTTGATGTACCGCGAAGCGGGCGGCCACGATGGTATGACCGCCGACGGGCGTCCTTATGCGCCGTCCAGCCCGCGTCCGGCCGATGCATTGCTATTGGCCCCGAACCGGGATTCCTGGAAAGGTCTCCACGCCGTTCTGGAATAGAAGAGAAGCGATCAGCGCAGGCTGATCTGCATCTGCGGCGTGGCGCGGTAAATATTGGGAATACGGTAGATATAGACCTTGGTGCGCGACCCGCGAGAGGGGAAATCCTTCACCTCGTCAGCGTTGTGCGAGATCACGCGCGTATCGGTGATAACCCGCAGTTCGCCGCTGGAATTCAGGCCCGATTGAACGATCTGGTCTTTCTGTTTGGTCGACAGGGACCGTCCCAACAGGTTCACCAGATAGGTTTCCTTGTTGTAGGCGAGAGTGAAGATCATCTCGTTCCGGCGCAGGAACGTCACCGACTTTGCCTTCAACAGGTCGCCCTCGCGCTGCCATTTCATCTTGAAATAGCCCTGTTTGATATAGCCGAAGTCGGAAGCATTCGGATCGCGCTCGATATCGGTCTTGAGTTTCTTGACCTCTTCGACCTCGTCGGCGCTGGACATCTTGCCGTTCTTCAACTCGCCATACAGGCGCGTATCGACGACATAGCCCGAGAACATGACCTTGTAGTACCCGCGTCGGTCCAGCTCGATCTCGGAATCGAAGCGGGCGGGCAGGTAACAGCCGCTTAACGTCACCGCGGTGACGATCAGGCAGAATAGGGGACGCAGGCGGCGGAACATGAGACGGGCTCCCAGGGTCAAGTCCTTCATTCTTCTAGCTCATTCAACCCGAGCGGTCAGCGCTTTTCCTTACTCGGCGGCTGTGCCGGGTAGCTTGTCATTGGCTTTTTCGGCCTGCCAGGCGGCTTCCATCTCGTCCAGCGAGGCATCCTTGGGCTCCTGGCCTTCGGCGCGCAGGCGTTGCTCCATGCGGCGGAAGCGGTCTTCGAACTTGGCGTTGCCGTTGCGCAGCGCCGTTTCCGGATCGATCTTGAGGTGCCGGACAAGGTTCGTCACCGCGAACAACAGGTCGCCGGCTTCGTCCTCGATCCGCGCGCGGGGCGAGCCCGCGGCCATTTCGGCCCGCAATTCCGCCAATTCTTCCTCGATCTTGGCGATCACCTGATCCGCCGAGGGCCAATCGAAACCAACGCGCGCGGCCCGTTTCTGCAGCTTTTCGGCGCGGGTCAGCGCGGGCAGGGTGACCGCCACGCCGTCAAGCGCGCTCGGCTCCGCATCCGGCGCGGTTTCGCCTTTCTCGGCCCGTTCCTTGGCCTTCAGCTCTTCCCAATGGACCGTCTGGGCCTCGGCCGAGGAGATATCCGTGTCGCCGAACACATGGGGGTGGCGGCGGACCATCTTGTCGCCGATGGCCTGGGCCACGTCGTCATAGGCGAAATGCCCGGCTTCCTCGGCCATACGGGCGTGAAAGAAGACCTGAAGCAACAGATCGCCCAATTCGTCTTTCAACGACGCCATATCGCCGCGCTGGATGGCATCCGCGACCTCGTAAGCTTCCTCGATGGTGTAGGGCGCGATGGTCGAGAAATCCTGCTCAACATCCCAGGGGCAGCCTTTGTCGGGATCGCGGAGCAGGGCCATGATTGCGCGGAGGCGTTCCGTGGGATTGTCGTGAGAAAGCGCGTCGTCGGACAAGGCGGCATCCTTCGCTCTGGGACGGTGGACCAAGGGCAGGTTACATTGCGACGATGCTGGACGCCAATGCGGGTTTCAAGGAACGACCATGATCGACCATATTTCCATCGCTGTATCCGATTTGCAGGCCAGCGCCGCATTCTATGAAGCCGTGCTGGCGCCGCTGGGCCTAATGCGGTTGGTCGAGCGACCGGCCACGATCGGCTTTGGGAAGCGCTACGCGGAATTCTGGCTGAACGCACGGCCGGGGATGCAGCCGGTCGCGGACGGCACCGGCGTTCATATCTGCCTGCGGGCACGAACGAAGGAAGCCGTTCAGGCATTTCACGCCGCGGCGCTGGCCAACGGCGGACGCTGCGACGGCGCGCCGGGCATGCGCGATGCATCAACCGCGCCGTACTATGCCGCGTTCATTCTCGATCCGGACGGTAACAAGATCGAGGCAGCGACGTTTATTCACGCATCCATTTATCGCATAATGTATATTATGGAAAATAGAGGATAGATATGTTTCTGCAATAAGTTAGGACGGGCCGTGAATCTGGTGCTGTCTAATATCCGGCGGAAACCGCCTTATGCTTCCGGCACATCCAGGCACAGGCCGTCGTATCCAGCGATCACGCCTTCCGGCACATAGGCCATCAGTTTTTCGTAATCGATCTTGGGGCTCATATGCGTGATGACGGTACGCTGCGGCTTGATCTTCTCGCGTAGCGCCAACGCGGCATCGACATGTAAGTGCGTCGGATGCGGATGCCAGGCGAACACGCCGACGATCCAAGTATGAACGCCCTGCAGTGCCTCGATGGCATCGTCGTGCAGATCGACCAGATCGGTCGTATAGGCCAATGGGCCGAACCGCAGGCCATGCGTTGTCGAGAACCCATGGTCCTGTTCGAAGCATTGAATATCGATCCCGGCGACCGAAAACGGCCTGCTGCTCGGAAACGCGTGCGGGACCAGGGTCGGCTTGTAAAAAGTTCCCGAGCCTTCGCGCAGTGGCGCCACGACATAGGCGAAGCGCTCTGACACGGCCTGCAGCGTTTCCTCATCAGCCCACAGGTCGATGGCGGCGTTCATAGCGCGGTTAATGCTGCGAACGTCATCGATCCCATGCAGATGATCGGCATGGCCATGGGTCAGAATAATCCCGTCCAGGTGGCGCACACCGGTGCGCAGCATCTGTTCGCGAAAATCCGGCGCCGTGTCGATCAACAGTTTCTTGCCGTCGCGTTCGATCAGCAAGGAAGGGCGCGTGCGCCGATTTTTGGGATTTTCGGGGTCACAATCGCCCCACCCACCTTCGATTGACGGCACGCCGCTGGAGGCACCGGAGCCTAGGATGGTGACCTTCACGGCGTGGTGCTCCCTACCCCGCCTCGCCCACCGCCGCGGCGGCCTTGGCGAACAGGGTGAAGAAGTTGCGGGTCGTCTGGCGGGCCAACTCGTCGTTTGAAATACCCTTGATTTCCGCCACTTTTGCGGCGGTCAGGGCGGTAAAGGCCGGCTCGTTGCGCTTGCCCCGGTTGGGAATGGGGGCCAGGAAGGGCGAGTCCGTTTCGACCAACAGGCGGTCGAGCGGCACGTCCTTGACCGTTTCCCGCAGGTCTTCGGCGTTTTTGAAGGTCACGATCCCGGAAATGGAGATGTAGAGGCCCATCTCCACGGCCTTCTCGGCGACCTCGCGGGTCGCGGAAAAGCAATGGATCAGGCCCGGAAACGGCCCGCCGTAGCGGTATTCCTCGTCCATCACGCGCAGCGTGTCGTCATCGGCATCGCGGGTATGGACGATCAGCGGCAGGCCGGTGATCCGCGCGGCCCGAATATGGGCGCGGAACTGCGCTTCCTGGATGTCGCGGGGGCTGCGCTCGTAATAGAAATCCAGCCCCGTTTCGCCGATCCCGACGACTTTGGGATGCTGGGCCAGATCCGTCAGCTCCTCGGCCGTGGTCAGGCGTTCCGTCGCCGCCTGATGCGGGTGAATGCCGACGGTGCAGAACACGTTGGGAAAGCGTTCGGCCACGGCCTTGACCTGATCGAACTTCGACAGATGGGTCGAGATCGTGACCATATAGGCCACGCCGGCATCGACCGCGCGCGCCACCACGGCGTCCAGTTCCTCGCCGAAATCCGGGAAATCCAGATGGCAGTGGCTATCGACCAGAAAAGGATGCGCGGCGCCGTCCATGGCTTTACGAGGCCCCTGCTTCGTCGTCCTGGAAGCGCGGGAACACACCCTGCGGCTTCGGCAATTCCGTGCCCGGCGTGAGGGCCACACCATCGGCGAGATGCGTCAGATCGCGGGCATCGTCGGCCACGGCGAGCTGGTCGAGCAGCTTGGCCGAGGTTTCCGGCATGAACGGCTGGGTCAGCAGCGCCAGACGGCGGATCGTTTCGGCCAGCACGTAAAGCACCGTCGCCATACGGTCCGGGTCGTCCTTACGTAGCTTCCACGGAGCCTGGTGGTCTACGTAGCCGTTGGCGGCGCGGATCACGACCCAGATCGTTTCCAGGGCTTCGTGGAATGCCTGACGATCCAAAGCATCGCGGACCTGGCCGAGCAAGGCCGCCGCCGGGTCGAGCAACGCCCGGTCTTCGTCGGTGAAATCGCCCGGCTGAGGCACCTGACCGTCGCAGTTCTTGGCGATCATCGACAGAACGCGCTGCGCCAGGTTGCCGTAATCGTTGGCCAATTCGCCGTTCATGCGGTTGACCATAGCGGTATGCGAGAAATCGCCGTCGTTGCCGAACGGAACCTCGCGCAGCAGGAAGAACCGCACCTGATCCAGGCCGTATTTCTCAACCAATTCAATGGGATCGATGACGTTGCCCAGGGATTTGGAGATCTTCTGCCCCTCGTTGGTCCACCAGCCGTGGGCGAACACGCGCTTCGGCGGTTCCAGCCCGGCGGCCATCAGGAAGGCCGGCCAGTAGACCGTGTGAAAGCGCAGGATATCCTTGCCCACCATATGCAGGTCGGCGGGCCAGAACTTGGCGTAATCGCCGCTTTCGTCGGGGAAACCCAGGGCCGAGATGTAGTTGGTCAAAGCGTCGAGCCAGACATAGAAGATATGTGTATCGTCGCCCGGCACCGGAATGCCCCATTTGAACGTGGTGCGCGACACGGACAGATCCTGCAAGCCGCCTTTGACGAAGCTGATGACCTCGTTGCGGCGGCTTTGCGGGGCGATGAAGTCGGGATTGGCGTCGTAGAAGGCCAGCAGCTTGTCTTCCCAGGCCGACAGGCGGAAGAAATAGCTCGGCTCCTCGACCCATTCGACTTCCGCGCCGGTCGGCGCCACGCGCGTTCCGTCGGGCTTCTTGGTCAGTTCGCCCTCGGCGTAGAAAGCTTCGTCCCGGACCGCGTACCAGCCGCCGTAGTTGTCCAGATAGATATCGCCCGCGTCGGCCATGCGCTTCCAGATCGCCTGACAGGCGGCGGCGTGGCGCGGCTCGGTGGTTCGGATGAAGTCGTCGTTGCTGAAGTTCATGAACTCGGCCAGATGGCGGAAGTTCTGCGACACCTGGTCGGCGAAGCTTTGCGGGTCGATGCCCTTGGCCTGGGCCGATTTCTCGACCTTCTGCCCATGTTCGTCGGTGCCGGTCAGGAACTTTACGTCATAGCCGTCCAGCCGCTTGAAGCGCGCCAGCACGTCGCAGGCCAGCGTCGTGTAAGCATGGCCGATGTGCGGCGCGTCGTTGACGTAATAGATGGGCGTGGTCAGGTAATAGGGCTTGGCCGACATGTAGGGTTCCAATGGCACTGGGTCGTTGGGCGAAACGTCCGCCGCGTTATCGCCGAACCGCCGCTTCGGCAGTGATGAACGCGTTCAGGACCACCTGCTTGCGGTCCAAATTGACGGCGGTCGTTGCGGCAAGCAGGCGCGACACCTTTTCCCATACCTCCAGCCAGCGATCAAGGCTCGCCATGGCGTTCAGCCGTTCGGCGACCTGGGCATCGATGATCCCCGGCAGCGGCCCGCCGCCTCCGGCGATGATCAGACGTTCCAGCCACCAGCGCAGGGTTTTGGCGAAGGCCTCGAATTCGGCCTCTTTTCCGGCCCCGCCCATACGCCCGGCGAAATCGTGCAATTCCTTGACCGGCAGGCCATCCGGCAGGCGGGATAACAGGCTCGACACCTCGTCCAGCATGGCAAGGCCGCCCTGTTCTCCCAGCTCCAGCGCATAGCCGATGCTGCCCTCGGCGACTTCGGCCAGGCGCGTCGCCTCGGCCGGGGCCAAGCCCGGATCCCGGCGCGCCAAAAGCCTTGCCACGTCCTCGACCGCGGGCGGGCGCAGGCTCAAGCGCCGACAGCGCGAGCGGATCGTCGGCAGCAAGCTACCCGGATTGTGCGACACCAGGATCACCAAGGCCTGTGGCGGCGGTTCTTCCAATACCTTGAGCAAGGCATTGGCGGCGTTGCGGTTCATGTCGTCGGCGCTGTCGATGATGACCACGCGCCAAGCGCCCTCGCCCGCAGTCAGGCTGAGGAAGCTTTTGACCGAGCGGATGGCATCGACGGGGATTTGGCCTTTCAGACGGCCGGTTTTCTCGTCCACCGCCCGCTCGATGACCATCAGATCCGCGTGGCTGCCGGAAACGGTGCGCCGAAACACCGGGTGTTCGGGGGATACATAAAGTCCCGGCCCCTCCCCGCCCTGCGGCGCGGCAGGCTCGGGCGCATCGCCGAACAGGCTTGGGCCGGCATCCTCGGCCTTCGCCGCCGCGGCACCGTAGGCCAAGACATAGCGGGCGAAGCGATGCGCCAATGTGGCTTTGCCGATCCCTTTCGGCCCGGTAACCAGCCAAGCATGGGCAAGACGCTGAGCCTCTAGCGCCGTACGAAGGCTGGTTTCAGCCTCCAGATGACCGATCAATTCCGGGTTATTGCGCGGGGTCAGGCCGCCGTCTTCGTCGTCATCGCTCATTCACGGCCTGCCGCTCTCAAATCAGCGCCCAGGCGGTGGGACACGGCGGCGCAGATGTCGCGCTGCACGTCATCGACGCTTCCCGAGGCATCGACGATGACGCAGCGCTCGGGTTCTTCCTCGGCAATCGACAGGAAGGTCGCGCGGATACGGGTGTGAAAACCCAGGTCCATGCGCTCGTAACGATCCTCTGGGCTGTCCTCGGGCCCGGCGCGGCCAAAGGCGCGGGCTAGGCCTTCCTCGACCGGAATATCTAGAACGAAGGTCAGGTCCGGGGCGAAATCGCCCAAAATGTCCGCCTTCAGCGATTGAATACGATCAAAGCCGAGGCCGTGACCGGCGCCCTGATAGGCCATGGTGGAGTCGGTGAAACGGTCGCAGAGCACCCAGGTACCGCTTTCAAGCGCGGGCTGGATAGCTTTCTCGACATGATCGACCCGGGCCGCGAAATGCAGCAGAACTTCGGCCAATGGCGGCCAGCGATCCGTTGTTCCATTGACCAGAAGCTCGCGAATTTCCTCGGCTCCAGGGGTGCCGCCAGGCTCGCGGGTTGTCATGACGTCGATCCCGGCGTCTTCCAAGGCTTTTGCCAATAGCCCCAATTGGGTCGACTTTCCGCCGCCCTCGCCGCCTTCGAACGTGATGAATTTACCCTTGGCCACTTGCCGGAACCCCGCTTACTGGTGGTTTGGCTTAACCGGAAACGCCCAGGATAATAGACCGCAGGGCGCTCATCACCCTACCGAAAAGGCCCAGGCGCTCGGCGCCGTCACCGGCGACCAAGGGCACTTCCATGGCTTCGCGCTCCGGGAACGTCAGGGTCAAGGTTCCTAGACGGTCGCCTTTCTTCACTGGTGCGGGGACCGGGCTTTGGAATTCGACCGAGGCCTTCATCCCCGACCGTTCCTTGCGCGGCAGGGTCAAGGTCATCTCGTCGGTGACGATCAAAGGCACCTGGGTCTTGGTGCCGAGCCAGATATCGACCTTGTCGACTTCTTCGCCAGCCTTGAACAGGGCGTAGTTCTTGAACTCGCGGAAGCCCCACTCCATCAGGCGTTGCGGCTCTTCGCGACGCGCTTTTTTGCTCTCCAGCCCGTTGACGACCAGGATCAAACGCCGCCCGTTGCGTTCCGCCGAGGCCGTCAGGCCGTATCCGGCGTTTTGCGTATGGCCGGTCTTCAGGCCATCGGCGCCGGGAACGCGGCCGAGAAGCTCATTGCGGTTATGCTGGGTGTGATTGTTGTAGGTGAACTGGCGTTCCGAATAATAGTGATAGTACTCGGGAAAATCGTTGATCGTGCGCCGCGCCAGGACCGCCAAATCGTGTGCGGTCATCCGGTGTTCCGGATGGGGCCAGCCCGAGGCATTGCGGAACGTGCTGTTGGTCAGGCCGATTTCTTTGCCCTTTTCGGTCATCAATTCGGCAAAGGCGTCTTCACTACCGGCCAGGGATTCCGCAACAACGACGCAGGCGTCATTGCCGGATTGAACGATAATGCCCTGGATCAGGTCTTCGACGCGGACCCGCTGCCCCGGCTCCAGGAACATGGTCGATCCGCCGCTGGCCCAATTGCCCTTGCGCCAGGCGTTCTCGCTGACCACGAACTCGTCCTCAAGAGACAGGCTGCCTTGCTTGAGCCGCTCGAAGATCAGGTAGATCGTCATCAGCTTGCTCATCGACGCCGGCGGCATCAGGTTGTCGGCGTCCTTGTTGAACAACACCGCACCTGTCTTGGCATCGAGCAGGATCGCCTCGCGAGCGATGGTGTCCATCGCCGTTGCGGGCCGGGGCGCGACCGCCATGGCGGCGAACACGAGCGCCCCAAAGGCCAACGCCTTTGCGGTATTGGTATGAATGTCGGCTTTGGCGAGGTTTTTCGTGGTCATTCCAATTCGCGCCCGAAACGACGAGCGCCCTTCTGCTTCCGTGATTGTCCCGGCCTTTGGCCCGCGGCCCCGATTAGAACCAGTCAATTGGGGCGGAAATATGCGGTCAGGAACCGGCCCCCTTGCCGTCGATGATGATCCGGGCCCCTGGATACCCCAGTGACTGGACCTGCTCAAGGGCTTGGTCGGCGGCGTCGACCGACGCCAATGGCCCGACACGTACACGATAAAAATCGCGATTGTTGATCAGGACGTGTGAAATCGTCGCCGGGGACACGCGCCCAACCATCAACTGCGTCCGCAAGGCATTCTGGTAATCGGTGAAGGCGCCCGCCTGCACGAAGATATTGGTCGGCCCGACGGCCACGGTCGTCACCTCGGGCTCCGCCGGGGCTTTTACAGCTGCTTCTTCAACCTCGACCGGTTTGGCGACCGGGCTGGCCGCGACGGCTTCCTGCTGCGGGGATTCCGCAGCGCCCGGAGGCGGCGGCAACGATTCCGCGCTGACCGATGCCTTGGGCAATTTATCGACCTGGATCGGGCTACCGTGTTCGGCTATCGATTCCTGCCCCAGGATCTGCGCCTTAAGGGCCTGGGACCGGTCGGCCAGGAGTTGCACCCGGACCCGCGCCGTCCCTTGATCCTTGAACCCCAGCAACTGAGCGCCACGGCGGGAAATATCGATGATCCGCCCTTTGGCGAAAGGCCCTCGATCATTGACGCGCAGGACCAGCGAGCGGCCGTTTTCCAAATTCGTCACCCGCACGATCGACGGCATCGGCAGCGTGCGATGCGCCGCCGTCAGGTCGTTCATATCGTAGGTTTCACCGTTGGCCGTGTCTTTGCCGTGGAAGTTCGGACCGTACCAGGATGCAATCCCGGTTTCGTCGTAGTCCCATTCCTCGGCCGGGTAGTACCAGGTTCCCGAGATTTGATAGGGATTGCCGATTTTGTAATTTCCGGATCCGGCTGCAGCCCCTTGAAGGCGCTTAGTGCCGGAAATCAGAAACTGCGTTTCGGCGCAGCCCGACACCAACACGGCGAATGCGATCAAGATCAGCCCATTGATCCTATTACGCCAAGCCATGGCGCCGCCCCCTATCACCAGAAATGTAGTAGAAAAGTTATAAAAAAAGGCCTGTATTTAGTGTAGTCGAGACACCTCAGTCCGGCAACCACGACCGTCAACCGCCCTTACCCTGCAAGTGGACAAGCAATCCCGCATCGGCGAAACCGTCCGGCGGCAGCCCGGCTTTTCGCTGGTATGCCTTGATCGCATTTCGCGTCTTCGACCCGGCAATCCCGTCAGCAGGGCCGGCATCGAACCCCTTCTGACCTAAAAGGCGTTGGATTTCCTTCATGTCGGAACGTGACAAGGCCTTGTCATTCAAAGGTTTTTTCGCGACCAACGGCGCCGCGCCGATCAGTCGGTCGGCCAAGTGCCCGACCGCGACCGCGTAGAGGATCGAGCGGTTCCAAACCAGAATGATCTCGAAATTCTTGTAGACCAAGAACGCCGGCCCGTTGGCCCCAGCCGGGAGCACTAGCGCCGCCGAAATATCTGCGACCGGCAGATCACGGCCATCGGCACGGCGGACACCCTTAGCCTGCCATTCCTTTAATTTCAAATGGTTGGAAAGGCCACTTAAACCAAAATCGAATCCCTTGGGCAGGCGCACTTCCCGCCCCCAGGTTTCCTCGCGCTGCCAACCGGCCTTCGACAGGTAATGGGCCGAGGACGCGAATACGTCAGGCAGCGATCCCCAAAGATCGCGCTTTCCGTCCCCATCGAAGTCAATGGCATAGGCGCGGTAGGTCGTGGGGATGAACTGGGTGTTCCCCATGGCACCGGCCCAAGACGCCTTGACGTCCGATGCGATATCCCCCCGGTCGATGATTTCCAGGGCTGCCAGCAGCTGTTCGGAGAAGAACTTGGACCGGCGCGGGTCGTAGGCCAGGGTCGCCAGGGAATCAATCAGCGGGAATTTGCCGGTATAGTCGCCGAAATTGCTTTCCAGTCCCCAGAAAGCGACCAGGAAACGCGGCGGCACGCCATATAGCGCCTCTACCTTTTTCAGTAGGGTAGCATGCTTCTTCAGCATCGCCTTGCCCCGGTCGATCCGGCTTTGCGATACCCGCTTTTCCAGGTATTGCCAGAATGTCGTCGTGAATTCCGGTTGGCGGCGGTCCAGTTCGATTACCCGCGGAATGTAGGATACTCCGGCCAGCACCTTGTCCAAGGTCCCGGCGGAAATCCCCCGCGCCTTGGCCGTGGCCTTGAACTCACCAAGCCAGGTTTGGAACTCCGTCGCACTGGGCACCGGCACGGGATCGCCCTGCGCGGTCGCGCCCCACGCTGTTGAACTACCGATCCAAAGGGCGCAAGCCAACGGCGCCGCGAGCCAAAACTTTGATTTCCGCATGATCCTCAAGGGTCCGAGACGTCTCTTCGCCTTGTGCCATAGGCACCGCAAGGCCGCAAGGCCCCGCCCGGTCACGAACCCGTTACGGCTGTTTCGGGGCCGGATAGAGCGTATCGCTGCGGCCCAACAGGTACCCGACGCCCATTCCGACGAACTCGTGCATTGCCGCATCGAGCATCGATTGCCCGCCGAGATTCTCAAGCCGCAGGCTCCACCCCCGGGCCGGTAAGGTCAAAAAATCCACCGGATACGGAAACACAGGCCAGCCTTCCTTGCGGAACAGGCCGACGGCGCGCGGCATATGCCGTGCCGAGGTAATAAGTACCCAAGGCCGATCGGGATCGATCGTGACCAGCTTCTTCGAAAAAATCGCGTTTTCCATGGTATTCCGCGATTCGGATTCGACGATCACGCGCGACATGTCCAAGCGCAGCATCTTGGCCAAACGCTCGAAGAAGTGGCCTTCCTTGGCGTCCTGGTCGAACAGGTGGCCGGAACCGCCGGTGAAAACGAGCGGCACCCCCGGACGGGTGTCGGCAAGGATCGCCAGAAACAACAACCGTTCGACGCTGCTGTCGACGGCGATCTGCCCGCGGGCACGGGACATCAGCGGGTCGATGGACCCACCAAGCACGATGATTCCGCCGATCTCTTCCGGCACGGTGGTTTGTTGGGGAAAGCGCTCTTCCAGATCCCGGACCAGCATTTCGCCGACGGGAATAACGGTCACGGCCCACAGACAAAGGAATGTCGTTCCGAACAACCATAGCCCGCTGCGTCTGAACCGGCGCGTCAGAACCAGGATCAGACCGACCGTCATGCCCAGAAACAGGAGCATCGACGGCTTCATCGCGAACCAAAGGATTTTAGACAGGGCGAAATACATTCCCGCGTTTTAGCCGATGGTTTCAGTAATGGCACGCGTTTCCCACAAAGGTGGCGCGGCAATCCGCAAATGACCCGGCGAAATCCAGGCATAAAAAAAGAGCCCTGCGGCCCCTTGCACACGAACAGTCAGGCAGGATTACACGCTGATATCCAACGTCTTTCCGCTTCCCGAGGAAAAGTCAGGTGATTTGAATTCGTTTTCCGGCTTACCGAATTTGGACGGGTCGTTGTTGCTGAAGTTGTCCGTCATCTTGCTTTCGATGACGTCACCAACGACTTCGTTGCGATTGCGGTTTTCCTCCGCCGTCTGAACGACGGTTTCGGTCGCATCGTCTCTACGTTCGGAAATTTGCGCTGCGGCGTGCTTAAAGACGACCTGCCGCACAACTGCCAAATTAAGGGCAGTAAGTGCTGCACTCGTTACCGGCGCGTTCTGTGCCGAACCAAACATCTCAACAAGGTCCTTTCTGAACCCACAACTCGTGCGATGAAAACACTTCGCACGTATTACAGCTGGATATTAGCAACCTGAGCAATTTTTGGCAAGCCCTTCTTGACATTCCGCGCCGTCTATGGGTCCCGGCGGAAGACGGCCGTTTTTTTGGCCTTCAGTCTATTTTGTGACCCTTGTCACTGATTTCGGCCCATCAATTAGAGATCATGAATATGGACGTAAACCTCGTCGTAGAAGACGACAGGCAGTGGAGGTCAAGGAACCATGACGGATCGTTCGACCAAGGTAATCGGCAGCACGCTTGGTATTCTTTGCGGTGGCGCTTCATCCGCCGTTCTTTTCGTCTATTTGATCCAGCAAAGCCTCAGCCAACTGTTCTAAAGTCGGCCTGTTTCGCCCTGCCCTTTCAACCACTTGACAGTCGGGCGCGAACACGAGAGACATTGCCCCGTATCCAAATGCAGGATGGGTGGCCGAGCGGTTGAAGGCACTGGTCTTGAAAACCAGCAAGGGTTAACGCCCTTCGTGGGTTCGAATCCCACCCCATCCGCCAATTGATCGCCATCCGCCGGGTTTTGCTTCCGGACGGCTTCACCGTATAGCTAGGCGGCGTGACGTCAGATACGGGCCCGCAGAGTCTGCGACGGCAAGATGCCGAATTGCTCGAGATAGCATTTGGAAAACCACCCCAGATGGGTGAACCCCCACTTTAGGGCGACATCGCGAACGGTTACCTGATCGTCCGCCAGGCGCAAATCATCATGGACGAAGTTTAGCCGCACGAAGCGGACATAGGCGAGCGGCGACATCCCGAACGCTTCGTTAAATGCGACCTGGAGCGTGCGGTGGCTGCAACGGGCATTATTTGCCAACATCTCTAGCGTGATCGCGTCTGCCGCATTGGCATGAATGTAGTCCCGCGCGCGCTTGACGTGATACGGCAAGACCTCTGCCGACGGCCGACAGTTCGACAGTTCAGAATAGGAATTGGGAAGCAGCGACAGGACATTCGTCAGTAGAAGGTCCCTCAGCCCACCCAGCACGATCGGGTTCTGCGCCTCACGCAGCGGACCGTCCAATGCGTCCGCGATATAAAACACGGTTTGCCGCAGATGCTGCCCTTCCGGCGACGTCATATCCAATGAGGGGGCGAAGGCGATATCCATTTCGCCGAAGTTTTTGCCGAACAAAGCCGAAGCATGCCGTTTCATGCTCGAGATCGACAATGGGACGACGAAACTCGTGAAGTCTTCTTGCCGAACGACAAGTGGAAGGCGCGGGTCCCTGATCAGCCCGACCTCCGGCGACAGGTCGATCTCTCGACCTTTGTGCCTGACCGCCGCAGTCCCACCGGTCAGGATAAACATCACGAGGCAATCTTCGTCGTGGACAAAGGTGTCGAGAAGCCCCGCCGTCGCGCCGAAGGTCATGTGCCAAAGGGGCGCCTCGCTGAAGGTGTCAGCACTCAAGGCGGCATAGTCGCGACAGCCATCATCGACAACTTCAGCGCTGTGGATGTTCGTCAGACCCGCGAGGCCGGCCCTCGGTCTACGCCTCTTCTTCGGCGAATAAATTTCACGGTCGAAAAGATAGGCCATGGATTTGGTTCGAATTTCCAAAGGACACCTCTTCCCGGCACCGCGGCCACCCAAGTGACCGCGGCACCCGCCGCCACCTAACGTTCCATTACGAAAATTTCGCCGGTTGCATTGGACACCAGGGGGAGTCCGTCCGGCCCGACAGCGATATTCGTCGCCGCGCCCGATTGACGAACCCACTTCCCGCCATCCAGCTTATAGATGCCGAAATTGCCTTTGCTTTCAGGACCGCCGACAAGCCATACCCCGGCCTTACTGGCGCCAATGTCGACGGCCTTGGGGGCGGCTTTGTCTTTCGCCCACTTATCGTTCTGCATGAACCAGACCTCACCCTTGGAATTGACGACCCAGGGAGATGTATCGGCAATGGCGATGCGCGCGCCCGCCCCCGCGATCTGTTGCCAACCGGTTCCGTTGAAGCGATAGACCCCCTGGTCGACGGCCTTGCCGTTTCCACCCAGGATCCACACGTCCTTGTCGCTCGCGCCGGCGGCGATGTCCGTGGCGACCGGGCCGTTGACCCGAACCCACTTGCCGTTCTGCCAACGGAAGATATGGCCCGCGCTGTTGACGACCCAAGCCAGTTGGCCGCTGACCGCGATCCGCGTTGCAGCCCCCGGCAGTGCACGCCAGTCCTGCCCTTTAGCCGCCAGCTTGATCGCACCCTTGGCCATTTCGACATGGAACCGCATACCGTCATCGCCGATCGCGACGTCGCGGGCAGCCCCCTTGAGACGCTGCCATTTGATCGATGAAGCCGACATATCGATCTCGACCTTATTGCCTTCAAGCACGACCGGCGGCACGGACGCCCCCACACCCGCTTCCATCAACATCTTCTTCCACAGGATGGGATGCGGCTCGATCGGCTTTTCGGTCATCATCACCCAGTTGGTCAGGGCTTCCGTACGGCCCTCCTCCGTCATGATCAGACGGCGCAGGTCGACCGGCTTTTTGGCGGTTTCCACCGCGTCATTGATGACCGATTCTTCCTTAACCTGGGCCAGGAACTGCTCGGTCGAGATGGTGCCGATAATCGCCATGGCGGACAGGATCGCCGCCGGTCCCGTCATGGCAGACGACATGGCCGCACCGGCGGTGCTAGCCGCCGACCGCGACCCCAATTGGATCGCGCCCTGCGCAATCTTGGCATTGATCCGGGCGATCGCCTGATGCCAGGTGTACGGCCGGATCGCGGTCGCCACTGTTGCACTGACGTTGGCCAAGGCCGCGGACGACGTTTCCGCGGCATGCATGGCCACCGTGGCCAGAATGATCGCCGCCGACGGGCCCATTTCCATGGCCCCTGCAACCAGCGACTTCATGTCCGGCGGCGCAACGCCGTAGTCGAAGGTGTTCATCAAGTTGGTGCCGTTGCGTTGGCCCTTTTTGATGTCCTGCCCAAGCTTCCAGCTTTTCCAGGCCCCCTGCATTTCATAGGCGGCAAGCTGGCGCGACTGCTGAACATAGGCGGCGTAATAGGCCAGCAGGTCCTTTTCCGCCTTGGTCTTGGCGCCGTTCTTGATGATGTGGAAAACGTGGTCGTACACGGCAGCCTTCAGAACGGCGGAATCACCCGGGGTCGCATTGACCAATTCCCACCCCTTCGCCGCGACCTCGCGATCGGTCTGACTGTTGGAATCTGAAAGCTTGGCAAGTACGGAATCGATGCGCGTCCGCTGCGCGATGACCTGCGCAGCGACTTCAGCACCGCCCGGCAAAGCGAACAGACCATTGGTCGCGCGCTTGGTGGGCTCCCAGCGCATTTCTTCGTATTCACAGGCATCATTGGCTTTGACGTTGGACAGCGAGCGCGTCGACCCCTGAGGACAGGACCAACAGGTTCCTCCGTCGATCAGGTCGAAGTGCTCGCCTTCCTTACAGGTCAATGCCGCCTTCTGCTCGGCAGGCTTCAAAAGCTCCGTGCGAATACAGGCATCGTTCGCCGTCACCGCCGAGGCCGTGCGATTGAAGCCGTCCGGGCATTTGTAACATTTGCCATTGGGGTCGCCGAAGGTCCCTTCCGGGCAGGCACGGTCGACGAACTCGGCGCGACGGGCCTGCTTGAACGCGGCGCCGCAAGCGTCCCAGGCATCCACCGATGACATGGTGCGCCCATAGCCCGACGGACACTTCCAGCATTCGCCGCCGTTGCGCGGGTCGCCAAAGCTTCCCGACGGGCAGGATTTGTGCTGGCTGACGTAGATAGCGCTCTTGCGCTCGTCCGGGATGTCCTTGACGCAGGCGACCTGCGTATCGACCGCATTGGCCGTCCGCTTGAAACCACTGGGGCAGGAATAACAAGCCCATTTGCCGATATCGAAGAACGACCCGGAAGGACACTTACCCACGGCTTTGCCGATTTTGGTGGCTTTTGAATAGCCGCACGCAGGCAGCAATTTACCCGTCCGCAGGTCGGCCGACCCACAGATTGCGTGGCCGGTATAGAACGCCTGGGTCTGATAGGTGGTTGCGACGGCGGGAGATGACGCGAAGCCGAGACCGACGGTCGCCAGCAAGAGCAAGCCCCCAAGGCGAAGGAACGTGAAATACGATGAAGGCACCTTGCTCATTTGGCTTACTCTCCTGCTACTAGCCCAAGGGACAGACATTCGTTTGCCTGGCCCAGGCATAAAAATTCACGCCCCCACGAGACACAATCTGTCGCGATGGAAAGCGCCTTTAGGTTCGCACCCTTCGGATCGATGGATGTGAGTTTGCGGGATTTAGGCATGGGGACATCAAATCCGAAAACAGATAATCCGCCTGCTGAGCATTGAAAAGATCGATACTCGGAGTGATAATGCCCTGACCTAAGAAGCTCCTAATGCACAGAAACTAAATAAGAAAAACGACACACACCCATATGTTCCGAGAACTTCAGACATTCGTGACGGCCTGTCGGGTCGGCACCTTCACCGAAGCGGGAAACCGCCTGGGATTGACCCAGTCTGCCGTCAGCGATCAGATCAAACGGCTTGAGAGCTATGTCGGGCAGCGGCTGTTCTATCGCACCCGGCGATCCGTCAGCCTGAACGCCGCCGGCGAAGAAATTCTCCCCATCGCGGAACAGATTCTGAACTTGGCGGAGCAGATGCGAACCCCAGCCGCGGCGGGACAACTGCGCGGGAGCATCAGGGTCGGCAGCATCACATCGATGTACAGCGGACTGCTCACCCGGGCGATGGAGGCGTTCTGCAGAGAACATCCAAAGGTAAAAGTTCGCCTGTTTCGTGGCGAAGACGGCACGGACGAAGGGCTATTGGCACGGGTATCGCGGGAGAAACTGGACCTGGCGATTACGATTTTGCCGCAGGCTGGCGTCCCGCCTGAAATCGATTGGTGCCCCTTGTTGAAGAAGGAATACGTCGTCGTGGCGCCGGCCATGACGGGGGCGACGGACTGGCGCGTTGCCCTGATGCAATACCCGATGATTCGCTATGAGCCGGGAACCCCGACTGCGGCGAAGATCGACGATTTTCTATCGCGCGAGAACATCGCCCCGCACGATTCTATTTTCATGAACTATTTCGAGACGATCGTGTCCTTCGTTGGACGCGGTATGGGCGCTTCGATCATTCCTGATTCGGACTTGGGCGACGCAGCCGAAGACGTGAAGGTCTTTCGCCTCGGCGAAAACGCCCCTCACCGGGAGATTGGGGTTCTTCGGCGAAGCACCACACAATCCCCCTTAATCGATACGTTTCTGGCCTTCCTGATCGCCGAGGCCGCGAACGAGCCGCATTCAATCCCCGCCGTCATCCCGGAGCTTGCTTCGAATTGAGGAGCCGATGCCCTGCATTCTAGCGGTCATGTCGCGTCAAAGCCCCACAACAACTTGATCCGCTCATCTATACAAATTTATTTTGGTCGGCCCGGATCGTTCTCGGTTGCGCGGATATTAGCCAATCCTAGGCGAGAAAAGGATTAGACCTTTTAAATTCACGGGCTCGTGACCGCACTCTGTGCGCATTTTTCTGGATTACTCCGCACATTGTGCGTATATTCCAGATCAAGCGATTCACTGCTTCGCGACACTTCGTTTTTGAAAGGAGGCACTCCGATGCTTTCTCATCTGATCCTGTTCCGCGGCTACATCTTCGGCCGTCCGAAGAAGGCCGCTGAAAAATCGCAATATCCGTATTCCCCGCCGGAATGGGCGGCGTTCAACCGGGCTCTTTACCAGCGTAAGCCCCGGTTCAGCCACTGACCGGACGGGCGTAACGCCAAGCATCAAGGGGGTGTGCACGAAAGTGCCGCCCCCTTATACTTTGCGCAAAGATCACGGCTCGAGGCGCCCCGCGTGGACATCGAAATCATCTACGATACCGTCTGCCCCTGGTGTTACATCGGCAAGCGCCGGTTGGACCAGGCCCTGGCCATGCGCCCGAACCTGAAGGTCACCACCCATTGGCGGCCGTTTCTACTCAATCCGGAGTTGCCGCCGGACGGCGTCGACCGCACGGCCTACCTGATCAAGAAATTCGGCTCCGAAACGCGGGTCCGGCGCATCTATGGCGCGATCGGCGAAGCGGGCCAATCGGTCGAGATCGATTTCGCCTTCGACCGCATTCAGAAGACGCCCAATTCCGTCGATTCTCATCGCTTGGTGAAGTTCGCCGCCCGTCACGGCACGGCCGATCCGATCGTCGAAGCCCTGTTCGTCGCCTACTTTGTGCACGGCCAGGACATCGGCGAACCCGAGGTTCTGTTGACCATCGGCGCGGCCCACGGGCTGGAACGCGGCGACCTTGCCCGCTACTTGGCCAGCGATCAGGACATGGATACCGTGACCCAGGACAACGCCCGCGCCCATCGCCTGGGCGTCAACGGCGTGCCGTCGTTCGTGTTCGATGGTCCGATGGTCATTTCCGGCGCGCAGGAGCCGCAGATCCTGGCCCGCATGCTCGACGCCGCCGCCGCGGCAGCCGCCTGAACGTGAGTACCCGCCTTCATCAAATGACGGTCACCTACGTGCCGACCGAAGACCGTATGATGCTGCGTATCGCCACCAGCGAGAAAACCGAATATCGCCTATGGCTGACCCGGCGCTTCATCGCCACGCTCTGGCCCGCGCTGGGCGGACAGTTGGCGCAGACGACGGACCTCACCGGCCTGCGCCAGCAGCCTGCGGCACCATCCCCCGCCCCGTCATCGGGTGACGCGCCCCCTGCCCCCGCCGCATCGGCGTCCGCCGCGCCGGTGTCGGACAAGGTCCGCGACGCGGTTCTGGGCATGGAGCACCAGGCGGCAGTTCAGGAAGCGGATTTTTCACGCGGCCATGATGAAGACACGGTCAATCTGACGGCCAACAGCGGCCCCAAGATCGTCACCGGGGCCAAGGTCAAACCCTGGGACGGCAAGAAGCTGGTCCTGGGCTTTCAGACCGGGGACAAGATGAACATCACCGTGACCCTGGATAAAAAGCTGCTGCACGGCTTCTGCCACATGGTCTCGACCACGGTGCAACGGGCCGAATGGGGCCTGGATCTGACCATCGGCGAGCCGGTTGTCATGCCCCAGGGCAAGACGCAGGTTGTTCACTAATACCCTACTAGTAGAAAGTCTTAAGCCGCCGCCTTGCCCGCGATAGACGCCAACTGGGTGACCAGATAGCGCACGCCCTTGGTCCGGCGTTCCTTGTCCGGCCAATCGCCGACATAGATCAGTTTGTGATCGGGGCGCAGCTTGGCCTTGCCCTTCTGCATCGTGATCCATTGCACCAGGCCCATCGGGTCGGCGAAATCGTCGCCCCGGAACTGCACCGTGGCGCCGCGCGGCCCGGCATCGACCTTGGCGATCCCCGCCCGGCGGCACGAACCCTTGAGCCGCACCAAATCCAACAAGTTGCGTAGGCTTTCGGGGATCGGGCCGAACCGGTCGATCAACTCGACCTCCAGGTCCTCCATTTCGTCGTCGCCGACAAGGCGCGAAATCCGACGATACAATTCTAAGCGCAGGCTCAGATCGCCGACATAGTGCTCGGGAATGAGGACTTCGGTACCGAGCGAAATCTGTGGGCTCCAATCCTCATCGGCGGCGTCCTGTCCGCCGCCGCTCCTGGCCTCGGCCACGGCCTCTTCCAGCATGCGTTGGTACAACTCGACGCCGACTTCCTTGATATGCCCCGATTGTTCTTCGCCCAACAGGTTTCCGGCCCCGCGAATGTCCATGTCGTGGCTGGCCAGGGTGAAACCCGCGCCCAGGGTGTCCAGGGTCTGCATGACCTCGAGCCGCTTTTCCGCGGTCGGCGTCAGCTTGCCCCGCGCCGGAACGGTCAAATAGGCATAGGCGCGGATTTTCGAACGTCCGACGCGCCCGCGCATTTGATACAGCTGCGACAGGCCGAAGCGGTCGGCCCGATGCATGATGATGGTATTGACCCGGGGCAGGTCCAGGCCGGATTCGATAATGTTGGTCGAGACCAGCACGTCATAAGCGCCGTCGGCGAAAGCCTGGAACACGTCTTCCAGGTCCTTGGCCTTCATCTGGCCGTGGGCCATGGCGATGCGGGCGTCGGGCACCAGTTCCGTGACCTGATTGGCGACGCTGTCCAGGTCTGACACGCGCGGACAGACGTAATAAATCTGCCCGCCCCGGTGCAGCTCGCGAACCATGGCCTCGCGGATGATGACCGGGTCGAACGGCAGGACGAAGGTCCGCACCGCCAGACGGTCCACCGGCGGGGTCGCGATCAGGCTCATTTCGCGCAGGCCGGTCAGGGCCATCTGCAAGGTGCGCGGGATCGGCGTGGCACTGAGGACCAGGACGTGGATGTTCGTCTTCAAGCCTTTCAGGCGTTCCTTATGGGCCACGCCGAAATGCTGTTCCTCGTCGATGATCAACAGGCCCAGGTCGCGGAACCGGATGTCCTTGGCCAGAAGCGCATGGGTACCGACGACGATGTCGATCTCGCCCTTGGCCATGCCTTCCTTGACCTTGGTCACTTCCTTGCCGGTGACCAGGCGCGACAACTGCGCGACCTTGACCGGGAACCCGGCGAACCGCTCCTGAAACGTCTTGAAATGCTGGCGCGCCAACAGGGTCGTCGGCACCACGACCGCGACCTGCTTGCCGGTCATGGCGGCGGTGAAGGCGGCGCGCAAGGCGACCTCGGTCTTGCCGAAGCCGACGTCGCCGCAGACCAGCCGGTCGGTCGGGCGGCCCTGGGCCAGATCGTCCAGGGTTTCCTGAATGGCCCGCAACTGATCCTCGGTCTCGTCATAGGGGAAACGGGCGCAAAACTCGTCATAGGCCCCCGGGTGGCCTTCCAGGCGCGGCGCGTCCTTCAACAGGCGCGCGGCGGCGATCTGCATCAGCTGTTCCGCCATGTCGCGGATGCGCTGCTTCATCCGCGCCTTGCGCGCCTGCCACGCAGCCCCGCCCAGGCGGTCGAGCTGCCCCGGCCCGCCTTCGGCGCCGTAGCGGGTTACGACCTCGATGTTTTCGACCGGGATGAACAGTTTGTCGTCCCCGGCATAGACCAGCATCAGGCAGTCGTGCGCGGCCCCGCCGACGTCGATGGCCTGCAATCCTTCGTATCGTCCGATCCCGTGTTCGGCATGGACGACCAGATCGCCCTCGTTGATGTCCGAAACGCTGGCGATCAGGTTTTCGGGCCGGACCTTGACCCGGTGGCGGCGCACCACGCGCTCGCCCAGGATGTCCTGTTCGGTGATCAGGGTGACCCTATCGGGCAATTGGAAGCCGCGCGGCAGTCCCAGGACAACCGCCGTCGCCTGCGCCTTGCCGGAAATGGCCGAAGCCCAATCGTCGGCGGCCTGCAGGGTCACGCCACGCTCGCCCAAGACGGTCATCAGGCGGACCCGCGCCCCTTCGGAATAGGTGTCGATCACGACCCGCCGTCCGTCGGTCAGCAGGGCCTGGATATAATCCGCCGCTTCCTTGAACACGTCGGCGTCCGGTCGGGCCCGGGCATCGCCGAAATCGCGCCCCGGCAGGCCGCCCAGGTCGATGGCGTCGGGCCAATCTCCGGCGGCGTCGAAGGTCGAAAACTCGCGCACGTTCACGCTTCCGGCGATCTGATGCCATTCGTCGGGACTCAGATACAGCGATTCCGGCGGCAGCGGGCGATAGGGCACGCCGCTCATCGCGCCCGCCGGGGCATTGGCCATCTCGGCGCGGGCTTGATAGTAGTCGGCGATCGTCGCCAGCCGCGTTTCAGCCGCTTCGGCCGATTGCGGATCGAGAGCCACGATCACGTTTTCCGGCAGAAAATCGAACAGCGTTTCCAGTCCGTCGTGGAACAGCGGCAACCAATGCTCCATCCCCGGATGGGCGCGGCCCGCAGAAATACTCTCATACAGCGGATCGTCGTCGCCGCCGGTGCTGAAGGCGACACGGTAGCCGGAGCGGAATTTGGAGATCGCCGCTTCGTCCAGGGGCGCTTCCAGGGCGCGGCGGATCGAAAAGCCGTCGAGCTTTTCCTCGGACCGTTGGGTCGTCGGATCGAACGACCGCACCTGTTCCAGCTCGTCACCGAAGAAATCCAGGCGCACAGGGCGCTCGGCCCCGGCGGGATAGATATCGACGATCCCGCCGCGCACGGCGTATTCCCCCGGCTCGTAGACCGTTTCGACCCGTGCGTAAGACGCGTGGCCCAGGCCTTCCAGAACCTTGTCCTGGGAAATCCGGTCGCCGACCTTCAGGCTCAGGCCCGCATCGCCGAAATAAGCGCGCGGCGGCACCCGTTGCAGCACCGCCGAAACGGTGGTCAGCACCACCGGCGGCGCACCCTTCGCGCCCGCGCTATGGCGCAGTTCGGTCAGCGTGCCGACGCGGCGGGCGACGATATCGGTCTTCGGCGAGACCCGGTCGTAGGGCAAGCAATCCCATGCCGGAAAGGTCAGCACCTTGAGGTCCGGCGCCATGAAGGCCAGCGCCTCGGCCGCCAGGTCCATATGGACGTCGTCGCGGGCCACGAACAGAACCGGCTGCCCCGCCCGCGCCGCATCGGCCAGGACCAGGGCTTCCGATCCGCCGGGGACGCCGAATACCCGGCGCAGGCCGGGCGAATACCAATGCTTGCTCATCTCAAATCAGCGATCGTTGAATGCCAGAATCATGCGCAGCAACGGCGTGTCGAACTCCGCCGGCGGCGCGCTGCGCCCCGACACCCATTCGTAGACGTCGTTGTCCGGCAATTTCAAAAGAGCCTCGAAATCGTCCAGGTCGGTATCGGCCAGTCCCGCGATGCGGGCTTCGGCGAAACCGCCCAGGATGATGTCGTTTTCCTTCATGCCGCAATGCTGGGCGCGGAACAGGATGC
>CAXGUG010000007.1:0-63286 GCA_964012715.1 uncultured Rhodospirillaceae bacterium | reverse complement strand
CCGTATCGGCGCGATCAAGGACCGGGACGAGGTGGTCGGCAACCAGACCCGCGTCAAGGTCGTGAAGAACAAGATGGCCCCCCCGTTCAAGATGATCGAATTCGACATCATGTATGGCGAGGGCGTGTCCAAGATGGGCGAAATTCTCGATCTGGGCGTCAAGGCCGGGATCGTTGAGAAGTCCGGTTCCTGGTTTTCCTTCAATTCCGAACGCATTGGCCAGGGCCGTGAAAACGCCAAGCAGTTCCTGCGCGACAACCCGGAAAAGGCCCGCATCATCGAAGATCAAATCCGCCATAACGCGGGCCTGATTTCCGAGGAAATGATGACCGGCCCCGGCGACATGGACGGCAATAGCGAAGACGAAGGTTCCTCGGCGGCTGACGAGTTCTAAGCCGCCGGGAAACCGGCCTTCGGGTCGTCTGTCCCTCTGAATTCCTGAATCCCAAGGCCTGTTACCCTCCAGGCCGCACAACCGGCCCGTTCCCAGCGGGCCGGGCCCCTCGGTGCCTCCCCAGCACCACAAAAGACGCGACCGGTGCCCCCGCGCCGGTCGCATTCTTTTTGCCCGCCCACGACCGGGCCGAATAGGGAAATCCTTGGCCGTTTCTTTATATCCGATTGGCCTTATGCGGCGCGCGGGACTGAGCTATTCTGCGGGTTCCGACATGGGGAGCGAGGAGGCATTCCCGCAAGCTTTCTGGACAGGTCCCCGGCTTGCCGGTAAAACCGTCGCTTCGAGCCGAAGCCGCCTGACAGCACCCCTTTAAACCCCTGAACCCTGGGCTTAAATTATCAGTCATGCAGACCGTCAACGACATTCGCCAGGCCTTCCTGGACTATTTCGCCGCCAACGGCCATCAGATCGTCAGCTCCTCGCCGCTGGTGCCGCTGAACGATCCCACCCTGATGTTCACCAACGCAGGCATGGTCCAGTTCAAGAACGTGTTCACCGGAAACGAGACGCGCGATTATTCCCGCGCCGTGACCTCGCAGAAATGCGTGCGCGCCGGGGGCAAGCACAACGACCTGGAGAACGTCGGCCATACGGCGCGGCATCACACCTTCTTCGAGATGCTCGGCAACTTCTCGTTTGGCGACTATTTCAAGGAACTGGCGATCGAGCTGGCCTGGAACCTGGTGACCAAGGAATTCGGCCTGCCCAAGGACAAGCTGCTGGTCACGGTCCATACTTCGGACGAAGACGCGGCGACCCTGTGGCGCAAGATCGGGGGCCTGTCGGATGAAAAGATCATCCGCATCCCGACGTCGGATAACTTCTGGGCCATGGGCGATACCGGTCCCTGCGGTCCCTGCTCGGAAATCTTCTACGACCACGGCGATCACATCCCCGGTGGCCCTCCGGGCAGCCCGGACGAAGACGGCGATCGTTTCATCGAAATCTGGAACCTTGTGTTCATGCAGTTCGAGCAGCTGACCGCGGACGAACGCGTCAACTTGCCGAAGCCGTCGATCGACACCGGCATGGGGCTGGAGCGTATCGCCGCCGTCATGCAGGGCACGCATGATAACTACGAAATCGACCTGATGCGGGCCTTGATCATGGCCTCGGCCACGGCGTCCAACGTCGATGCCGACGGCAGCCATGCCGTGTCGCACCGGGTCATTGCCGACCACCTGCGGTCGTCCAGCTTCCTGATCGCTGATGGCGTTCTGCCGTCGAACGAAGGACGCGGCTATGTCCTGCGCCGCATCATGCGCCGGGCCATGCGCCATGCGCACCTGATGGGATGCCAGGACCCGCTGTTGTACCGGCTCGTGCCATCCCTGGTCGACAAGATGGGCCAGGCCTTCCCGGAATTGGTCCGCGCTCAGCCGTTGATCACCGAGACGCTGAAGCTGGAGGAATCCCGCTTCAAGACGACGCTCGATCGTGGTCTGAAAATTCTCGACGAAGCGACCGCCGATATGTCCGGCGGCGGTACGCTCGACGGTGAGACGGCGTTCAAGCTGTACGACACCTTCGGCTTCCCGCTCGACCTGACGCAGGACGCGCTGAAGGCCAAGGGCATCGGCGTCGATACGGCCGGGTTCGAAAAGGCGATGGAACATCAGCGGGCCGAGGCGCGCAAAGCCTGGGCCGGGTCCGGCGACACCGGCACGGAGAAGCTGTGGTTCGAAATCCGCGACGAAGTCGGTGCGACCGAATTCTTCGGCTACGACACCGAACGGGCCGAAGGCCAGGTTCGCGCCTTGGTCCTGGACGGCAAGCGCGTCGAACAGGCCCATGCGGGCCAGGAAATCCGCCTGATTGCCAACCAGACGCCGTTCTACGGCGAATCCGGCGGCCAGATGGGCGACCACGGCACGATCGTTACCGCCGACGGCGGGCGCATCAAGGTCACGGACACGCAAAAAGTCCTGGGCGACATGCACATTCATGTCGGCACGGTCGAAGAGGGCGAAGTCACGGTCGGGGACGAGGCGCAGTTCATCGTCGATGGCTTGCGCCGCCGCCGCCTGCGCGCCAACCATTCGGCCACCCACCTGTTGCACGAAGCCCTGCGCCGCCATCTGGGCGAGCACGTCACGCAGAAGGGCTCGCTGGTCGCACCCGATCGCCTGCGGTTCGACATCTCCCACCCCAAAGGCCTGTCGCCCGAGGAAATCGCGGTGGTCGAAGCCGACGTCAACGCCCAGGTCCAGGCCAATAACGATGTTCTGACCCGCCTGATGGACCCGGACAGCGCGGTCAAGGCCGGGGCCCTGGCCCTGTTCGGCGAAAAGTACGGCGACGAAGTTCGCGTCGTTTCCATGGGCGCGCCGGAAGGCGACCAATATTTCTCGACCGAGCTGTGCGGCGGCACCCACGTGCGCCGCACCGGCGACATCGGGGTGTTCAAGATCGTCGGGGAAGGCGCGGTTGCCGCCGGCGTCCGACGGATCGAGGCCGTGACCGGCGATGGCGCGTTGGCCTATTTCGACGGTCACGAGAAAGCGTTGAAAGGGGCCGCCGAGGCCCTGCGGGTGAAGCCCGAAGACGTGCCCGCCCGGGTCGAGGCCCTGGTCGAGGAACGCAAGCGCCTGGAACGCGAACTGGCCGAAGCCCGCAAGAAGCTGGCCCTGGGCGGCGGTGCTGCCGCGTCCGGCGGTAATGGCGGCGGCGACGTGAAGGACCTGGGCGGGATCAAGTTCGCCCCCCGGGTGCTGGATGGCGTGCCGGCCAAGGAACTGAAGGGCATGGCCGACGAGCTGACGAAAACGCTTGGCTCGGGCGTGGTCGCCCTGGTCAGCGTCACCGAGGGCAAGGCCAATGTGGTCGTCGCCGTGACCGAGGACCTGACGGCGAAGATGAGCGCCGTCGATCTGGTCCGCGCCGGGTCCGCCGCCGTGGGCGGCAAGGGCGGCGGCGGTCGGCCCGACATGGCCCAGGCCGGTGGCCCCGACGGTGATCAAGCGGCCAAGGCCATCGAAGCCATCGAAGCAGCAATCCAAGCCTGAGCGAGAGCATGACCCAAAGATTTGAAGGCACCGACAGTTTCGTCGCGACCGAGGACCTGCGGGTCGCGGTCAATGCGGCGATCAACCTGCAACGTCCGCTGTTGATCAAAGGCGAGCCGGGCACGGGCAAGACCGTGCTGGCGTCCGAGGTCGCGCGGGCCATCGGCGCGCCGCTGATCCAATGGCATGTCAAATCGACCACCCGTGCGCAGCAGGGTCTGTACGAATACGACGCCGTCGCGCGCCTGCGCGACTCCCAGTTGGGCGATGACCGGGTCCACGACATCGGCAACTACATCATCCGCGGCAAGCTGTGGGAAGCCTTCGACGCACCCGAGCGCCCGGTGCTGCTGATCGACGAGATCGACAAGGCGGATATCGAGTTCCCGAACGATCTGTTGCTGGAACTGGACCGCATGGAATTCCACGTCTACGAGACGAAGGAAACCATCTCGGCGGCTCAGCGCCCGATTGTCATCATCACGTCGAACAACGAAAAGGAGCTGCCGGACGCCTTCCTGCGCCGCTGTTTCTTCCACTACATCCGTTTCCCCGACGCCGACA
This sequence comes from uncultured Rhodospirillaceae bacterium, assembly GCA_964012715.1. GTDB lineage: Bacteria > Pseudomonadota > Alphaproteobacteria > Rhodospirillales > Casp-alpha2 > UBA1479. The sequence continues at coordinate 59,260 of CAXGUG010000007.1, read as the reverse complement.
CCATGCGCGAGATCATCGATGTCCACTACCCGGACATCCAAAAGCGCCTGGTCGCCGAAGCGTTGAACCTGTTCTACGACCTGCGCGAAGTTCCGGGCCTGAAGAAAAAGCCCTCGACCTCGGAACTGCTCGATTGGCTGAAGCTGCTGATGGTCGAAGACATTCCGCCGGAGACCCTGCGGTCGGGCGAAAAGAAAGACCTGATCCCGCCGCTCTACGGCGCCTTGTTGAAGAACGAACAGGACGTCCACATGCTGGAGCGTCTGGCTTTCCTCAACCGCCGCGAAGGCAAATAGGCGCAGACCGGGGCAGAGAGGAACGGCTATGAACTGTCCCTCCTGCGGTGCGCGTTTCAAACGCTTGTCTAGCTGGCCTCTTGCCGCCGGACGGAACATCGTCTGTCCGGAATGCGGCACGTCTTGCAAGCGGCAGGGCCGGTGGAAACCGCTGATCATCGCCGTCGTCATGCTTCTGCTGTTTCAGCAGTTTATCGGCATGCTGTCCCTGACCGGGTTCGGCACGATCCTGTTGCTGATCGGCCTTGTCCTGTTGTCGATGTCGATCGACGAGGCGACGATCCGCCTTGTCCCGGTGGATGCGGCGGACAAGGAAGGCGACGAGGCGCCCAAGGCCTGATCAACGCCTGTCTGGCCCCGTCCTGCACCCTCGGCTAATCTGTCGGCAGAAGGGGTGCGCATGGATCTGACGAAATACCTCAGTCCCGAACGGTTGCAGCAATGGCTGGACAAGCTGTTGGTCTGGCTCGACGCCAACGTACTGGCGATCGGCAATCTTATTCAGCTTGGCGTGATCCTGGCGACTTTCGTTCTGGCTAGCCTGCTATCGCCCCGCTTGGAGCGGCTTCTCGACCGGCGCCCGGATTATCGATGGTACGCGCGGTTCGGCGCGCCGGTCGCGGCGGTGCTGAAACCGATTGCGCGGCCGTTCGTCTGGCTGGCGGCGCTGTGGTTCGCGGTCTTCGCGGCCAAGGGCGCGGTCTGGCCGCATCATTTGATGGAAGGCGCGGTCTCGCTTCTGACAGCCTGGGCGGTGATCCGCCTGGCCTCGGGCTTTATCCGAAATCCGTTTTGGGCCCGCGCCGTCGCGATGACGGCGTGGTCCATTGCCGCCCTGAACTTGCTGGGGCTTTTGACCCCGGTGATGGAAACCTTGGATCAGATGGCCCTGCATCTGGGCGAGATCCGAATTTCCGTATTGGGGATCGTTAAAGCGGCGGTGATGACGGCCCTGTTCCTTTACTTCGCCTCGGTCACCTCCCGCCTGGCGGAAACGCGGATCAATGCCTCGACCAGCCTGACGCCCAGCATGCGGGTGCTGTTCGGCAAGCTGGCGCGGGTCTCGCTCTACGCCATCGCCCTGGTGCTGGCCCTGGAAAGCGTCGGCATCGACCTAACGGCCTTTGCCGTGTTCAGCGGTGCGGTCGGCTTGGGCATCGGGTTCGGCCTGCAAAAGGTCGTCTCGAACCTGATGTCGGGGGTGATCCTGCTGATGGACCGCTCGGTCAAGCCCGGCGACGTGATCGCCATCGGCGATACCTTCGGTTGGATCAATACGCTGGGGGCGCGCTATGTCTCGGTCATCACCCGTGACGGCACCGAGCATCTGATCCCCAATGAGGAACTGATCTCGCAGCGGGTCGAGAATTGGTCGTTTTCCAACCAACTGGTCCGTCAGAAAGTGCCGATCGGCATCGATTACGGGGCGGACGTGCATTTGGCCCGCGAATTGGCGATGCAGGCGGCGGACGGGGTCGATCGCGTTTTGAAGGAACCCAAACCCGTCTGCCACCTGATGGAGTTCGGCGACAACGCGGTCATTCTGGAACTGCGGTTTTGGATCAACGATCCGCAGAACGGCGTCGCCAACGTGCGCAGCGCGGTTCAGTTGCGCATCTGGGACCTGTACCACGAACACGGCGTGGTCTTTCCGTTCCCGCAGCGCGATTTGCACCTGCGGTCATCGGTTCCGCTCAAGGTCGAGATCACCAACCCGCCGCCGAAGGGCGACGGCGGGGCGTGACCGCTTAGGAAATGATTTCGCCGGCGACGTTGTCGACCACCACGGGCGTCTCGAAATAGGTGATCGAGGGAGCCGCGCCGTAGGTGTCCTTGATCCGTGCGATCCAGACATCGTCGAACAGGGCTTCGGCCTGTTCGCGGGTTTCGAACACATAGGCCCCGCCGCCTTTGTGCAAGTCCGCGTTGAACAGGTAATGCTTGCGGATCAGGCCCGGTACCTCGCGGTATTTCGGCGCGGTGCCGCGAAAGCGTTCGGCGGCGTCGGCCAGGGTGATGTCGTGGGGCAGGTCGAAGTTGACGACGGCGGTAATCATGGATGGCTCCCGGTCGGATGGTTCGTTATGAAGGGGCAATCTAACGCCAAGGCCCTGGCGACAGAAGAGGGCATTGGCGGATCACGGCGCTGAGGATATGGTGTCGCCATGTTCATCAATTTCTTCATGGAACTGCGCGCGGCCAAGGTTCCGGTCAGCCTGCGCGAATACCTGACCCTGATGGAAGGCATGGAAGCCGGCCTGGCGGGGTACAGCGTCGACGATTTCTATTACCTGTCCCGCGCGACCCTGGTGAAGGACGAAAGCAACCTGGACAAGTTCGATCAGGTGTTCGGCCATGTCTTCAAGGGGCTGGAGCGCACGGACGAGGTCGACGTTCAGGAAATTCCCGAGGAATGGCTGCGCAAGCTGGCCGAAAAGACCCTGACCGAAGAGGAAAAGCGCCAGATCGATGCGCTGGGCGGTTGGGATAAGCTGATGGAGACCCTGAAAAAGCGCCTGGAGGAGCAGAAGAAGCGCCACCAGGGCGGGTCGAAATGGATCGGCACCGCCGGAACCTCGCCGTTCGGGGCTTATGGCTACAACCCCGAGGGCGTGCGCATCGGCCAGGACGACAACCGCAACTTCCGCGCCGTGAAGGTCTGGGACAAGCGGGAATTCAAGAACCTGGACGACACCCTGGAACTGGGGACGCGGAACATCAAGGTCGCCCTGCGCCGCCTGCGTCGGTTCGCGCGCGAGGGCGCGCCGACGGAACTGGATCTGGACGATACCATCCGCGCCACGGCGAAGCGCGGCTATCTGGACATCCGCATGGTGCCGGAGCGCCATAACGCGGTGAAGGTTCTGCTGTTCCTGGACGTCGGTGGTTCGATGAACCCCCATGTGCGCACGGTCGAGGAACTGTTCTCAGCGGCGCGTTCGGAATTCAAGCATCTGGAATATTTCTACTTCCACAACTGTCCGTACGAGCGGGTGTGGAAGGACAATGTCCGCCGCCGGTCCGAGGTCATCCCCACCTGGGACGTCATGCACACCTATCCGTCGGATTACAAAATCATCTTCGTCGGCGATGCCTCGATGAGCCCCTATGAAATCGCCTATGCGGGCGGCAGTGTCGAGCATTGGAACGAAGAAGCCGGGGCGGTGTGGATGCAGCGCATCCTGGGTGTCTATTCCCGCGCCGTCTGGCTGAACCCGGTCAAGGAAGAATGGTGGGGCCATACCCAGTCGGTCGAGATGATGCGCAGGCTGATGGGCGGGCGGATGTATCCGCTGAGCCTGGACGGCCTGGACCGCGCAACCCGCGAATTGGTCAAATAACGAAACAAAAAACCCCGGCCAGGGAGGCCGGGGTTTCGTTTGGTCTCGCAGGAACCGAAGCGGTTATTTGTCCGCGTCGGCTGCGACCTGCATCTTGACGATCTTGTCCGGGTTGGCAGGCGGCTCGCCTCGTTCCAACTGGCCGACGAACTTCATGCCTTCTACGACTTCGCCCCAGACGGTGTACTGCCCGTCGAGGTGCGCGGTGCGCGCAAAGCAGATGAAGAACTGGCTGTCGGCGCTGTCCGGGTTCATGGCGCGGGCCATGCCGACGGTGCCGCGTTTGAACGGCTCGTCGGTGAATTCCGCGGCCAGGTTCTTGCCGCTGCCGCCCATGCCGGTGCCGGTCGGATCGCCGCCTTGGGCCATGAAGCCGCCGATCACGCGGTGAAACACGGTGCCGTCGTAAAAGCCTTCGCGGGTCAGTTCCTTGATCCGCGCCACGTGCTTGGGCGCCAGGTCGGGGCGCAGGGCGATCACCACGCGGCCTTGCGTGGTGTCCATGTAGAGGGTGTTTTCCAGGTCCAGAGCTTCCGCTTCGTTCATCACAGCGCCCCCCAGCAAGAAGGCGAGGGCAGCGAATAGCGGTAACAGTCGTCGCATGGGGTCGGGCTCCCTAAGGTTCCTCGGTTACGGGTCGGATGGTTCATATTGTCGTTTGTCCGGGCCTTTGGCCCGAACCCCCCTGATCCGGTGAAAGTGATGGGTTAATCGAACAGTTTGTCGATTTCGTCCTGGGTCACGCCCTGGCCGGAAAGCTGCGGGCCTTGCAGCAGCTTTTCGTCCTCGGTCTTGTCTTCGACTTCGACCTCGACGTTTTCCAGATGTTCTTTGCCAAAGATTTCGATCAGCGAATTGACGCGTGATTCGACATAGGTCACCGATCGGGCGATCTTGGTCACGCGCTGGCCGGTGATGTCCTGGAAGGTGCAGGCCTGGAAGATGTTGGATTGGTTGTTATCCAGGCGGTCAAGCAGGCCCAGGATTTCCGGGTCTTCGGTTTTACCGCGAATTTCCTGGATGGTCTCGGCGTCCTGTTCGACCACTTCCATGATCGAATTGGTGGCGTCTTCCGTGGCTTGGACGATGGCGTCCAATTGGTCCGACATATTGTCGAACCGGCCGTTGCCTTCGTCGGAGCGGGTGATGGCCGCGACTTCCTTGCGAACCCGCTGGATATAGTTGAACAGGTTCAGGATTTCCGCTTGCAGCAGTTCCAGTTCTTCTTTGGTTTCCATGCGTCGAACCATCCGCCTCTGGCTTGTTCAAAATTCTCAATCTGCCGCATGGTACCGGAAAAGACCGGAAAATCCATATGTTTAGGCGCTTTTTCAGTCCTTGGACGTCGTCCCGGAATACGCGGCCAGGATGCGCCGCGCGGCCTCGCTCGGGCCTACGGCGCCCTGTTCCACAGCGGGTTCCAGGTCGCTTAGGGCCTTTTGCACGGCGGGCGCAGCCTGCAACTGCGTCAACATGGTTTCACTGACTTCGTTCCACATCCAGGCCCGGGCCTGTTCGGCGCGGCGGCGTTCGAAACGACCGGATTCGCGGGTCGCATCGCGGTATTCTTCGACCGATTTCCAGATATCGTCTAGGCCGGTGCCGCTCAGGGCCGAGCATTTGACCACGGTCGGAACCCAGTCCGCGTTTTCGGGGCGAAGCAGATGCAGGGCCGAGGCGTAATCCCGGCGCGCCCGTTCCGCCGCCGCGGCCAGATCGCCGTCGGCCTTGTTGACGACGATCAAGTCGGCCATCTCGACGATGCCTTTCTTGATACCCTGCAGATCATCGCCGCCGCCGGGCGTCAGCAGCAGCAGGAACATATCGACCAAGTCTTTGACCGCCGTTTCAGACTGCCCCACGCCGACGGTTTCGATCAGCACGACGTCATATCCGGCGGCTTCGACCGCGATAATCGCTTCTCGCGTGCGCCGGGCGACGCCGCCCAAGGTTCCGCCCGACGGAGACGGGCGGATGAAGGCGTTGCGTTCGCGCGCCAGCTTCTCCATGCGGGTCTTGTCACCCAGGATCGAGCCGCCGGAACGCGGGCTGGTCGGGTCGACGGCCAGAACCGCGACCCGGTGGCCGCGTTCGACCAGGGACAGGCCAAACGCCTCGATAAACGTGGACTTGCCGACCCCGGGAACACCGGTGATGCCGATGCGGATCGATTTTCCGGATGCCGGCAGCATGGCGCGGACAAGGGCTTCGGCCTGAACGCGGTGATCGGCGCGGCCGGATTCCAAAAGGGTGATGGCGCGGGCCAGGGCGCGGACGTCACCGGCGGCGACCTTGGCGCCCAGCTCGCGGGCCGTGGCCTCGATGGTGGTGGTATCGATATCAGTGCTCAAAGGACGGGTCGGCCGCGTTAGCGGCCGCTCTTGGTGGGATCAAGGCCGAAGGCTTCCAGCGCCATGGCCTGCAATTTCAATTTCTGGTCCGGCCCCAATTCGTCGAGCAAGGTCGTCTGCTTTTTACGCACGGCCAAGGCCTGTTGGATCAGGGCCTTGCGGTCGGCGGTCGGCTTCGGCTTGGATGCCAATTCCTTCTCCGCCTGGTCCAGGGCTTGGCGCGCGGCGGCGCGCAGTTCCTCGGAACTGGCGGGCTGAGGTTCCGCGGCCGTTGCCGCGGGCGTCTGTTCGGCACGCGCCTTGGCGGCGTCCAGCTTGGAGCGCGCTTTTTTGTCCATGACGACGGACAACAGGGCCTTGGAAACGACTTTCTTGAACATGCCTCGACCTTTTCGGGGCGCCGCCCAAATCGGGGCGACGGCAGCCAGAATATCCTACCGGCCCGGGCGCTGACAAAGGGTTAACGTAAAAGGGCCGAAGCCCGCCAGTTACAGGCGGCTCGGGGCTTCCTGTTCCGTGAAGTCGGGAATCCAACGCAGGAAATAGGGCAGGGCGCGCTTGCGTTGGGCCGGGGTCGTGCCGTGGCTCGAGGTAAAGGATTTGAAGACGTTGTAGCCGAACGCGTCCTTGGCGGTGAGATAGACCCACAGGGCCGTCAATTCGCCGGAACAGGGGGCGGTTTCCTTGATCAGGGCGTTCAGGTGGTCGCGGGCAGCACCCTCGCGGGCCTGGTTCGAGCCATATTCCTGCTGCAGCATCTGCTTGACCGCCTGCTGCTCTTCCTCGACCTGGCTGGGGTAGTACTCGAACAGCGATTTGAAGAAGATGAAGTCTTCCATCAGCGGCGCGCTATAGGTGACTTCCGGCCCGGCGATGGTATTCCAAAAACCCTTGGCGTGATCCAACTCGCCGGTATCGGCTTCGGTCTTGCGTTCGACGACTTTTTCTTCCTTTTGGAAGAACCCCAGGAATCCACCGGTTTTCTTGACCGTGGTCTTGGTCTGGACGGCTTTTTGCGCCTGCGGTTTTTCGTCGGACAAAAGGCCCTGGATATCGGCCAGGCCGTCTTCCCAGATCGTCCGCACGGGGTTTGATTTTTTCGGCTTGTCGAAGACTTCGACGAACGCGCTTTCTTCGTAATTGCGCGGTTTCAGTTCGTCTTCCAAGACCATGATGCGCCGGTTGGTAAAGAACCGATGCATGAAGTGTTCTTGCAGCGCTTTTTCCAAGTTGTCGCCGAACCGGGTCGACAATGGGAACGGCGTCGGGGTCAGGGTGTGCTGCGGCACATACCACAGCATGGCGCGCTTGCGCAGGTACTTGCACAGGTTCTTGGTAAAGGCCTCGGTGAAAGGCGTCTCTTCCCAAGGCTTCGAGTTCCGCGCCGGTTTCTGAGCGGGTTTCTGGGCGGCGGGTTTTCCTTTGGCGCCTTTGGCCCCCTTGGCCGGCTTGGCGTCGGCGCCTGGCGGGCGTTTCTTGCGCCGCTTTTTCTTGCGCGGGGCATCGTCGTTGGCGCCGGGGCTGACCTTGCCGTAGGCTTCGAGCAATTCCGACGCGCGAATACGCGCGCGCTGGGTGAATTCCGGGTCCTTGAGTTGGCTGCAGGCTTCCAGGAACGACAGCGTCGCCTGCGTCGCCTGAACCACGTCGGGCGCGACCTTGCCGCCCGCGTGCGCGTCCAGTTCCTGGACGATCCCCTTTACGGCGTCGTCCACGGCAGCCATCAGTGTCGCCTTGTCCGTATTGTCAGGCGATAACCCGGCCAGCGCCGCGAGAATGCTTTGCGTGCTCAAATTCTACCCCTGGGCCGCCAAAGGTTCCCAAAACCGTCTCGGCGTCCCGCTTCCCAAAAAAACAACGTGCCCTAAAAATCCGCAGCCTAGAATCGACCAGGACTGGAATCCGCAAAACCGGATCGTTCCGGTCCTTATTAAGTGCCACGAAATTGGTTAATACCTACCTAATCTAGCAGCGGGTGCGCAAGCCGTGTGGTGGTATGTGGTTGCCTCAAAAGCGCTTATTTCCGCCGAACAGGGGTCCATGGCGAGATTTCAGAGAATATTTACGTGAGTTTATTCTCATTTGGGCTTAAGGCTTATGGAGCAGGGACGGTGTCGATACTAGGAGAGGTTGAGCCCCCGTCATGAAACGTGAACGCCGCGCCAAGATCGTCGCGACCCTGGGACCCGCAACGGCCAGCCAGGAAGGCATCGAAAAGCTGTTCGAGGCCGGGGTCGACGTATTCCGTATGAATTTTTCCCACGGAACACACGCCGATCATCAGAAAATTCATGGGATCGTCCGGTCGCTGGAGCGCAAATACCACCGCCCGGTCGGCATCCTGTTGGACCTGCAAGGTCCGAAGCTTCGTGTCGGAGACATCGAAGGCGGCTCGTGCGACCTGGTCGTCGGGAACAAGTTCCGGCTGGACCTGGATAAAACGCCGGGGAACGCCCAACGCGCCCCGCTACCTCACCCGGAAATCTTCGCGGCCTTGGAGCCGGGCTCGGATCTGTTACTGGACGACGGGCGCATTCGCTTGAAAGTTCTGGAATGCTCGCCAGAGCATGCCGACACCGAAGTCGTGATCGGCGGCCCCTTGTCGAATCACAAGGGCGTCAACGTGCCCAGCGTGATCCTGGACGTCTCGCCCCTGACCAAGAAAGACCGCGACGATCTGCGCTTCGGGTTGGACCTGGGGGTCGAGTGGGTTGCGCTGTCGTTCGTGCAGCGGCCCGAGGATCTGGCCGAGGCGCGCAAGTTGGTCGCCGGCCGGGCCGCGATTATGTCCAAGCTGGAAAAACCCGCCGCCTTGGAGCATCTGGAAGAAATCGTCCACTTGTCCGACGCCATCATGGTGGCGCGTGGCGACCTGGGCGTCGAATGCCCGACCGAGGAAGTGCCGGTCGCGCAGAAGCGTATCCTCCATCTGTGCAAACTGGCGGGCAAGCCCGTGATCGTGGCGACCCAAATGCTCGATTCCATGGTTCATGCCCCAACGCCGACCCGCGCCGAAGCCTCGGACGTGGCAACGGCGATCTATGATGGGGCCGACGCGGTCATGCTGTCGGCGGAATCGGCGGTTGGCGATTATCCGACCGAGGCCGTGGCCATGATGGACCGGATCATCCGCCGGGTGGAACAGGATGATCATTACGTTCAAATGCGTGACCGTCGCCGTTCCAGCCCGGACGCGACCGCTGCCGATGCGATCACCGTCGCCGCCATGCAGGTCGCGGATACCATTTCCGCGGCCGTTATCGTCACCTATACGACGACCGGGTCGACGACCCTACGCTGCGCGCGGCTGCGTCCGCATGCGCCGATCCTGGGCCTGACGCCCAATCGCGAAACCGCCCGCCGCTTGGCACTGTGCTGGGGCGTGCACTCCGTCTTGTCGGAAGATATTCATTCGTTCCGCGAAATGGTGTCCAAGGCTATCAATCTGGCGCAGAAGGACGGTTTCGCCAAACGCGGCGACCCTGTGGTGATTACCGCGGGCGTTCCTTTCGGCACGCCGGGGGCGACCAATATCCTGCGTATTGCCTGGGTCGAATGACCTGGGTTTCCCTCTGCTTTTGACTGCGCCCAAAGGTTCGACCCCCGCCCCAGATGTTCTCTCAACTGTTTTCCGTTATCGCACCTGTGCTGATCTGCGCCGGTATCGGGTACGTCTGGCGGCGCCAGGGGCGTCCGTTCGACACAGGGTTGGTTACGCCGTTGGTCACCAACATCGGCACGCCTTGCCTGGTGTTCTTCACACTGATCGATACCAAGCTACAGCCCGATACCTTCCTGGCCATGGGGACGGCGTCGTTCGCGACGACGATGGCGATGTACGGGATCTACTTCGTATTCCTGAAATCGGTCGGACTGAGCCAGAAAGCTTTTCTGCCGTCTCTGGCGCATGGCAACTGCGGCAACATGGGCTTGCCGCTTTGCCTTTTGGCGTTCGGCGATCACGGTTTGGCCCTGGCGATCGCCTTTCTGACCGTCAACGCGGTGATCCTGTTTTCGCTCGGTGTCGCCATTCCTGCCGGGGCGATGTCGCCCAAGCAGTTGTTGCGCCTGCCGATCCTTTACGCGACGGCGGCGGCGCTGGTGTTTATGTTCACCGGCTGGCCGGTTCCGGAGTTCGTCGTCAACACGATGCGTATCCTGGGCGGGATTACGGTCCCGTTGATGCTGATCACGTTGGGCGTGTCGCTTGCGGGATTGGGCGTCAAAAGCATGCCGCGGGCGGTGATGCTGTCGGTCATGCGGATCGGCGTGGGTTTCCTGGTCGGTTGGGCCGGGGCGACGGTCTTCGGCTTTGAAGGGGCCGAGCGCGGCGTGTTGATCCTGGAATGCGCGATGCCGGTCGCCGTATTCAATTTCCTGTTCGCCGAACGCTATGGCAACCACCCGGAGGAAGTTGCGGGCTTGATCGTGATCTCGACGGTGATGTCGTTCGCAACGCTGCCGCTGTTGCTTTGGTTCGTGCTGTAGTCAGCAGCCGAGCCGATTGCGCAGGACGACCACGCGGGCGCGCGAGACGCTGAAGGTCTGCTCCATGCCCTCGATGTATGCCAACCATTGCCCGGTTCCCCTGCGCTGCAATCGTTGCACCATGCGCAGTTGCAGGATCGAACTGCGATGGACGCGCATGAAATGACTTTCCGGCAGGACCGTTTCCCACCAACTCAGGTTTCGGTTGTCCAGGACGTCATCGCCGTTGGCCAGATAAATGCGGGTGCTGTCCCGCTCGGCGTTGCAGGCGGCGATATCGTTCAGGTTGGCCCCGACGATCCCGCGAAGGCCCTGGAAGTAGAAAAACTCGTCCTGCGAAGGTCGGGTGGAGGTGGCGGCTGTGGATTCACCGCCGAACCAAGCGTGGGCCATCAGGTCGGCCAAGTGGCACAAAGCGGCAACGTCGGCGGCGGCCCATCGCCGCTGCTCGCGGATCATGTCCAACCCCATGATGCCGCGCAACTCGCTGTCGAACCGGATGGGGATGCCGACAGTGCTGACCGTGTCCTGCAATTGAATCTTGGTTTGTAGGGCCCGCATGGATTTGGGCATGGCGGCGACGTCGAAAACAACCACTGGGTGGCCGCCGCGCATCAAGCCGTGCATCGCGCCCAGGGCCGTGCTGGGGATATCCAGATTGTCGATGTTATGAGTGGCAACGCCGCCCCAGCACCATTCGTTGGTGTCGCGGAAGCTTGCCAAGTTGGCGTTGTAGCTGACGGTCCAGGCACGGTCGGCGTCGAAATTTTTGCCAATGATTTCCAAGGCATGCATGGCCGTTTGCTCGAACGGACCGCACAACAGAACCTTGGCGACCGCCAGGGCGAGAGCGTTGTGTTCCGGGTCAAGCGGTGGCAGGCCGCTGCCCTGGTCTGGCCAAACGTCGATGCCGGAAAGAGACGCCTGATGAAGCGGAAGATAGTGGCTGTCGTCCGCAGAGGCATCCATCTTGCCGTCTCTATCCCCTGTTACGTTAATGGCACGTAGGAACGGAGCAGGCGTCTGGCGGCTCCGGACCTCACCCGGAGTTATAACCAATCCCGTCAGACGTTGAAACGGACCGCGGATCCAGGTCATGTCGTGGGTGACCTGGGGGGCAGGCAGCTAGCGGCCAGGCAGCTAGCGGTATGCGGCCATTGCGCCATCGGGCCGAACGATCCAGATCTCGCCATCATCCCCGACCGACAAGGCCGCGACCTTGCCTTGGGCGTCGACGCCTTCCCATTTGTTGCCGCTAACCAAGCGATAGATCGTATCTGACATGCCGATGTGCCAGACCGACCCATCGGCACCGACCACCACATCCTTGGCCTCGCCGGCGATGGGGGACCATTTTCCGGCTTGGAAAAAATAGATCCGTTTGTTCGTGCCGACGGCCCAGGCACGGTCGCTTTTCGCCCCGGCGATCCGTGCGATCGTTCCGTCCTGGCGCTGCCAGCCGGTGGGGGCTTCGCGGTACACGGACCCGCCGCCGCCGATGTGCCATTTACGCCCGTCGGGACTGACGGCGATGTCGCTCGCCTTGCCGGGGATGTCGCGCCAACGTCCGTTGTCGATTTCGCGCATGGCGCCGGTGCGCATCAGAATGAAGGCCTTGCCCGCCGAAGGCAGAGCCGCAACACGGACGGCGCCCTTGTCCAACATTTGCTTCCAGTTTCCCTTGCCGCCGGACATGACGTAGACCGAGCCGCTGCCGCCGATATGCCAGACGTCGCCGGAGGCGCTGACGCTGATGTCGCTGGCGATGCCGGGCACCGGTCGCCAGGATTTGGCCGCCGGTTTCTTGGTCTTGGACGACCCATAGGTTGTCGTCGTGGGCTCCCCGACAATGACCATGGTGACGGTGATGCCGTCGCCGGCGTCCTTGGTCGTCGTCGTATCCGTGACCGAGCCCGCTTGGGCCATGGCCGGGCGGAACGGGCTATAGGCGACGATCTGCCCGTTCGAACGACGTGCCAAAAGGCTTCCGTCGGGTCCGGCGGCGATGTTCGCGATGTTCCCGGCGGAAAATTTCTTCCACGCCCGCAGCCCCGTCATGCGATGGAGCGTGTAGGCGGGATCGACGTACCAGCTGACGCCGTCGGGTCCGACGGCGACGTCCCGCGCTGTGCCCGGCAGGTTGGTCCAGGACGCGCCGTCGAACAGGTAGATCTTGTCGTCCGTACCGACGGCCAAGGCGCCGCCACCGGGAACGGCGGCGATGCGTTTGGCGCTGCCGTTGACGCGTTGCCAGGCGCCGCCGGTGCTGCGGTAGATTGAATTGTTCCCACCGATGTGCCACATCACGCCGCCGCCATAGGCGATGGCGCTGGCCTTTCCATCTATGCGGGTCATTTTGCCGTCGGCGATCCGACGCATAGAGCCGTCGGTCATCAGCAAGAACGCCATGCCGGGCGTATCCATGGCTGCGACCTGGACAACGCCGCTTCCGGCGACCTTGCGCCAGCGACCGTCATTTTGGGCATTGGCGACGTAAAGCGACCCGCCCCCGCCGACATGCCAAATGTCTCCGCTGGCCCCTGCGCCCAAGGCATCGGCCGTGCCGGGCATGGCGTACCATCTTGCCAACGATGGATCGAAGGCATGAGGGTTCTGAACTTTCTCGATCGTCTTGCGGATGGCGCTTAGGGTCTGGCTGTTCGGCGCGATGTTGCCGCTGACGGCCATCGACCAGAAGGTATGAATTTCCCCGGCCCGGTCCTGTTGCTGCGAAATCCGCTTCAGGTCGACCGTCTCGGTCCTGGCCTTGACCAGAAGTCGCTCCAGCTTCGGCCGGGCGTCTGCCTTGGTCAGGTTCTTTTCCAACTCGGCCTGTAACACCATGGTGGCGATTTGGGCGACGACTTGCGGGCCGACGCTGGTTAGGAGCGCGCTGCCCAACTTCAAGTTAGACAAGCTGAACTTCAGGCCAGACTTCGCGGCATCCTTCGCGGTTTTGACGACGGTCTTGCCGATGGTCTCAAATTCGTCGAAGCCCACGGCCACGGTTTTGGTGCGATTGACGAAGATTTTCTTCGCCAACAGCATGGCGGGGCTGTTGCCATCGGGCCGAAGCACGATGTTGGCGGCGAAACCGGCCATCACCGGGGCCGACATCGCCGTTCCGGTTAGAATCGCGCCCGCGACCTGTTGGGTAAAATCGGGCGGCATGGGGGTTTGGTCGGAAAATAGGCCTAGCATGGCGGGCGCGCCGCCGAAGGCCCCTTGGTTCTTTTGCCGTTCGGACAAAATCAACGCCTGCGCCTTGGCCCAATTGTCATAGGCTTTGAGCGCTTCCTGGGCGGCGAAGATGCGGCGGTTCAGGATGTATTTCTGGAACGCGGCAATCAAACGCGCTTCGGGGCTGCCCGCGGGGGCGCCCGTTCCCAGGGCCATGTCGAGGATATGTTCGAGGACGGCTGTCACCAGCGGCAAGTTCTGCGTCGGGTCCGTCTTGATGTCTTCCCATACCTGACGCCGAGCTTCCGCCTCGCTGATCCCGGCCTTGGCGCCCTGGGCGACGGCGGCGGCCTCGATGGCGGTTCGTTGGGCAATCAGCTTGAGCGCGACCTCCGCCGCGCCGTCGAAGCCGAACAGACCGGGATTGAAGAACTCGGCAGCTTTCCATTGAAAGGCGTTGGGCTGACAGGCCTGGGGGCTGTTCACCGGCGCGGTGGTGCGTTGCGAGCCCGCCGGGCAGACCCAGCAGCTACCGCCGTTGATCGGGTCCCAGAACCCGCGCATGTCGGTGGCTTTGCATCCGAATCCGGAAATCTTCGTCGCCGGTTTGTAATCGACGAGGCGGCGGCCGCAGGCTTGGCCCGAAGTGACGGCGGGCAGAACGGTGCGCTCGTATCCTGTCGGACACTGCCAGCACGACCCGCCGTTGATCGGATCCCAAAATCCGCCTTTCTCGCCGCACGCCGCAGAGACGAAGGTCGCCGCCCGGTATTCGATAATCTGGGTCTTGGTCAAATCGATGTTCAGGCGCGAACACGATTTGGAATCGTTGACCGCGTTCATGTTCCGCCCGAACCCGGCGGGGCACGACCAGCATTCGCCCTTGTTGCGGGGGTCGAAGAAACTGCCCGCCGGGCAGGTGTTATACGCGGCCAGGCGCTTGGCCGGTTTGTAGTCGCTGAAAACCGGCTTAGAGCCGGCGAACTTGAAACAGGCTTCGTCCGTGTTCACTGCGGCGGTGCCCCGGGCGAAAGTCGCCGGACAGCGCCAACAACCGTAGGTCGCTTCGCCGATGTCTGCGAAGCTGTCGGCGGGGCAGGACGATTTGGGTCTGCCGATTTGTTTGGCTGCGGTCCAGGAGCAGGGTGCCGTCAGTTTTCCGCTCTTGGCGACACCGCCACAGATTGCGTCCGCCGCGGCCTGTTGATTTCCGAAAATAATTCCCGCCATCGCAACAACAATGGCGATTGCCCAAATCCGCATCGTTTTCATCTTCACCCGTCGATTTCGTTCGAAGTTTTAGAAAGGGCATTTGATCGGCCCTCGGTTGTGACCTGGGGTCACACCTTTTGACGGACGGTAGAGGAGGGGATTTCGTGGCGGCAAAGCCAATCCGACGAATTGCATCTATTCGCGACGAATTGCACCGGCCTCGGGTTGGGCGGTGACCCGTCCGCCTAGGCGCGAGGTCTCAGGCCTGGGTCTTTAGGCGCAACGTCGATACGACTTCATCGAGTGCCGTCTCAATCGGTCGGCCATGGCGGCAGACGACAGCACTTGCCGTTGCCGTCAGCATTTCGCGTTGCTCCGGCGACAGGTCGATGGCGGTGATGACGAAGACTGGAACGTCCCGCCACTTGGGTTGCCGGCGCAGCTTGTTCAGGAAATCGAAGCCGTTCATTTCCGGCATCATCAGGTCAAGCATGATGCTGTGGAGGTCAGGCAGATCTTTGATCTTCTGCAAGGCATCCAGGCCGTTCACGGCGGTCTCGGTCTTGAACCCCAGTTCTTCCAGGTTCCTGGCCAAGACCGCCCGGTTGTCCGCCAAGTCATCGACGATCAGGACCGGACCATTGCGTTCCGATGCGGAATGGCGGCGGATAGCCGACAGATATGCATCCCTGCTGATCGGTTTGGTCAGAACCTCGACTGCGCCGGTCGATATGGCTTTTTGCCGATCATCGGAAACGGAGCAAATGATCACCGGAATGTTGCGCAATTCGGGATCGGCCTTGATTTCGCCCAACACGTCCCACCCGTTAAGGTCGCCGAGGAAAATGTCCAAGGTGATGGCATCGGGTTTCATCTGCCGCGCCCGGGTCAGGCCATCTGGTCCGTTCGCCGCGGTGATGACCTGCATCCCCGCAGAGGTGATGTAGCGGGCCAATAGGTCGCGCGAGTTCGTGTCGTCTTCGATAATCAGGACAGTGGTTTTACCGTGATCGTCTATCGTGTCGATGGTTTGAGACGTTGCGGAATCCGCCGGCGGGGCGTCCGAAGTTTCTTGTTCAAGCGCGGCCGGGACCCAGACGCTGAAGCAGGTGCCGACGCCCTCATCACTCTGGACCCTGATGTCGCCGCCCAGAAGTTGAGCCAAGCGTTTGGAGATCGCCAATCCAAGGCCCGTGCCCTGGAACCGTTTGCTGATCGAGGCGTCGGCTTGGCTGAACTCCTCGAACAATTTGGCCAACTGATCGGGCGTCATTCCGATGCCTGTGTCAGTTACTTCGAGAACCAGCAATTCGCCGTCGTTCCGGCTCTCTGGTTCAATCCGACAGCTTAGGGTGACCGTGCCGTTCTTGGTGAACTTGGCGGCGTTGCTTAGGAGGTTCAGCAAGATTTGGCGCATGCGGGTTGCGTCGCTAACAAGCGGGACAGCCTGACACTCGCATTCGATTTTGAAAGTATTGCCGTTCTTCCGCATCAAGGGGGCCGCGGTCGCGGAGATGGCAGGTAAAATGTCCTGCAACGTGAATTTCTCGATACAGAGTTCGAGTTTGCCGGATTCGATTTTGGAAAAATCCAAGACGTCGTTGATCAGAGACAACAAATGGCGACCGGCGGCCAGGATACGCTGAATGTCGTCTCGATAGGAATCCAGGCCGTCTTCTTCCGCTTCTTCGTCCAAGATCTCTGCGTAACCGATGATCGCGTTCAACGGGGTCCGCAATTCATGACTCATGTTCGCCAGGAATTTTGATTTCGCATCGCTTGCCGCGGTCGCGGTCTGCGCCTCCAGTTCGGCCTGGACCCGATCGGTGATGTCGACGGCAACGCCCAGGATAGCGGGGGTGCCGTCGAAATCAAAGGGCATGCGGAAAGTGTGAAGGGTATGCTCCCTTCCATCGACGTCCGTAAACGTTTCGTCGAGATTTTCTTCGACGCCGCCATGAATGAAGGATGCCCGGTTTCTTTCGGCCAGTCTGGCCGCTTCGCCTTTTACGGGATGCAGTTCGTGCTGAAGTTTCCCAACCAGTAGCGAGGACGGTTCTCCGTACATCGCCGCCATGCTTTGGTTGACCATCAGGAAACGCCCGTCCCGGTCCTGGATCGAAATCATGGGCGGAACCAGGTCGATGATCGAATGGAGAAGTTCTTTGGATTGGCTGAGCCGACGAAGCATCTCCTCAAGGCTACGTGACAGGATGCCGATCTCGTCCATTCGCTCGCGGCCGGGAAGGATCATTTCCTGGTCATCGGTGAATCCGGTGGTGGCATGGCTAAGGCGCAGCAAGGGTTTTGAAATCGACTTCGCCAAGAGATAGGCAAGGGCGCCGAGCATCATCACCGCCACGGCCAAATAAAGTAACGTCTCCCGGCGGATGGCTTCCATGTTCCATTCGGCTTGCCGGTTGACCCGTTCGGTGGCGAGTTTGTTTTCTTGGCGGATGATCTTGGTCAAGACGGCAAGGCTTAGGTCGATGCGGCCGACTGCGTCGTCGAAGGCATTCAGGATGAAACGTTCGTCGTATACGAAGTTGGCGCTGGCGGCGGCGATGTTCCCGGATTTGAGCAAGTCGGTGGTGCGGCTGTTGGCCCCTTCAAGGAGGATGAACAGATTTCTGAGGTTGCCGGTCTTGCGGTCGACGATGTTCAAATGTCGGAGATTGGCCACGTCGGAAAAAACGGACAGCCCCTTTATCGCCTTTTCAAACGCGGCGACGCCGGCTGATAGTTCATCCGTCCGATCGCGGAGCGCCGCCCGGGCCTTATCTGTTTTTCCGATCAGGCCTGGGTTCTGAAGCAACAAGCTTTCCTGATGGGCCTTGAGATAGGTTCTGGTCGACGTGACCAGCCTGGTCATGGCCAAGTTTACGTTGGTGACGTTGTCGGCAATGTCGGATTGCTGCTGATCTCTAGCTTTGCGAATTTCCATCGTTTGTTGGAAAAGCTTGGTGACATTCGAAAGCCCGATCAGGCTGGTTCCCGCCATGACGATCAATGGGATCAACGCCGCGACGAAAACCTTGTTGCTGATGCCGCGCGCCGCAAGCGCGCGGAATAGACGGACGGCGAGCGGTATTTCATCGCCGATCCCGATCTGTGTTTTGGGCCTTACATTGGCCATGGCAGCAACCTCGCAACCATGGCTTCGGCCGCGGCGACCGCGCCGAACACGTCAGATGGGGTCTTTCCTGCTTGTTGGCGGGTCATCCGGGTTGGTTCGTCGATCTGCATGCGGGCCTTGATCGACATGACTTCGGCCAGGACGTCGTTCAAGCGTTCCTCGACGTGCCCCGGGACGATGGTCCCTTTCCGGTCATTGGGCAGAACGATGCCCCCAGGTGGGCTGAGATCAGGTTTTAAATCCGCCAATTCCTTCAGGCGCAGCAGGACGCGATGTCCCATTCGGTATACGTCTTCTGGCGCTTTGTCCTGCGACCGAGGGGCGATGGGGAACACATCCGAAATGCCCCTTTCTCGCAACAACAGTTGCAGGTCGGAAACGATGGTCAATGCGACGCGCATGACATCGTTCGGGGCGATTTCCGGAATTCCCAGGCTGTTCAAGGCGAGGCTGGCGCGTCGTAACTCCCCGTAGACGTCCGTTGGCGTTTTGCCGCCCACGAAACCCGGTTCCGTCAAAGGGGCAGAGATGCCGTAGGCGGGGCGAAGATCGTGAAGCGATGACAGGCAAAGCGCGACCAATGAATAGACATCTTTCGGTTCGATGTCCCGGGTCGGCGGGATGGGAAGCGCAGCGAGTTCCAGGTTGTTGAGGAAGCGAAGCTTCTGAATTTTGAAGAACACGGTACGCGCCATTTGATAGACGTGCCGTGGTTGGCGCGGGGTAAGGGGTGCCTCGTTTGGATCGTTTTTCGGCACCTGGATATCCGCGGCGAGCAGGGCCAGGAGTTCCTGATTAACTCCTGAGGCCAACTGGAAGACATGAGACGGGGTGATTTCGTCGCTGCGGGCGGGTGAGACGGCAAGAAAGGCGGCGAGGACGAAAACCGCGAAGCCAAAGCAGGATAAGACTGATCGCTCTTGGAGCTGAGCGCGAGCAGCCGACCAAGACGGGAACGGACGAAAGGGGGCAGGGGTGCTTGCCATGTTTCTCCGCTTACGACGGGTTGCCGGGACATGGCCGGTCAACCGGTGATGTTCTCCCTATTTTTATATAAGGAGTTCCGAATAAGTCTCTATCGGTGCGGTGATGATTGCAAGGGCGACCGCGATTTATCCCAATTCGAAGGTCGTGACGCCGAAGATGCGCGCGGTGTCTATTTTGGGCGCGGGACCGGTGTACATCCGGGCCGTTTCGAACACGGGCGTCAGGCCCAAGTCCTGGGCGATGGTCGCGGCGGCGGCATTGGGTTCCGGCACGTCGAGGAAGATTTCTCCCCCATCCAGATCGGCGGCGTCGATCAAGTCGGAGACCAAGGCGCGGGCGACCATGGCATTGTCGGCGAAAAGCGGGCCGATCTTGTGTCCGGTCCGGCAGGGCCGGATCGCGCCGTATCCGCAGACTTCGCCCGTGGCTGACCGGGCGGCGCGGGCGATGTGTCCCGGCGAGGAAAGCCATGCTTTCATAAAAGTCTCGCGCGGTGCGGGAAACATCTGGCGGTCATAGGCCGCAAGGTCTGCCCCGACGATGTCGAGCGGCTTGATGGTCACGCCCGTCGGCGGCCAGGCATTGCTCGGCAGCTTGGGCGCGCCGCCGTAGCGAATATTATTGTAGGCGAATTCGAATCCCGACCGCCGGTAATTGTCCTGTTCCGCGACCACCCCGTCTAGGCCGATCAGCCGCGTACCCGCGTGCTTGATCGCTTCCTGCCACAGGGCATAGCCATGGCCTTGCCCCCGGTAAGGTTCGGCCACGATGTAGAAGCCCAGGAAGGAAAAGGCGTCGTCGTAATTGACGACGGAGATCGTGGAAATCATCTGGCCGTTCAGCCAGCCGCCGATGAAGCCCTGCGGGTCCACGGTCTGGAAGCAGGCGGCATCGTCCATGCCGGGGTTCCAGCCCTCGGCGGCGGCCCAATCGACGGCGACGGCAATCTCGTCCGGCGCCATCGTGCGGATGATATAGCCCTCGGTCATCGGGGCGGTTCCTGTGTTACTCCGCTGCCTGCGGGGCCTTGGCCGGGTCGGTGAAGCCTGCGAGCAAGTCGGCCTCGCGGGCCTTGGCCTTGTCCACGTTGGCGCTCTTGATATGGCCGAAGCCGCGCATGGTCTGCGGCAATTCGGCGATGTCGACGGCGAGGGCCAGATTGTCGGCGGTGAGCTTTGCAAGCAGCGTTTCCACCGTCGCCTCGAATTCGCCGATCAGGGCGCGCTCCATCTTGCGCTCGTCCGTATGACCGAAGGGATCCAGCGCCGTACCGCGCAGGCCCTTGAACGCCGACAGTAGGCGGAAGACCGGGAATATCCACGGCCCGAATTCGCGTTTCTGCAGATGCCCGGTGCGCGGGTCCTTGGCCGATAGAAGCGGCGGGGCCAGATGCACGGTCACCTTTTTCTCACCCCGGAAGGTGGCGCGCAGGGACCGGCGGAAGGCGGGCGCGGAATACAGCCGCGCGACCTCGTACTCGTCCTTATAGGCCATCAGCTTGAATAACGACCGGGCGACGGCTTCGGTCAGGGCGTCGGAACCCGCACCCAGGGCTTGCTCCTTGGTCCGCACCTTATCGACCACCGCTTTGTAGCGGGCGGCATAGGCCGCGTTCTGATAGGCGGTCAGGTCGGATACGCGCCGGGCGATAAAGGCGTCCAGATCGAAGGCTTCGGTTGCTTCTTCCGGCGCGCCCGCCATGCGTTCGACGACGGCCGGATCCTGGGCGGCGCGACGGCCCCAGGTAAAGGCCTGCTTATTGAAGTCGACGGCGACGCCGTTCAGCTCGATCGCCTGTTCGATGGCTTCGGCGGGCAGCGGCACCAAGCCCTTTTGCCAAGCATAACCCAACAGCATGATGTTGGCGGCGATGCTGTCGCCCATCAAGCGCTTGGCAAGATGGGTGACGTCGACGAAGTCGCTCTGCGACGTTGCCTCCGAGATCGCGGCGCGCAGCTCGTGATCGGGGAATTGCATATCCGGCAGGTTGGTGAACTCGGCGGTCATGGTCTGGCGGGCGTTGACCACGGCACGCGAACGGCCGGGATCGAGCTTGGCCAGGCTGTCGAACCCACCCGAGGTCACCATGTCGGCCCCGACCAGCAGGTCCGCCCCACCGGCGGCAATGCGCACGGCGTTCAGGGCTTCGGGCGTGTCGGCGATGCGGACATGGGCGAACACCGCGCCGTTCTTCTGCGCCAACCCGGCGACGTCCAGCACGGTCACGGATTTTCCGGCGACATGCGCCGCCATGCCCAACAGGGCGGAGATCGTGACCACGCCGGTCCCGCCGATGCCGGTGACGCAGATGTTGTAAGCGGTCTCGGTCGGCGGCAGTTGCGGTTCGGCCAAGACCGGGAACGGCCCCGCATCGGCGGCGGGACTTCGCGGCCCAGCCCCCTTGGCCAAGGCGCCGCCGTGCACGGTGACGAAGGACGGACAGAAGCCTTTGAGGCAGCTGTAATCCTTGTTGCACATGTTCTGGTCGATGGCGCGCTTGCGGCCCAGTTCCGTTTCCTTGGGCATGATCGCGACGCAGTTGGAAACGACGCCGCAATCGCCGCAGCCTTCGCAAACCTGTTCGTTGATGAACACCCGGCGGTCGGGGTCGGGGAAGGTGCCGCGCTTGCGGCGACGGCGCTTTTCGGCGGCGCAGGTCTGATCGTAAATCAGCACCGACACGCCGGGCCAAGCGGCCAGGTCGCGCTGAACCTGATCCAGATCGTCGCGGTGATGGATCGTCGCCCCGGCGGCGAATTCGGTCCCGGTCGGGTATTTGTCCGGCTCGTCGGTGACGACGGCCACGCGCTCCACCCCTTCGGCGCGGACCTGGCGGGAAATCCGCGCGGGGTCGAGCGGGCCATCCATGGTCTGCCCGCCGGTCATGGCGACGGCGTCGTTGTAGAGAATCTTGTAGGTCACATGGACCTTGGCCGCGACGGCGGCGCGGATCGCCAGAATGCCGGAATGGAAATAGGTCCCGTCGCCGATGTTGACGAAGATGTGCTCACGGTCGGTGAACGGGGCCTGTCCGATCCAGTTGGCGCCCTCGGCCCCCATATGGGTGAAGGTCGAGGTATTCCGCCCCGGCATCCAGATCGCCATGTAGTGACAGCCGATCCCGGCGGCGGCCTCCATGCCCTCGGGCACGTTGGTCGAGGTGTTGTGCGGGCACCCGGCGCAGAAATAGGGAATGCGTTTGATGTCGGGTACGGCCCGCTCCAGCATCCGTTCCTTTTCTTCCAGGAACGACAGGCGCTTTTCGATCCCTTCGGAATTGTGGAAAGCACGGATGCGCTGCGCGATCACGCGGGCGATGCGGGCGGGCGTCAGTTCCCCGGCCGAAGGCAAAATCCATTCGCCCTGTTCGTCGAACTTGCCGACCACGCGGGGGCGCACGTCGGCCCGCCAGTTGTAGAGCTGTTCCTTCAGCTGGTTTTCGATGACGGCGCGCTTTTCCTCGACGACCAGAATTTCTTCCAGGCCTTCAGCGAACTGCCGCATGCCGTCCCGTTCCAGTGGCCAGGGCATGCCGACGCGGTACAGGCGCAAGCCGATGGCTTCGCATTCGGCGGGGCCGATGCCCAGGTCTTCCAGGGCCTGGAGGGTGTCCAGATAGGCTTTGCCGGTGGACACGATGCCGAACCGGGGCTTGGAGGAATCCAGGGTTACGCGGTCCAGCTTGTTGGCGCGGGCAAAGGCCAGGGCGGCATAAAGCTTATGCCGGTGCAGGCGTTCTTCCTGTTCCACCGCCTGATCGGGCCAGCGGATATGCAGGCCGCCCGGGGGCATGTCGAAGTCCGGCAGGACGATCTTCACCCGGTCGGGCGAGACGTCGACCGTGCCCGAGGTATCGACGTTGTCGGTGATGCATTTCATGCCGACCCACAGCCCGGCGAAGCGCGACATGGCCCAGCCGTAGATGCCCAGGTCCAACAGGTCCTGAACGTCGATGGGGTTGAGGATCGGGATATTGGCGTCGATCAGGGCATGTTCGGATTGGCTCGGCACGGTCGAGGATTTACAGGCCGGATCGTCCCCGGCCATGGCCAGCACGCCGCCGTTGGGTGCGGTGCCCGCCATATTGGCGTGGCGGAACACGTCGCCGGAGCGGTCGACGCCCGGGCCCTTGCCGTACCACATGCCGAATACGCCGTCGTAGCGGGCGCGTTCGAACAAATTGATCTGCTGGGAGCCCCAAATCGCGGTGGCGGCCAGGTCTTCATTTACCGCCGGATGAAACTTCACATGGTGATCGTCCAGGAACCGCTTGGCCCGGCCGAATTCGCGGTCGATACCGCCCAGCGGCGAGCCGCGATAACCGGTCACGTAGCCCGCGGTGTTCAACCCGGCGGCCAGATCGCGTTGACGCTGCATCAAGGTCAGGCGAACAAGCGCCTGCGTGCCGGTCAGGAACACGCGACCTTCGGAAAGGCCGTATTTGTCATCCAGGCTGACGGTGCGAAGTTTCAATTTATTCCTTCCCCAATTCGGCGGGCGGCTGATTCGATGACGCCCTATCGTTTGTAGCCGGAAAGGGTACGGGAAGGGCGCGCGGCTCGCAATGAGGGCGTAAAAGTCGCAACTTTTTGAAGGAATATGACAGTTTCGCGCCATGCTGTGGCGTCAGGGCCCGTATGGAAAGACATAATATTCGCGCTTCGGGGCTGTTTCCCCCGATTGGCCGAGATTGTCCCGTGATTTTTGATTCCCAAGCGGCTATACCGGCTGCGGTCACTATCAGGGGTCTGTCCGTTCATGAGCATTCTGGTTACCGGCGCCGCCGGCTTCATCGGGTTTCACACGTCGCTGGCGCTGTTGGCGCGCGGCGAAAAGGTGATCGGCGTCGATAATTTCAACGACTATTACGATGTGACCCTGAAGGAAAACCGCGCCGAGCGCCTGTTGGCCCACGAGGGGTTCACCATGGTACGGGCCGATATTTCCGATCGCGAGGCGATGGGACAGACCTTTGCCCGCCACGACGACATCGAGGGCGTCATCCATCTGGCGGCGCAGGCCGGGGTTCGCTATTCGCTGATCAATCCTTACGCCTATACCAAGAGCAACGTCGAAGGCCATCTGGTGCTGATGGAAGCGGCGCGCAAGCTCAAGAACCTGAAACACTTCGTCTACGCTTCGTCGTCGTCGGTCTATGGCGCGAATACCAAGCTGCCGTTCTCGGTCGACGATCCGGTCGAACACCCGGTGTCGCTCTATGCGGCGACCAAGCGGTCGATGGAACTGCTGTCGGAATCCTATGCCCGGATGTACGGCCTGCCGATGACCGGCCTGCGGTTCTTCACCGTCTATGGCCCTTGGGGCCGTCCCGACATGGCGGCCTTTATCTTCACCAAGAAGATCATCGCCGGCGAACCGATCCCCGTGTTCAACCACGGCGACATGCGCCGCGACTTCACCTTCATCGACGATATCGTCAGCGGCATCGTCGGCGTTCTGGCGACCACGCCGAAAGCCGCCGACGGCACGCCGCATCGGGTCTACAACCTGGGCAACAACCAGTCCGAACAGCTGATGCGCTTCATCGGCGTGTTGGAGGAATGCCTGCAGCGCAAGGCCGAGATCGATTTTCAGCCGCTGCAGAACGGCGACGTTCCCGAGACCTATGCGGATATCGATGCCTCGACCCGCGATTTCGGGTTCAAGCCTGTAACCCCGATCGACCAGGGCATTCCCCGGTTCGTCGATTGGTACAAGGAATATCACGGGGTCTGAGGGACGCGCCGCCATGTTCGAAGGTTTCGAAAACAAACGCATGGCGGGCGAGGGGGCCGAGATCAACCTGCGGGTTGGCGGCCCGACCGGCGCCGACGTTCCGGCGGTGCTGCTGATCCACGGCTATCCGCAAAGCCATATTATCTGGCGCCATCTGGCCCCGCGTCTGGCCAAGACGCATCGCGTCGTCTGTCCCGACCTGCGCGGCTATGGCGATAGCTCCTGCCCGCCGACGGACGACAGCCACGAGCCCTATTCCAAGCGCGCCATGGCCCGCGACCTGGTGCGCGTCATGACCGACCTGGGGCATCAGACCTTCACCGTGGTCGGGCACGACCGCGGGGCCCGCGTCGGGCATCGCCTGTCGATGGATTCCCCGGACCGGGTAACTCGGTTCTGTTCGCTCGACGTGGTGCCGACGGGCAGCGTCTGGCAGCGCGCCAACAAGAACTGGGCCATGGGCTCGTTCCATTGGTTGTTCCTGGCGCAGCCCTATCCGCGCCCGGAAACGATGATCAACCACGACCCGGATTATTTCCTGACCTGGCTGCTGGAAAGCTGGTCCGCCGACATGGCGGCATTCGCCGACGGCGCGTTGGAGGAATACAAACGCCATTACCGCAAGCCCGCAGTCGTCCATGCCAATTGCGAGGACTACCGCGCCGGGGCGACGATCGACGACGCCCTCGACCGCGCCGACCTGGAGGCCGGGCGCAAACTGCACTGCCCGGTCCTGGCCCTGTGGGGCGGGGCGCGCAAACAGGGCGGGCCGAAAACCGACGGGGCCACGCCGGCCCTGGATATCTGGCGCGAATGGGCCGACGAAGTAACCGGCGGCCCCTTGCCCTGCGGCCATTTCCTGGCCGAGGAAGCGCCCGACGCGGTCTGGGAACGGTTGGCGCCGTTCCTGGGCATCGCCGAATGAAATCAATCCGACCGTAAGGAGAGCCGGACATGCCGTTCCGCAACGATCTTTTCCTGGGCCGCTTCGGCCTGAACCCCCGCCACGACGACCGCGACTTGCTTTTGGGCGAGCCGCTGGCGCGGATGATCGGCCGCCGGGTCTGCCGCCGCTACGGTCGGGAAAGCATCTCCGACGGGTTGTTGGAAACCCTGTTGGCGGCGGCGCAATCCGCGCCGTCCAAGTCGGACTTGCAGCAGTATTCGATCATCGTCACCGACAAACCCCAGCAGCAGGCGATCACCGGGCTGATCGGCTCCATGCCCTGGATCAACGAGGCCCCGCGCTTCCTGGTGTTCTGCGCCGACATGCGGCGGGGGCAGCGGGCCGCCGAAATTCGCGGTCGCGACTACGACAGCAACACCCTCGATACCTTCATGAATGCCGCCGTCGATGCCTCGCTGGCGATGATGGCCTTCATCACCGCCGCCGATTTCAAGGACCTGGGAACCTGCCCGATCAGCGCCGTCCGCGCCCATATGGAAGCGGTCTGCGACTTGCTGGGCCTGCCCGACGGCGTCTATCCCGTGGCCGGACTGACCCTGGGCTACCCCATGGAAGACGGGCGCTTCACCCTGCGTCTGCCGTCGTCGGTGGTGGTCCATCACGGCAAGTACGACGATTCGAACCTAGAGACCGAATTGAAGGCCTATGACGCCCGGCGCAACGCCGAACAGCCCATCGCGGTCGAAAAACAGATGCATAAGGACGACTTCGGTGTGTCCGACGACTACGGCTGGACCGAAAACACCGCCCGCCGCCTGGCCAAGCGCGAACGCCCGGATTTCGGGGCTTTTATCCGCTCTCACGGCTTCGATCTGGAATAAATCGCTGCCCGGCGACGGGCATTTTGTACTGCGCCGCACAAACCTTGTTCCAATGACTTGTAAAAGTTCATGGAATTTATGTTGCGATGCAACAAAAGCCGTTTATATCTATTCCCGTGCTCACGACTCAGTCTTTGTAAGGCATCAGTCTTCGAAAGACTAATGTGTTGGGGGGAAGACGCTTTCACCTTCGGGGCCATGATGAACAGGCCCGACAGAAAGGATGTCTTCCATGAACGGTTTCACGGACAACATGACAGAGACCGCCGCAGCGGCGCCCGACGGGGCCGCGATGACCGATTCCAATCCCGCCGAATTGCATCCGGCGGCAACGGGCGACGCCCCCCTGTACCGCAAGCTCACGGCGGCGGATACGAACCAACTGGCCGCGCATCTGAAGCGGCTGGAGCCCCATGACCGCTATCTCCGCTTTTCCGGTGGCCTGACCGATATGGCGATCGACGACTATTGCGCGCGGCTGGATTGGTCGGCGGCGATCGTGGTCGGCGCGTTCGTCGATGGCGAATTGCGCGGCGTTGGCGAGCTGGTACGCGTGCGCGTGGTGCCGCGTATCCTGGCCGAAGTCGCGTTCTCGGTCGAAGGGCCGTGGCAGAACGCGGGTGTGGGGACCGAGCTTTTGCGCCGCGTCCTGACCGTCGCCCGCAATCGCTGCATCGACCGGGTGTTTATGATGTGCCTGGCCGACAACAAGAAGATGCAAAAGGTCGCCCGCAAGTTCGAAGCCGTCCTTAGCTTCGAGGAAGGCGAGGTCGAGGCCCGCATCCTGCCGGCCTGGCCCAGCTATTTCTCGTTGATGGAAGAAGCCGTCGAAGACGGCAAGGCCCTGTTCCCCTCGATCTTCGAGCCGCTGGCCTTTGACCCCAAGATGTTCGACCCCACGGCGTTGTGGGCCGACATGATGCCGCCGTTCGCCCCGGGCGGTACGCCGCCCGCCGCGTGACGGGGGCGGCCAGGGCCGACGAGGGCTGGCCTGAACGATCTAAAGGGCGCTACTCTTGCGGAATGATCTTTCTTTTCCGCAACCTTTTTCTGTTCCTCTGCCTTGTGGCGCGTCGCCGGCCTTCGCGCAAACGGGGGCAGTGGATAAATCTTCTTTCCCTCTAAAGGAACATCCAGATGTCGTTTGGGAACTTGCGCAGGAGAGGTTCAAATCGGCCGAACGTTATGACCGTGCTTATGCACGGCTGAAGCTTCAGAACTTAGCGGATCAGGGAAACCGCAGAGCCGCGTTGGAATTGGCCCAGAAAGTAGCGCCGGAAGAACAAAAGAAAATAGGTTTTGCTCTGAAATCAAAAACCTACAGACTTTCGGAAGTCTGCGATCCTTAGGCGAGGCAAGACTTTTCAAGCTCGGTCAGTGGCGGAAACCCAACACCATTGGATTTAGTCCCCGGTCGGGTCCGCTGTGAACTGGTCGATGGCACTACAAGTACGGAAGATGTTTCTTTTCCGATGTATAGAGCCAATCTCTCGCTTGATGTCGGTGCCGGTTCCTTTTTAGCCCTTACAAAAGGCCCGGAGTATCGACATCAAATTTTCCGCATTGGAATAGAGTTGTGGCGGAACCGCTACGGCGTCTTCCCGGATTTTCGTTTCTAATAAAGCAACGAACGTGAGTGGGCTGACGCGGTCGCCTGCGCGCAGGCAAGCCGAAATGTGTGGCGCTGCGGAATCCTGCGAATTGGAATAGGCAACGCCGTCCAAAAGCCCCGACACGTAGTCGATCTGCGCGGCATGAGGCCAAGATAGAAATTTTTTGGGTGAAACGTATTGGTAGGGTTCCTGAGCGGATGTCTCAGATGTCGGGAACACGATTCCGCCAAGACAAATCATAATGATCAATACAATGGATCTCATCCATCACCTCGGAGCAAACACGTCGAAAAGTTGATATTTTATCAGCCTAAATTGAACAGCCTATGGATTCTATTTTTTGCATTATGTTCGCATATATATTCTGCCGTTCCTTTAGTTCAGATTCGGCGGCGTGTAGATTGTCTAGAGCTTTTTCGGCCTCTCCTTCCGCGAGCTTGTATGCGTCATAGGCCTCTAACGCCTCACTTGGAAGGACGATGTCTCGGGGAATGCGGAGCTTCCTGATGTCGTTGATCAGAGTGACAATGCCGATGGCAGCCTGTGGTAACGTGCGGAGCAACTCTTGCCATTTTTGTTTAACCAGGATGGACGCTTCGCGAAACTCTTCTGACGCTTTGTCAAACGCCTGCCGCGCCCTGTTAAGGTTTGATGATGCTGCGTTTAATTCAGCACGAAGTCGTTCGCATTCCTGTATTCCCGGCTTCGGTTTTTCCGGTGGTTTCGGGTCTTTGGGGTGTCCCGGATCGTCCGGTTCATCGGGATCATCCGGATCGCCGGGTTGGGGGTGATCCGGGTCGTAGGGCGGCGGGGTGTCGCTGCCATCGTCCCCATTATCGATTCCGTCATCGCCATCGTCGTCGTTGTCGTCGGCATTGCCCAGGGGGCTGGCGAATTCGGACAGGCGGCGTTTGCCGTCGTCGAAGGCATCGGCGGCTAGGATGCCTTCGACCTCGGTGAACAGTTGGCGGTCTTCATCGTCGGCCAGGCCCATCTTTGCGCGCAGTTGCCCGGCCCGGTCGTGGTCGGTGCGCATCAATTGGGCGAAGAAATCCGTGACCTGCGAACGTCCGGCCCGCGACCCCTGCGCCGTTTCGGACAACAGGTCCGGGTACAGACCGTCGTTGCCGGTCGTGACGAGATGGGTGACGGCGCGGGCATTCTCGGCCACGGCCGCGCCGTCCAATCCCCGGAGCTGGGGGCGGTGCGGCGGCGGTGCTTCGCCTGAGAGTTGATCCGCCTGGGCGCGCAGCGCCCGTTCGGTCGGGCCGCCCGGGTTCAACAGGCCATCGGCTTTCAACCCCCGCTGTTTCTGGAACGACCGCAACGCGCCTTCGACGCTTTGATCGTACTGCCCTTGCGCCGCTTGGGCCTTCGGCGTCAGCAGGGCCGTCCGGGTCAATAGCGCTTCGACGCGGGAGACGTCGTCCAGTTGATTGACGCCCCCGGGCCCGACGACATCTGACAACAGGGGCGGAGCCAGTCGGACCAAGGGAGCGGCCCCGGTGTCGCCGTCCAAAAGGCTTTTCCGAAATCCGGGAGTGGACGAGGGGTAGCGCGCCATTTACGTCTCCAAAAAAGAACAAAATAAGAACATATATCGCCATATACGGGCGCTGAGTTGGGAATGTCAAGCGAAAATGAGTATTTTTTCCTATTACTTAGAAGGCACACAAATACGCCCGTCGCCGGGACGCGGGCGGCAGAGGAAGGGCAGTGCCGTGATGATGGCCTAATAAGGGAGGAGGGTTAGCCGTACAGCTTGATCAACCGCTCGCCATAGACCTCGCGGATGACGTGGCGGCGGACCTTGAGGGTCGGGGTCATTTGTTCGTTGTCGACCGTGAAGGGTTCGTCGGCGACGATGAAGCGGCGGACCTTTTCGATGGTGTTGAGCTTGCCGTTGACCCGCTCCATGGCCGCGCCCAGGGCCTTGTGCAGGTCCGGGTCGGCGGCCAGGGCGTTGAGCCCGCCCTGCTTGCCGTTGGCCTTGGCCCATTCGCTCAGCCAGTCGTCGTCGGGCACGACCAGGGCGACCAGATGAGGGCGCTTGTCGCCGTAGACCATGGCCTGGGCGAATTCGGGCTCCAGGATGATGATGCCCTCGACCCGCTGCGGCGCGATGTTGTCGCCGCCGGAATTGACGATGATGTCCTTCTTGCGGTCGGTGATGACCAGATAGCCGTCGTCGTCCAGATGGCCGATGTCGCCGGTGTGCAGCCAGCCGTCCTTGATCACTTCGCGGGTGGCGTCGTCGTTGCGCCAATAGCCCTGCATCACCAGATCGCCGCGGACCAGGATTTCCCCGTCCTCGGCGATCTTCAACTCGGTGTTCTTCACCTGCGGGCCGACGGTATGCATCTTGACCTTCGACGGGCGGTTGACGCTGATGACCGGCGCGGATTCCGTCTGGCCGTAGCCTTGCAGGATGCGCAGGCCCAGGGCGGTGAAATAGATTCCGACCTCGGGGTTCAAGGGGGCTCCGCCGGATACCAGGGCCTTGAGCCGCCCGCCGAACCGGGCCTTGACCTTGGCCCGGACCAGCTTGTCCAGGATCGCGTCCTGAATGCGCGCGCAGAAGCCCAGGGAATGGGGATCGTGATAGCGCCGCGTGCCCAGGTCCAGCGCCTTGCGGAACAGCTTGGCCTTGGCCCCGCCGGCTTGTTCGATGCCGCGTTCGATCCGCCCGCGCATGCTTTCGTACAGGCGCGGCACGGCGGTCATGATCGTCGGTCGGGCCTCGGCCATGTTGCGGACCAGGTGTTCGACGCCTTCGGAATAGTAGATTTCGGCTCCGATGGTGATCGGGAAGAACTGCCCCGCCGTATGTTCATAGGAATGGCTGAGCGGCAGGAACGACAGGAACACGTCGCCACCCAGGCCGATTTCTTCCAGCGCGTCCTTGGCCCCGGCGACGTTATGCAGGATCGCCTTGTGCGACAGCATCACGCCCTTGGGCTTTCCGCCCGTGCCGGAGGTGTAGATGATGCAGGCCGTATCGTCGATCGACAGGGCGTTGGCGGCCTCGACCATGTTGTCATGGCCCGCCTGACCCATCGCCAGGACATCGTCCCAGGCATGAAGGTCGAAATTCAGGGCCTGCAATAGATTGACCCGGTCCATGGTGATCACGAACTTGCAGGAATCCGCCCGATGCGCCGCCGGGAACAGGCGGTCGGCCAGGCGCTTGGTCGAAACGATCACCCCGACGGCGTCGGAATCGTCCAGGATATGCAGGTGGTCGGCTTCCGTATTGGTGATATAGGCCGGGGTGGTGATCGCGCCCGCGGTCATCGTTGCGACGTCGGCGATCAGCCAATTGGCCCGGTTTTCCGCCACCAGGACGATGCGGTCGCCCGGCTTAACGCCCAGGGATTGCAGGCCCCGCGCCAGCTGCGAAACGCGCGCGGCGGTGTCGCCCCAACTCAGCGGTTTGTACGCACCATCGGATTTTTCCCACAGGAACGGCCGGTCGCCCAGCTTGGCGGCTTGGGCGTAAAACATCGCGGCCAGGTTCGGCCAGTCATAGCTGGTCATATTCCGTGTGTTTCCTCCGGTTGTCGTTAGGGCGCAACCACTCTATATCCTTTGAGAACAATACGGATGCACCGAAGGGATTCAAGTCATGACAGATGTTCGCCATTTCGACCGTTTCGCCCTTCGCGCCCCCGACAGCGCCGCCGCCGCCGTGGCCGAGGATCTGCCCCGCTGGAATCTGACCGACCTGTACAAAGGTCCGGACGATCCGGCGATCGAGGCGGACCTGACCTGGGCCGAGGGCGCGGCCAAGGCCTTTTCGGATGCCTATAAGGGCCGCTTGGCCGATCTGTCGGGCGCGGACCTGGGCAAGGCCGTGGCCGATTATGAAGCCATCGGCGAAAAGCTGGGCCGGGTCATGAGCTTCGCCGGGTTGAAGTTCGCCGAGAATATGGAAGACGGCGCCAGCGCGCGGTTTCAACAATCCATGTCCGAGCGCTGCACGGATATCTCCAGCCTGACCCTGTTCTTCACCCTGGAACTGAACCGGATCGACGATGCGCGGCTGGACGCGCAGATGGCGGAAAGCGACGAACTTGCCCGCTACGCGCCCTGGCTGCGCGACCTGCGCGCCTTCCGCCCCTATCAGCTGTCGGACGAGTTGGAGCAGGCCCTTCACGAACGCCACGTCACCGGGGCGGCGGCCTGGAACCGACTGTTCGAGGAAACCCTGGCGGGCATGCGCTTTCCGGTCGACGGCGAGGATTTGACCCTGTCGGCGGCGCTCAACCGTCTGAGCGATACCGACGGCGAGGTCCGCCGGAAAGCGGCCAAGGCCGTGGGCAAGGGTCTGGGCGATAATATCAAGCTGTTCTCGCTGACCTACAACACCCTGGTCAAGGACAAGGCCATCGACGACAAGGCGCGCGGCTATCCGCGCCCGGTGTCCTATCGCAACCTGGCGAACCAGGTCGAGGACGAGGTCGTGGACGCCCTGACCACCGCCGTGCGCGAGAGCTTTCCCAAGCTGTCGCATCGTTATTACAAGCTGAAGGCCAAATGGTTCGGCGTCGAGCAGATGGATTATTGGGACCGCAACGCGCCGCTGCCCGATACCGCCGACCGCAAATATTCGTGGGACGAGGCGCGGGATACGGTGCTTGGCGCCTATCGCGGCTTCACCCCCGACATGGCGTCCATCGCCGAACAGTTCTTCGACAAACGTTGGATCGACGCCCCGCCCTCCGCGGGCAAGGATTCCGGCGCGTTCGCCCATCCGACGGTGCCGTCGGCCCATCCCTATATCCTGATGAACTTCCACGGCCGGGCGCGTGACGTCATGACCCTGGCCCACGAGTTGGGCCATGGCGTGCATCAGGTCCTGGCCGCCCCGCAGGGCAACCTTTTGGCCGATACGCCGCTGACCCTGGCCGAGACGGCCTCGGTGTTCGGCGAGATGCTGACCTTCCGCGCCATGCTGGCGGGTGAGACCGACCCGGGCCGCCGCCGCGTGATGCTGGCCGGCAAGGTCGAAGACATGATCAACACGGTGGTTCGGCAGGTCGCCTTCCACATGTTCGAGACCAAGGTCCATGCCGAGCGCGCCAAGGGTGAACTGTCGCCCGAGCGGCTGGGTGAAATCTGGATGGAAGTTCAGACTGAAAGCCTGGGCTCGGCATTCCGTTACGACGACGAATACCAGCACTACTGGGCCTATATTTCGCACTTCATCCATGTGCCGTTCTACGTCTACGCCTACGCCTTCGGTGATTGCTTGGTGAACTCGCTGTACGACGTGTTCCAGGGCGGGCATCCGGGCTTCCAGGCCAAGTACCTGGACATGCTCCGGGCGGGCGGCACCCTGCGGCACAAGGAGCTGTTGGCGCCGTTCGGGCTGGACGCGTCCGATCCGGAATTCTGGCATCGCGGCCTGTCCATGCTGTCGGGCTTCGTCGACGAGTTGGAACAGGACGCTTAGGCGTGGCCGATGCCTCCGGCGCCTTGCCGTCGGTCGTGCGTGCCGGCCCGGCGCCCGAGAAATCCAATTATCCGCCCTTGCTGTTTATCCATGGGGCTTTCGTTGGCGCATGGACCTGGGAAGAACACTTCCTGGAGTTCTTCGCTGAACGCGGGTTTTCCTGTCATGCCATAAACCTGCCCGGGCGCAAGGGCATGCCGGATCACAAGCAGCTGCATGATTTCGGGATCGAGGATTTCGTCACCGCGGTCAACGTGGTGGTCGATGAACTGCCGCGCCCGCCGGTGCTGGTCGGCCACTCCATGGGCGGTTTCATTGCCCAGCGCGTCGCCATGAGCCGCGAGATCGCGGGGGCGGTTCTGCTCTCCACCGTGCCGCCGACGGGGCTGGCGGGGCCGTCGGTCATGCTGGCGATGTCGAAGCCCATGCTGCTATGGGAAATTGCCGCCGTGCAGTCCTTCGGGACGACTTTCAACCTGCCGGAAACGTTGCACGAAGCGATCTTCGATGATCATGTTCCCAGGGAAATCTCGGCCAAGCTGTTGCCCAAATTCCAGATGGAAAGCCAGCGGGCCGTGATCGAGCTGAATTCGGTCTTGTTCCCGCCGATCGGCGGATTGCGGGGGAAGCCGGTGTTGGTCCTGGGCGCGGAATGGGACAAGCTAATCCCGACTGCCTTCGTTCACGGAACGGCGGCGTTTCTGGGAACCCAGGCCCATATCTTCGAACGCATGGGCCATGCGGTGATGCTCGAGGAACATTGGAAAGAGGCCGCGGCCTTCATCGCCGATTGGCTGGGTGAACATTATGGCTGACCGAGACCCGTCTGATCGCAACACCATGGGCGGACGCATGCGTCGCTACGCCCGGGTCGGCGGTACGGTCGGCGGCCTGGCGGCGAAGCTGGCGGGCAATCGCCTGTTCGGACTGGAACTGGACAAGGGCGCCCATGCGGCCGATTTGCAGGCCGCCCTGGGTGGGCTGAAAGGGCCGTTGATGAAGGTGGCGCAGATCCTCGCCACCGTGCCGGACCTGTTGCCGGAAGAATACGTCTCGGAGCTGCGCAAGCTGCAATCCAGCGCCCCGCCCATGGGTTGGGCCTTCGTGCGGCGGCGTATGGCGTCTGAACTGGGGCCTGATTGGCAAGGCCGGTTCAAATCGTTCGAGCGCGAGGCCGCGGCGGCGGCGTCGCTGGGCCAGGTCCATCGCGCGGTGTCGTTGGACGGGCGCGATCTGGCCTGCAAGATTCAGTACCCGGACATGGCCTCGGCGGTCGAGGCGGACCTGAAGCAGTTGAAGGCCGTATTCGGCATCTATCGCCGCTATGACAAGGCCATCGACCCGACGCAGATTCATCTGGAACTGTCGGAACGCCTGCGCGAGGAGCTGGACTATGGTCGCGAGGCCCGGAACATGGCGCTCTATCGCGCGATGCTGACGGACGAAGCGGGCGTGCATGTCCCGGACCTGCTGGACGACCTATCGACCGCGCGGCTGTTGACCATGGGGTGGCTGGACGGCGCGCCGTTGATGGATCAGGTTTCCGCCGATCTGGAGCGGCGTAACGCCGTCGCCCTGAACATGTTCCGCGCCTGGTACGTGCCGTTCTATTTCTTCGGCGTTATTCACGGCGATCCGCACCTGGGCAATTATTCGGTGCGCCCGGACGGGAGCGTGAACCTGCTCGACTTCGGCTGCATCCGCGTGTTCCGTCCGGAATTCGTCGGCGCGGTGATCGATTTGTATAAGGCGCTGCGCGACGACGACACGGCCCTGGCCGTTCATGCCTACGAGACCTGGGGCTTCAGCAATCTGTCGGACGAGATGATCGCGGTGCTGAACGAATGGGCGCGGTTCCTGTATGGCCCATTGCTGGCCGACAAGGTGCAGAGCATTCAGGAAACCAGCGGCACGTCCTATGGCGCCGGGGTCGCGGCCAAGGTCCACCGGCGGCTGCGGGAACTGGGCGGGGTCACGCCGCCGCGCGAGTTCGTCTTGATGGACCGCGCGGCCATCGGCCTGGGCAGCGTGTTCACGCATCTGGGCGCCGAAATCAATTGGCACCGCCAGTTCCACGACCTGATCGATGATTTCGATCTGGAGGCGTTGCGCGCGCGGCAGGCGAAAGCCCTTGAACTATCGGGTGTTCCCCCCGTTTACTGACGACCGAATGACCGACGATCCATTTGCACAGGAGATTTCCATGATCATCACCACCACCGATTCCGTCGAAGACCGCAAGGTCGCTGCTTATCTGGGGATCGTCTCCGGCGATGCGGTCATGGGCACCAATATCTTCAAGGACTTCTTCGCCGGTATCCGCGACATCGTCGGCGGACGGTCCGGCGCCTATGAAGGCGAGTTGCAAAAGGCCA
Organism: uncultured Rhodospirillaceae bacterium; assembly: GCA_964012715.1. Classification (GTDB taxonomy): domain Bacteria; phylum Pseudomonadota; class Alphaproteobacteria; order Rhodospirillales; family Casp-alpha2; genus UBA1479. The sequence continues at coordinate 23,302 of CAXGUG010000007.1, read as the reverse complement.
AGGCTTTTGCCCTGGAAGACATGCAGGCCCAGGCCGCGGCCCTGGGCGCGGATGCCGTGATCGCCGTCGACTTGGATTACGAAACCATTTCCTCGGAAAAGACCTGCATGTTGATGGTCAGCGCCAACGGCACGGCGGTCAAGCTGGCCTAGCTGCATTCGATATCACTCAATTAAGCAAAATCAACGACTTGTGCGGGCGGGGGCCTCGTCGTTACACTGTTGCACCTGGCCAATGGGGTTGGCTGGTTAGTGTGGGTTGATGAACGACAGAATTTCCGACACGGACTTCACGAGTCCCCCGGTTCTCGATCCGGCGTCGCTTGACGAACTGTCGGCCGCGCAGCGCAGCCGTATCGAAGAGCTGGACAAGGAACTTCATCGCCTGTGGGGCCTGGGCCGCAACATGGTTCTGGCCTGGACGCATGCGGGGCAGGGCATTCGCGTGCTGGTCATTCCCCATTACATCCTGGGCGAGATGGCCGCGCGCACGGCCGACGAAGCCCCCGATAGCCTGCAATTCGTGGACGAGGTCATCGCCGGTACGACCCTGACCGACGAAGAGGGCTTCGACACCATCGCCAAGTATTTCGGCTACGAGCCGCGCTTGATCGAGCTCAGCTTCACCCCCGGCGTGGACCTGACCGACGAGCTGTTGGAAGCGGTCGTGCGCCGCTACAGCATTTCCTATATCCGCAACGGGGCCGTGGCCCTGTTCGACATCGTCGGCTTTTCCCTGTTCTCGCCGTTGGAGCAGGTGACCCAGTTGAACAGCCTGGCCTATTCGGTCAACGCCTCGTTCTCCAAGATGCTGGCCAAGAATTTGGATATCCAGTTCGCGCGCTCGACCACCGGCGACGGGTTCTATATCTGGAACCGCGACCGCAGCATCGAATCGAACGTCAATCTCTATCACCTGATGCATCTGGTCCTGGCCGACAACGCCATCGCCCGGTCCAAGGGCAAGGCCAATACCACGCCGCGTCTGCGCGCCGCCTTTCACATCGGGCCCCATTACGAGTTCTATCAGTCCGAAGGGCTCAGCCCCACGGTCTACAGCTACATCGTCGGCGACGTGACCATCGAGCTGGCGCGGATGATCGATCAGGCCCTGCCGGGGCAGATTCTGGTCGGCGATTTCCGCGTCGATCTGCGCGAGACCGAGACGGGCGAGATCAAACCCTTCGAAACGGCGGAATTCATCGAGCGCACGCGCCAATCCCTCAGCAACCTGGAAGGCATGGTGCTGTCGGGCGAGAACGTTGAATCGATCCAATGCTATCTGACCGGCGACCGCTTGGACTCCGGCGATTTCGGGATCAAGCGCTACGTCCTGAAGGACAAGCACGGTCTGTCGCGCAAGGTCTATAACGCCAAGGTCAACATCTACCGTTCCGGCGGCGGGCCGATCTATCTCGGGTTCCAGACCGGCGATCTGGACAGCTTCTTGGTCGAGTCAGAGGAGTACGTGTAATGGCCGGGCCCCTGTTTCACTTCTTCGACCGGGCGGCCACGCCCGTGGCCCCGTTCAGCCATGCGGTGGAATGCGACGGCTGGGTGCAACTGACCGGCCAGATGCCGACCGACCCCGACGACGACAGCGCCCCGCTACCCGACGGGATCGAAGCCCAGACCCGCCGCGTCATGGACAACCTGATCATCGTCCTCAACGAACTGGGCCTGGACCTGTCGCACGTCCTGTCCTGCCGCATCTATCTGACCCGGTTCGAACAGGACTACGAGACGATGAACGCGACCTATAAGTCCTACTTCCCCCCGAACCGCCTCCCGGCCCGAACCACCGTCGGCGTCACCGGCCTGGCCCGTGGCGCGCTGGTCGAAATCGACATGGTGGCGAAGCGGCCGGACTAACTAGGTGTCGGGGGAAAGATAAGGCCTAGGGCGCCAGATAAGTCTGTGCGGCGCTGACGTATACCGGGATCCCGATGATGATGTTGAAAGGGAAGGTTACCCCAAGCGACAGGGATGCATAGAGAGCGGGATTTACCTCCGGCATGGCGACCCGCATGGCTGCGGGGACGGCGATATACGAAGCCGAGGCGGCGAGCGTCATTAAAAGCGCAGCCGATCCGGCGTTCAGGCCAATTAGAATAGAGGCGCCAAGGCCGAGCCCCGCGCCGATTACAGGCATAATGCATCCAAAGAACAAGCTGCCGGCAGAGAGTGCCCGGCGATCACGCCGGAGCCCATCACCGGTCTTCAGGCCCATGTCGAGCAGGAACAGGCACAGCACACCCTGCAACGGGTCGAAAAAGAACGGGGCAACCGTCTTGCCACCTTCGTACCCGATGAGGGTGCCGACAATCATCGCGCCAAGAATTAGATAGATACTCTCGTTCCAAACGACGACCTTAAGAAGGTCGGCCGTCGGGGCCTGTTTCATGTTGCCGCGACCGGCCAAGGCCAAGCCGCTTGCGATCGCGGGGGCCTCCATCAGTGCCGCGACGGCGACCATTCCGGCCGCGAATGCGATGCCGATGTCATTCAGGACGGTACTCGCGGCGATGAAGGTGACGATGCTGATCGATCCGTAATGGGCTGCGATGGCTCCGGCTTCGCGCCGAGTGAACTTGGTTAGCTTCTTCAAAAGCCCATAGGCGATCACCGGCATGAAAAAGCTGAGGGCGACCCCTGCGGCGGCCGCGCTGAGAATGCCGTCAAAGCCCTCTTTGGAGATGGCGACGCCGCCCTTAAGGCCAATGGCCGCCAGCAGATAGAGAGCGATCCCTTTGGAAAAGTTCTCCGATACGCGAACTTCGACCGAGGCGAGCGCGCCGAGCAACCCCAGGACAAAAAACAAAACAGGCGCGGACAGTATGGTGCTTAAGGCTAATTCCATTTTCCTATTCCCTCGTCGTCTATGAACCCGGACGTCAACAAAACGGCCGGCACCTGATCGGCCGAGGGAAAATGGTCGAAACGTGGATGAATAAAAAATATATTAATTGGAACAAATAGTTCGTATTTTAAGAACGATATGTTGGCGCTGAACTTTCATCACCTGCGATACTTTTATGTCGTTGCGCTTGAGGGGCATCTCACGCGTGCGGCGGAGCGCCTGCGTGTTTCGCAATCCGCCTTGTCCTCGCAAATTCGCCTGCTGGAGGATCGGCTCGGTCACCAATTGTTCGAGCGGCGGGGGCGGGCGCTCCACCTGACGGAAGCCGGGCGGATTGCCCTTGATCATGCGGAATCGATCTTTGCGACCGGCGAGGAACTGCTTTCGATTCTGAGCAAGGAAATCCCGGTGCGCCGTCCCTTGCGGGTCGGGGCCGTGTCTACATTGTCGCGCAACCTTCAACTCGCTTTCCTGAAGCCGGTCTTGGGCCGCGAGGATGTCGAGGTGATCCTGCGATCGGGTAGCCGCGCCGAACTGTTTGAGGCGCTTTCTTCGCTTCAGTTGGACGTCATCCTGAGCAACTACGCCCCTGATACGGGGGATGCCTCTTCGTATATCGTCCATCGGATCGCCGAGCAGCCGGTCGGGCTCATCGGCATCCCGTCCTTGTGTGAAGCCGAAGCCTCTTTATCCGACCGCTTGAATTCGTCGCCGCTTGTCCTGCCTGCGCCCCCAAGCAGTCTCCGGACGGCATTTGATGTTCTCGTGAGCAAGCTGACGGTCACGCCGAAAATCGCCGCAGAGGTCGATGATATGGCCATGGCCCGATTATTGATCCGCGAAGGCGTCGGCTTAGGCGTCATTCCCCCGATCGTCGTGAAGGACGAACTGGAATCTGGCGTGTTGCGGTTGATCGAAGAATTGCCGGGTATCAGCGAGACGTTCTTCGCGATTGAACAGAAACGAGAATATCCGAACCCGCTTCTGCGAAACCTTTTGTCGGATTGACGGTAAGAACCTGTCAGGTGAACCAGACAACTCGGCATCAGTCCTTTTTGGCTGCGTTTAACCCAACGCGGACATCGAGCTGCCCCTTCATCTATATCAAAAGTGGTGAACGATGTTGGGGTGCGCGTATCCCGTTGCATCTCTATGAGACTTACATTAAAGATTTTTCATTTAATGGTTTTCGTTTCAGGGGAGGGTGAAATCATGAATGACGCAGTTGCGATTCCGGCTACGGCTACGGCTACTTCGGATAAAGGGATGGTGCCGGCAGCTCTGCTTTGTTTCTTTCTCGGCTTTTTGGGCCTTCATCGGTTCTATGTCGGTAAAGTTGGCACCGGAATTCTGATGCTTCTGACGCTCGGCGGCTTCGGGATATGGTCGCTTATCGATCTTGTTATGATCATCGTTGGGTCGTTTAAAGACAGCGACGGCCTGCCGTTGCAGCGATGAAGCGCGGGCGCATCAGCGTAATCACCGACATAGAAGAAAAATCATCCAAAAAATACGGCGTCGCCGTCGCCTTTTGCGGCGTTTTTGGTTTGCTCGGTATTCATCACTTCTATCTGGGAAACTGGCTGCACGGATTGTTCGATGCGGGCCTTTTCTTTCTTTTTTTTGTACTGTTGGGGGCAGGGCTACTGGTGCCTGCCTATTTGGTCCTTTTCATCGATGCGGTGCATTCGATTGTGATTTTCTACAAGTTGATCGTGGGTAACCAGCGTGACGGCGACGGTCGGCTGGTGACGTGGAAGGTTTGACCCACGTCCCCAACCTTGCTCAATCCCCCCTCTGAATTGGCTCTCTTGTGGCCTTGGCTTAAAACGCCGCCACGCACCCATCCGACCGCGGATCGGCCGCCCCGGTCTGGACCGTGGGGCTTTGGTCGAAATTGATATAGCCGTGAAGTGCTAGTTTGCGATGTGGCGTAAAAAAACACATTGTGGGCGGTGGTTTTATGTCTGAGTGTTTTGAATGCTAGACGCTGTCATTCCATGATGCAGGGAGTTGTACTCCTGTCTGATCGACGATAGCGCGGACTGATTTTTTCCCAGCAATTTCGTATTTTAGATTGCTGCCATCACGACCATACCGAATCTTATATTCAATCAGGCCTTCTTGAGGTTCCGGGGTCGAAGCTACTTGAATTGTAATCCCGTGGTCATCACACCAAGCTACGCCGAATGGTGGCACGCTTGATTTTAACTTCCCTAGTTTATCTCTCGGCACACGTCCGTTGAATTGCGTTCGCAACTCATCTACCTCCCAGGTTAACTCAAATGGGGAGATATTTCTCAATTCTATTCCAAGATAAATATCACCTGTCAGCGAATGCTTCTGTGTTCGAACTAGACTGAAGACCAGTCGTCCTTCGATTTTGTTGCGATCGCTCCAATTGCCAAACATAACTAAGCCATGTGTAGTGCCAGCGAACGCTATTATAATTCCGATGGCTATGTGCATTAGTGGAAGGCCTTGTATATACCCCAGCCACCCCGTAAATATTGGTAGGATTATTGGCGCAGCAAAAGTAAAGGAAATATACTGAACAATTCCTTTAACCAGCTCTTCTCGTAGCCATTTCAATATCGTTGACAAAATCCAGGCCCCTCTCCTTTGAGGGGTTAATCCTGCCTATTGGATGAGTAAAAGTCGAGAGAGGTCTGTAGCGCGCTACTTTACTAAAACGCCGCCACGCATCCATCCGACCGCGGATCGGCCGCACCCTCCAGCAACCCGTCCGGATGGCGGACGATGGCGCCGGCGTGGCCCATCAGTTCTTCGAACGGGCCGACGATTTCGACGTCGTGGCCGGCGGCCTTCAACGCATCCAGGACCGCCGGGTCGAAGCGGTTTTCGATCCGCAGGTTGGTCGCCTCGGCTCCCCAGGTCCGGCCCAGGAGCCAGCGCGGCGCGGTGACGGCCTCTTGCAAGGTCTGGCCGTGCAGGACGTGGCGGGCGAAGACCATGGCCTGGGTCTGCGGTTGGCCTTCTCCGCCCATGGTGCCGTAGACCATGGTCCGCCCGTCGGCCAGTCGGCCCATGGCCGGCTGAATGGTGTGGAACGGGCGGCGGTGGGGGCGCAGGCTGTTGACCGCGTCGGGGGCGAGCGAGAACGATGTGCCCCGGTTCTGCCAGGTGATGCCGGTGTCTTCGAGGACCACGCCCGAGCCGAATTCCCAATACAGGCTTTGGATCATGGAAACGGCGCGGCCTTCGCCGTCGATGCAGCCGAACCAGACCGTATCGCCGTTGGGGTCGGCGTCAGGCCAGGGCGCGGCGCGCCGGCGGTCGATGTCGGCGGCCATGGCGTCCAGCTTGTCCTTTGTCAGGAAGTCGTTGGGATCGACGGTCATATAGGCCGGGTCGGTAACATGGCGGTCGCGCACGCGGAACGCCTGCTTGGTGCATTCGACCAGGCCGTGGACGAAATCGAAGCCCTCGGCCTGGGGCACGCCCAGGCGTTCGTACAGCGCCAGAATGATCAACGATGCCAGCCCCTGGGTCGGCGGCGGCATGTTGTAGATCGCATGGGGGCCGACCGGCACGGTCAGGGGCGTGACGTTCAGGGCCTGATGGCGTTCCAGATCGGCCAGGGCCACGGGGCTGCCCGCGCGTTCCAGGTCGGCGGCGATGACCCGCGCCAGATCACCGCGATAAAAGCAATCCAGGCCTTTCTCGCCCAGGATTTTGAGGGTTTCGGCCAGGGCCGGAAATTTCTGCGTATCGCCGATTTCCGGGGCTTTGCCGCCGCGCAGGAAGGTCTCGGCGAAGCCGGGCGAATTGCCCATCTCGGCCATCTTGGCCAGGGCGTTGTTATGCAGGGACGGCGTTACGGGCGCGCCCTCGGCGGCATAGAAACGGGCGTCTTCGAGCAACCGGTCGAGCGGCAACTTGCCGCCCCAGGCCGTGGATATACGCAGCGCCTCGGCCCAGCCGGACACCGCCCCGGCGACGGTCAGCGCCGCCAGCGGCCCGCGCTGCGGGATCATGTCGGCATGGCCCGCTTGGGCATAGAAGGCGGCATCGGCGCGCCCGGCGGCGGCGCCGCAGGCGTCGATCCCGACGGGGGCCTGATCTGGCCCGGCAATCAACCAGAAATTGTCACCGCCCAAGCCGTTCATATGCGGATAGACTACGGCGATCGTGGACGCGGTTGCGATCATCGCCTCGATGGCGTTGCCGCCGTCCTGCAACACGCGCAAACCGGCTTGGGACGCCAGATGATGGGGGGCGGTAACCATGCCGCGACGGGCTGTGAGCGTATTCAACATTTTATATCGCCTTATATTTTCATTCCGTGAAAAAGGCCTAGGATGAAGCGTTTAAAGCCTGTACGACCCTTGATCAAGCGCTGGGGCGTGTTCACATAACGGTTCGTGCATAAGCTGAGGGGGCCTCCAAGATTATGAAGATCGCCATACCCAAGGAAACCCGCGCCGGGGAAACCCGTGTCGCCGCATCGCCGCAGGTGGTGCAGAAACTGATCGGCCTGGGCTTCGACGTCACGGTCGAGAAAGGTGCGGGCGACGCGGCAAGCGTCTCCGATGATGCGTTCAAGGACGCGGGCGCGTCGATTGCGGCCAATGCCGCCGCGGCGGTGAAGTCCGCCGATATCGTGATGATGGTCAACCCGCCCGTGACCTCGGGCGCGGGCGCGCTTCCGGCGCAGATGAAAAAGGGCGCGGTGCTGATTTCGCAGCTTTCGGCCCTGAACTCGCCGGACGACGTCGCGGCCTATGCCGAGGCCGGGATTACCACCTTCGCCATGGAACTGGTGCCGCGTATTTCCCGCGCCCAGAGCATGGACGTGCTGTCCAGTCAGGCCAACCTGGCGGGCTATCGCGCCATTCTGGAAGCCGCCGCCGAATACGGGCGCGGCATGCCGATGATGATGACGGCGGCGGGCACCGTGCCCCCGGCCAAGACCTTCATCATGGGCGTCGGCGTCGCGGGCTTGCAGGCCATCGCCACGGCCAAGCGCCTTGGCGCGGTGGTGACCGCCACGGACGTCCGCCCGGCCACCAAGGAACAGGTCGAAAGTCTGGGCGGTAAGTTCCTGGTCGTCGATCCGGAAATGGAAAAAGACGCCCAGACCGAAGGCGGCTACGCCAAGGAAATGCCCAAGGAATACTACGACAAGCAAAAGCAGGTCGTGGCCGAGCACATCAAGAAGCAGGACATCGTCGTCACCACGGCGCTGATCCCGGGCCGTCCCGCGCCCAAGCTGATCACCAAGGAAATGGTCGGCACCATGCTGCCCGGATCGGTGATCGTCGACCTGGCGGTCGAAGCGGGCGGCAATTGCGAGATGTCCGAGCCGGGCAAGACGGTCATCACCCCCAACGGGGTCAAGATCGTCGGCATCACCAACCTGCCGGGCCGGTTGGCGCAGACGGCGTCCGACCTTTACGCCAAGAACCTGCTCAACTTCCTGACGCCGCTGGCGGACAAGGAAAAGAAAGGCACGCTGGCCATCGATTGGGACGACGAGATCGTTCAGGGCTGCTGCGTGACCCGCGACGGCGCGGTCATCAACCAGCGGGTCAAGGACGCGATGGGCGACAAGGCCCCCGCGGCGAAGAAAAAGGCTCCGGCCAAGAAGGCTGCCGCGAAGAAAGCGGAAGCCGAACCCGCCGCCGAAGCTAAGCCTGCCGATACCGAAACCCAGGGTGCCGATACCCAGGATAAGGGGGAGTGACGATGGATACCGCAACGATTGCCAAACAGGCACAGGAGCTTGCGGCGGGGGCCGCGCAGCTGCTGGAGCAAACGCAGAAACTGGCCGCCGACGCGGCCACCGTCGTCGCCCAACAGGCGCCGGGCATGGCCGGGCACGATAACTTCCTCGGCCTGTTCACCGTGTTCGTGTTGGCCTGCTTCGTTGGCTACTACGTGGTTTGGTCGGTGACGCCGGCGCTGCATTCGCCGCTGATGGGCGTGACCAACGCCATTTCCTCGGTGATCATCGTCGGCGGCATTCTGGCCGCCGGGCCCAAGGGCATGGATTTTTCGTCGTGGATGGGCTTCATGGCGATCACGCTGGCTTCCGTGAACATCTTCGGCGGCTTCATCGTGACGCAGCGAATGCTCGCCATGTTCAAGAAAAAAGAAAAGAAGTAAGGGGAGGCTGATCGATGACTGCAAGCTGGACCGGCTACGCCTACCTGATTTCTTCGGTTCTTTTCATTCTCGCCCTGCGTGGCCTGTCGTCGCCGGAAACGGCGCGGCGCGGCAACCTGATGGCGATCGTCGGCATGACCATTGCCGTCGCCACGACCCTGATGGATCCGGGTGTCATGTCTTTCGGCATGATCGTCCTGGCGATCCTGATCGGCGGGTCGATCGGCACGGTGGTCGCGCTGAAAATTCAGATGACCGCTCTGCCGCAGCTGGTCGCCGCCTTCCACTCGCTGGTCGGTTTGGCGGCGGTGTTCGTGGCCTCGGCGGCCCTGTTCAACCCGCAGGCTTATGGCCTGGGCGCTATCGGGGAAATCCCGGCGGGCTCCCTGGTCGAAATGTCGCTGGGTACGGCCATCGGCGCGATCACCTTCTCGGGCTCGCTGATCGCCTTCGCCAAGCTGCAGGGCATCATGTCGGGCGCGCCGATCACCTTCCCGGGGCAGCATAAGCTGAACGCCCTGGTCGGGCTGGCGATCCTGGCCCTGATCATGATCTTCGTCGGGTCCGAATCCCACACCGTCTATTGGGCCATTGCGGCCCTGGCCTTCGCCATCGGGTTCCTGTTGATCATCCCCATCGGCGGCGCGGACATGCCCGTCGTGGTCTCGATGCTCAACTCGTATTCGGGCTGGGCGGCGGCCGGGATCGGCTTCACCCTGTCCAACCCGGCGCTGATCATCACCGGCGCGCTGGTCGGCTCGTCGGGTGCGATCCTGTCCTACATCATGTGTAAGGGCATGAACCGCTCGATCCTCAACGTGCTGTTGGGCGGCTTCGGCGGCGATTCCGCGGCAGGTGGTGCGGCGACTTCGTCCGAGGGCAAGACCGTCAAATCCGGTGCGGCCGACGATGCGGCCTTCATCATGAAGAACGCGTCCAAGGTCATCATCGTGCCCGGTTACGGCATGGCCGTGGCCCAGGCGCAGCACGCCCTGCGGGAAATGGCCGATCTGTTGAAGGCCGAAGGGGTCGAGGTCAAATACGCCATCCACCCCGTCGCGGGCCGTATGCCAGGGCATATGAACGTGCTACTGGCCGAAGCCAACGTGCCCTATGACGAGGTCTTCGAGCTTGAGGAAATCAACCACGAGTTCGCGACCGCCGACGTCGCCTATGTGATCGGGGCCAACGACGTGACCAACCCGACCGCCAAGACCGACCCGTCCAGCCCGATCGCCGGGATGCCGATCCTGGACGTGGAAAAGGCGGGCACGGTGCTGTTCGTCAAACGCGGCATGTCGTCGGGTTATGCGGGCGTCGATAACCCGCTGTTCTTCGCCGACAACACCATGATGCTGTTCGGCGACGCCAAGAAAATGACGGAAGAGATCGTCCAAGGCCTGGGTTAAACGCCCAGGGTAGATCGACCAGGACGGATCGACTTCGTTGATCGAATAATGCGCGGGCGGGTGGCCTCAGGCTGTCCGCCCGTGACATTGTTTGAACCGCTTTCCCGAGCCGCAGGGGCAGGGGCCGTTGCGTGGGATCGCGGGCGGATCGAAGAATTTGGCGTCGTCCGGGGTGCGGATGTCTTCGAATTCGGGTATCGCGCCGATCTGCGCCCCGCCGATCCAATCTTCGCAATCCCGTTCCAGGTTTTCCAACTCACGGATGAACGCCGCGCGCGCCGCCGCGCCCAGGGTGTTCAGGTTGGCCGGGGTGATCATCCGGTTCAGGTAGTATTCCAGGAACAGCAACAGCGAGCCGACAGCCCCGCGAACCAGCATGCGGGCGGCGCTTTGCGGGCCGGGCGGGGCGGTCTCGATATGTCCTTCGACGAAGCGCAGGCGCGTCGCCACGGCGGCCAGGTAGTCCTTTCGCCCGAAATCCCCGACGCTGCTCAGGTCGGCGCGAATCTCGGCCAGCAAGGGGCGTATCGTGGCCATCATTTCCGGCCCCGGCCAGGTCGTCGGCATGCCGTCTGAGGCCCAGTCATCGAAGCTGTCTACGATGCCTTTGACGGTCTGGCCCTTCGGCTGCTTGGGGGCGGAAAGCTCCAACTCAGACGCATGCACGGCGCGGGCACCGGTGATCGCGGCGCCGTCGCTGCAGTTCACATAGTCGCGGTTGCGGGCGTCGGCCCGGACCGCGACGTCCAGGGCATGGAGAGCCTGCAACAGGCCCGAGGTGGTGAAACAGTCGCCACCGAAGTTGGCGGGCACGCGATGCGGATGATCTACCCCGGCATAGGTCGAGGTCGGGTCCTGGTGCCAGGTGCCGGCGGCGTGGTCGCGGGACGGATCGCGGGCCCCCATGTCGATCCCGAACAGGCAGACCTGGGGAAAGCCCTGTTCCCGGGCGAAGGCCAGGCCCATGTTGGCGACCGTCGGCTCACCCGCCAGGGGCAGGGCAGTGTCGGGGACGCCGTAAAGGGGTTGATTGGGCAGGTTCTGGCGGAACGAAAAGATGATCGGCCCGAACCCGTCCAACACGATGGGATCGACGCTGGCCGGAACGAACAGGGGAATTCCGGACAGGTCATATTCCCGTGCCGGCTCCAGGGTGGGGGCGATGTTGATGTTTTCCAACTCGACATGAACGTCCGGGGTCACGCCGCCCGCCAGCAAGGCCGACAAGGCGGAGCCGCAAGAGATAATCAACGCCTTGCCCTGGTTGGCGCGAATGAACGCCATGTCGGAATCCAGCGACGGGCCGCTGCCGACGACCCAGGCGGGCAGGTCCGGCGGGCTTGCCGCCGGTCTGTTCCGATAGATCAGCGCCGGGCGGTGGCGCAGGTTGATCTCGGAATTCTTCAGCATCAGGCAGCCGTCATAGAACGTGCCCAGGGTCGTCAACGCCCGATAGGCATGGCGGGTCATGATCTCGGCCACGGCGCGGGTCAGGTCCGGCTTGTCGAAGGTCACGATGCTCATCCCGTCCAAAACGAACGGGGCCGTGCCCGAAACCGATAGGTTGATCACGGCGGCGACCGTTTCCGGCTGTTTGGCGACCTTGAACATCACCTTGCCGCCGCGCTGGCCCAGGGCCGCGTCGATAGCGGGCCAGTCGATGGCGTCGCAACTGCTTAAGAATTCCGCCGGATCGGGGATCACGACGATCAGGTAAACGCAGCCCGTTTGCCGCATGATCTGGCTCAGGCCGTCGGGCGTGGCATTGCCGACAACGGCCAGCGCCGGCGACAGGGTGAAGGTCGGCATGGGAAAGACCGGCAGGTCGCTTTCCCGCGCGGCCTGGATCACGCTTTCGACAAAACGGGTCAGATAGGGGTGGCGCCCGTCGGGGCGCGGCGGCTCGATACAGATGCGCGAGGTCACGACCGGCGGGCCATCCGGCACCGTCGGTGGCGTGGCTTTAATCTGGGGGGCTGTCAGCAGGGCATGGATATCGGCGGCCCTGTCCTTCAGGAACGCCAGATTTCGTTGGCGGAGGTCGGAATCCGTCATATGCCCCGTCTCATCGGTGGGGCCCGCAGAAATGCCGGGGCCCGGTGTGCAACCTTGCCCCTGTTACGGCAAAGGGCGCGCAGGAGCAAGGCTCCGGCAGCGCCCGGTATAAGATCGGAGAAATTCTGGAAGATCGGCCCAAGCGGGCCGAGAGGGCTTAGAAGCCCTCGCGCTCAATCCGCTTGCGCTCCAGCTTACGGGCGCGGCGCACGGCTTCAGCCTTCTCGCGAGCACGACGCTCGGACGGCTTCTCGTAGGAACGGCGCAGCTTCATTTCGCGGAAGATGCCTTCGCGCTGCATCTTCTTCTTCAGGGCCTTGAGGGCCTGATCCACGTTGTTATCACGGACAATAACTTGCACGGTAAGCTCACGCTCCTAATCTTAGAGTCAACAAAAGCCGCCGAACCCGTGCTATCACCGGTTCGGGAAGACGGGCTTCTATCACATCAATTCCACCTTGTGAAGGCGCAAACGTGTTATTTTCCGGGGGCGCCTAATAGGGCATAACCGGGCATTCATTGTAACATTTCGGGGAAAACGATGGCCATTTTGAAGATCGCGCGAATGGGACACCCGCTGTTGATGGGAACGGCGCAACCCGTACCGGACGCCACGGACCCCCGCATCCACGGTCTGATCGCCGATATGGTTGAAACCATGGCCGACGCGCCGGGCATTGGCTTGGCCGCGCCCCAGGTGCATGTGCCGCTGCGTATCGTCGTGTTCCGCGTGCCGGGCGAACGCTGCGAAGATAAAAAAGACGTGCCGCTAACGGCCCTGATCAACCCGGTGATCGAGCCCTTGTCCGACGAGATTGAAGAAGGTTGGGAAGGCTGCCTGTCCCTACCGGGGATGACGGGCCGGGTTCCGCGCCATACCCATATCCGCTATCGTGCCCAGGGCCTGGACGGCAAACCGTTGGAGCGTGAGGCCAAGGGCTATCACGCCCGCGTGGTGCAGCATGAATGCGACCATCTGGACGGCATTCTCTACCCCATGCGCATGACGGACCTGTCGACCTTTGGCTATGCCGAGGAAATGGCCCGCGTCTCGCGCACGGTCATGGACGAGGCGCAGGATTCCGACGACGAAGACGGAGAAGCCGCATGACCGCGAAGCAAAGCCAACGCATGACCGCGGACGAGGCCCGCGCCCGCCATCGCGACCTGCGCGACCAGATCATCGAGGCCGCGTTGGAACATGTCGCCTTTGACGGCTGGTCGCAAAAGGCCTTGGAGATGGGGGCCAAGGACCAGGGCTTGAGCAAGGCCGACGTGCTGCGCGCCTTTCCGGGCGGCCCGGCGGATGCCGCCGATCATTTCGCCGACTGGTCCGACCGGCGCATGCTGTCGGCCATGCTGGACCTGGACCTAGCGGCGATGAAGGTCCGGGACCGCATCACCGCCGGGGTGCGCCTGCGCCTGGAAATGAACGCGCCTTATCGCGAGGCCATGCGTCGTTTGCTTTCGTTCCTGGCCCTCCCGGTCAACGCCCCCTTGGCGGCGCGGATGACCTGGCGGACCTGCGACCGCATCTGGCGGGCTGCGGGCGACCGGGCTGCGGATTTCAACCACTATACCAAGCGCGGCCTGCTGGCCCCGGTCTATACTTCGACCATTCTGTATTGGTTGAGCGATACCTCGGACGATTTTCAGGAAACCTGGGGCTATCTGGACCGCCGTATTTCCGACGTGCTGAAGATTCCCGTGGTTCAGGCCAAGGCCAAGCAGGCCCTGGGCCGGTTGCCGTCGCCGATCGGCTTCGTGCAGCGCCTGCGCCAGGCCGCCGGCCGCCGCCGCCCCGGCATTCGCCCCGTTATTTGACGGTCTGAAACCGGGCGCAGCGAAGTCTTTCGACAAATCGCCGTGTCGGCTATGCTAGGCATTGGAATCGTTGGGGTGCCGAGCAAAAGGAGACGCGGCCCGTGAGCCTTGCCCAGACCGACTCATCCGCTGCGAAGCCCGCCAATGACAGGGCGGCAAAGACCGGGGGCGCCGTCCCGCCGGTCAACATGGCCAACCACTTCCTGGAATGCTGCAAGCTAAACCGCTATCTGACCGTCGCCGACGGCCATCGCTTCGTGATTACCGAAGACTTCGGGCGCGATGCGGCGATTGCCGCCGACGCGGCCGCGATGGCAGCGATCTATTCCCGCGACAAGCTGGTCGCCCAGGCGGCGGTGCTGCCGTTGGGCCAGCACGCGAAGAAGCTGAAATCCAAACGCGATCGGGCGATCTATGAGCGCCTGTTCACGCTGATCGAGGCCCAGGCCCTGGACGAACGCGTCCGGGACAGCGCCCATCACCTGTTGGAAAATGGCTTCCGCGAGGCCGAGATCAAATCGATCGAGGCCGAGTTGAACGATCAGATGAGCCCGGCGCGCGCCCGCTATCGCCAGTTCCTGGATATCGTTCGGCGGATGATGGACGGCGCGATGTCGCCGCAGATCTTCGTCGAGGAATTCAAATCCTTCACCGCCGATGTGGCCGGTCGCCTGGATTTCGGCATCTACAGCTTCTGCCTGGACCGCCTGTTCGGCAGCCTGCGCATCCCGATGGACGTCAAGCAGATGCTGGTCAGCGAATTGTTGGCCTTTCCGCCGCTGGTGCGGCGCGAACTGCTGACCAACATTCTGGTCTTTCCGGGGCAGTCGGAAGATATGAAGCGCTATGTCCGCAACACGGTGCTGGCCGAACTGGGCCGTTCCGTGGCGGTCGAGATCGAGCTTCTGGAGGCCTATCGCCAGCGTCGCCTGACCCTGGACGATCTGGCGGGAACCGCCTGATCAGGCGTTCGGCAGTTTACCCTTCGGATACAGCCGGTTGACGTGGCCCATCTTGCGTCCGGGGCGGGCTTCGGCCTTGCCGTAAAGGTGCAGGCGCGCGCCCGCTTCGGCCATCAGGTCCGGCCAGGCGTGCACATCGTCGCCGATCAGGTTCTTCATCACCGCATCGTGGTGGCATTCGACCGAGCCCAACGGCAGGCCGCAAACAGCCCGGACCATCTGTTCGAACTGGCTGGTGGCGCAGGCGTCCATCGTCCAATGCCCGGAGTTATGCGGGCGCGGGGCCATCTCGTTGACCAGGATACGCCCGTCGCGGGTGACGAACATCTCGACCGCCAACAATCCGACCAGATCCAACGCGTCGGCCAGATCGTGGGCGATGGCGATGGCATCGTCGGCCATCTTGCCGGGTAGGTTTGCCGGGGCCAGGGTGGTGTCGAGAATATGGTTCACATGGCGGTTTTCGACCGCCGGATAGGTCGCCCAGCCGCCATGGGGCGAACGCGCGGTGATTACCGAGATTTCGCGTTCCAAATCGACGAACGCTTCCAGGATGCCGACTTCGGCGCCCATTTCTTCCCAGGCGACGGCGTAATCGCAATCGGGCGCGATCAGCACCTGACCCTTGCCATCATAGCCCATGCGCGAGGTCTTAAGCACCGCCGGGCGGCCGATCTCATCCGCCGCGCGGGCCAGGTCCTCGGCCGAGGTGACCTTGCGATAGGGCGTGGTCGGCGCGGTGTTGTTGATGAATTCCTTTTCCTTCAGCCGGTCCTGGGCGATGGCCAGGCAATTCGGGCCAGGCCGGACCAGGGCGTGTTCGGCCAGGAATTCGGCGCTTTCCGCGGGCACGTTTTCGAATTCGAAGGTCACGACGTCGACCGCCTGGGCGAACGATTTCAAGGCATCGCGGTCTTCGTAGTCGGCGATGGTCGCCGCCGCCGAAACCTGTGCGCCCGGAGAATCGGTTTCCGGCGTGAAGATATGGCTTTTGTAGCCCAGCTGCGCGGCGGCCAGGGCCGTCATCCGGCCCAATTGCCCGCCGCCCATGATGCCGATGGTGCTGCCCGGGGGCAGCGGATGGGCCGAACGCTTGGTCATGACTTTCAGGAACCTTTAGGCTTCGTCGACGGGAATTTCAGCGACGGACGCGGTCTGCTTGGCGCGGAAATCGTCCAGCGCGGCGGCGACCTTGTCGTCCATCAGGGCGATCACGGCGGCGGCCAGCAGGCCCGCGTTCTTGGCCCCGGCCTTGCCCACCGCCAGGGTGCCGACGGGAATGCCGCCCGGCATCTGAACGATCGACAGCAGGCTGTCCATGCCCTTCAGGGCCTTGCTTTCCACCGGCACGCCGAACACGGGCAGGGGGGTCAGCGCCGCGGCCATGCCCGGCAGGTGCGCGGCCCCGCCGGCGCCGGCGATGATCGCCTTGATGCCGCGGTCGCGCGCCGTTTTGGCGTATTCGTACAGGCGGTCCGGGGTGCGGTGGGCAGACACGATGCGGGTTTCGTGCGCGACGCCCAGTTCTTCCAGAACTTCAACCGCGTGGCGCATGGTTTCCCAGTCGGACTGACTGCCCATGATGATACCGATCAGGGGGGTGTCGGCGGCCGTTTCCGGCATGTCGTTTCCTCGCTTCCTAACCGTAAACTGAAAGGCGTTTTCGGCCCGGCTTTGCCGGTTTGGCAGAATTCAAAGTCATCGGGCCGCCGATGGGGCGTCCCGTGACGGGAAGCGCGCCATTATATGTGCCGCCGCCGCCGCTGCAAGGGGGCAGAATCCCGTTGAATCGTAAGGCATTCTTAACCACATGAACTTAGTCTAAAATGAAGAGCAGTCCGAATTTTCGCCCAGAAGGGCGGCCTGGAAGGGAGACCGGTCATGGATGTGAATATGGCCACCCCCGTCCAGCCGGTAGGACCTGGCGGTGGGCGTGGCAGTGATGCCGGCCCGGGCGGTGGTAAGAAAGACGAACACCAAGAAGACGGCGCGCAACACGGGCATACGGACCCGGCGACCAGCGTGTCCGGCTTGCTGTCGATGGAAGGGCTGACGCCCGAGGCGCAGCATGCCCTGGAACGTCTGGCGGGCGAGGTCGATACCTTGCGCCGTCAGCTGACCCATACGCAGCAGGAATTGGCCCAGTCGAAGGAACGCGAATTTCGCGATGCCGTAGCCCCGGCGCTGAACCGGCGTGGCTTCCTGGCGGAACTGGAGCACCTGATCAATCGGCTGGGTATCGTGGAATCGCGCCCGGCCTTGATCCTGGTTCATCTGATCAACGGCGAAGACATTCGGCGCACGCATGGCCTGGAAGCGCTGGACAGGGCGTTGGCCCTGGCCTGTGGCGTATTGGAAGCGGATCAGCACCAGGCAATGCTGGTCGGCAATCTGGGCGGCAACGATTTCGCCGTAGTCGTGCTGGAAGACGGGATCGAGGGCGCGCGCCGCAAGGCGGCGGAACTGGAAGCGGCCCTGCATGCCACCCATACCGAACAGCATACAGCACTTCAGGCTCGGACCGGCCTGGCCCTGGTCGAACCGGGGATGACGGCCGAGGCGGCACTGGCCGCCGCCGACCGGGATTTTCGATGAGCATAAGGTGCGGGCTTTACAGACTCCTTCGCACTAACTACAACACGGGCCGACCAGCATATGCCGCTCTACGTGAGCGGCGCTTGCGCGCAATGAGCGCCGGGGGCCGAGGGCGGCCCGCGAACCACGCATTCCGAAAGATATGACATGACACAATTCGATGGCGTCGTGGCGGCGCTTGGCCAAGCGTTGACCAAACGCGGCTATTCCGTCCTGACGCCCGTACAGAATGCAATTCTGGCCCCTGAGCTTCAGGACGCCGACATTCTGGTCTCGGCCCAAACGGGGTCGGGCAAGACCGTTGCCTTCGGCCTGGCGATGGCGCCGACCCTGTTGGCGGGCGAAGAACGGTTCGGGCGGGCGGACAAGCCCCTGGCCCTGATCGTCGCCCCGACCCGCGAACTGGCGCTGCAGGTTCGCCGCGAACTGGACTGGCTGTACGAAATGACCGGCGTCGTCTCGGCGTCCTGCATCGGCGGGATGGACATGGGCAACGAGCGCCGCGCCCTGAGCCGGGGGGCGCATATCGTCGTCGGCACGCCGGGCCGCCTGCGCGATCATATCGAACGTGGCTCGCTGGACACCGCCGACCTGCGCGCGGTCGTCCTGGACGAAGCGGACGAAATGCTCGACCTGGGCTTCCGCGAAGATCTGGAATTCATCCTGGATGCCGCGCCCGAGGATCGGCGCACCTTGTTGTTCTCGGCCACCGTGCCGCGGACCATCGCGACCCTGGCCAAGCGGTATCAGCGCAATGCCGTGCGCGTGGCCACGGCGGAAGAGCGCGAACAGCATCTGGATATCGAATACCGGGCCCTGGCGGTCGCCCCGAACGACCGGGAAAACGCGATCATCAACGTGTTGCGTTATTACGAAGCCAAAAGTGCTCTGGTGTTCTGCACCACCCGCGCCACCGTCAACCATATGACCAGCCGTTTCGCCAACCGGGGCTTTCCGGTGGTCGCCCTGTCCGGTGAATTGAGCCAGAACGAGCGCACGCATGCCCTGCAGGCGATGCGTGACGGGCGGGCCCGCGTGTGTATCGCGACCGACGTCGCGGCGCGCGGCATCGATCTGCCGAACTTGGAACTGGTGGTGCATGCGGATATCCCGAAAACGCCGGAAACCCTGCTGCACCGAAGCGGTCGCACGGGCCGTGCCGGGCGCAAGGGCGTCAGCGTCCTGATCGTGCCGCATAACGCGCGCTACCGGACGGAACGCCTGCTGGGCAGCGCCAATATCGAAGCCGCCTGGGGCAAGGCCCCGTCGGCGGATGAAATCCTGACCCGCGACCGCGAACGGATCCTGGCCGACGACAGCCTGAGCGAGCCGCTGACCGACGACGAAAAGTCGTTCGCGGCGGAACTCATGAACCGCTACAGCGCCGAGCAGATCGCCGGGGCCTTCCTGCGCAATCAGATGGCCGGTCGGTCCGCGCCCGAGGAATTGCTCGATACCGCCCCGGCGGAACGGCAGGAACGCCGCCGCGATGCCTTCAACGGCGTCTGGTTCTCGCTTTCCGTTGGCCACAAGCATAATGCCGAGCCGCGCTGGCTGCTGCCGATGCTGTGCCGTGCGGGCCATATCACCAAGCGGGACATCGGCGCGATCCGTATCTTCAATTCGGAAACCTTCGTCGAGATCGACGCCGGCACCGCCGACGCCTTTTTCGAACTGGTCGGCCCGACCCAGACCCTGGAGAAATCCATCAAGGTCGCGCGGGTCGACGGCGTGCCCGATGCGGTCGCCACCGACCGCCCGGAACCCCGCGCCAAACCCCAACGGGCGAGAAGAGAATCCTGGGACCCGCAGGCCGGTGCCCGCGGCGACGGCCCGGATAAGCGCAAGTTCAACCGTCGGGAAAAACGCCGCGAAGACGCGCGGGATGAAGCCTTCAACGACGATCGTCCGCCGCCCAGCGATCGCCCGGCGAAACCGTTCAAAGACAAGCCGTTCAAAGATAAGAAGGCCAAGGGCAAGAAGCCGCATCGTGGCAAGGGCGGCCCCGCTGGTGGCGGCTCCTTTGGTGGCGGCCCTTCCGGTGGTGGGAAGCCGGGTGGGAACGCGCCGCTCAAAAGAAAGAAACCAAAGAAGCGCAGCGATTGACGCACGCGCTTCCCATTTGACGATCGCATAAATACTGGAACTGATTACCTTGTCTTCTCGTCTGCTTACCGCCTTGGCGGATTTCCTCGCCGTTTCCGATTGGAAAGGCGACGGATCGCCCGCCGCCGTTCTGTCCCGCCTGAAAACCGAATTCCTGTCCGGGCTGACCGTGGCCCTGGCCCTGGTGCCCGAAGCCGTCGCCTTTGCCTTCGTCGCCGGGGTGCATCCGCTGGTCGGTCTGTACGCGGCTTTTCTGGTCGGCCTGATCACGGCATTGATCGGTGGACGGCCGGGGATGATCTCCGGCGCGACCGGGGCCTTGGCGGTCGTCATGGTCGCCCTGGTCTCGAGCCACGGGGTCGAATACCTGTTCGCGACCGTGGTGCTGATGGGGATTCTGCAGATTTCGGCCGGGCTGTTGCGGTTGGGCAAATTCATCCGTCTGGTGCCGCATCCGGTGATGATGGGCTTCGTCAACGGACTGGCGATCGTCATTTTCCTGGCGCAGCTGACGCAGTTTCAGATTCCGGGCCCTGATGGGGTCAAGGTCTGGATGACCGGTTGGCCGCTGGTGACGATGCTGGGCTTGGTCGTGCTGACCATGGCGATCATCTGGCTGATGCCGAAGATCACGACCATCATTCCGGCCCCGCTGGCCGGGATCGCCGTGGTCGCGGCGATCGTGATCGGATTCGGGATCGACGTGCCGCGGGTCGGCGATCTGGCGGCGATCAAGGGCGGTCTGCCCGACTTCCACATTCCGATGGTCCCGCTGAACCTGGAAACCTTGGAAGTCATCGTGCCCTATGCGGTGATTTTGGCGGCCATCGGCTTGATCGAAAGCCTGCTCACCCTGAACCTGGTCGGGGACATCACCAACAAGCGCGGTGGGGCCTCGCAGGAATGTATCGCCCAGGGCGTGGCCAATACGGTCACCGGCCTGTTCGGCGGCATGGGCGGCTGCGCCATGATCGGGCAGTCGATGATCAATGTGCAGTCGGGCGGGCGCACGCGCCTGTCGGGTATTTCGGCGGCGCTGTTCCTGTTGGCCTTTATCCTGGTTGCCTCCAGCCTGATCGAACAAATCCCCCTGGCCGCCCTGGTCGGTGTGATGTTTATGGTCGTGATCGGCACCTTCGCTTGGCAAAGCTTCCTGATCCTGCGCCGCATCCCGCTGACCGATGCCCTGGTCATGGGGTTGGTGACGGTCGTCACCGTGTTCAGCGATTTGGCCGTCGCGGTGGTCGTCGGGGTGATCGTTTCGGCCCTGGCTTATGCCTGGAACAACGCGACCCGCATCCATGCCAAGGCATACGAGACGCCCGAAGGCGGCAAGGTCTATCAGATCGAAGGGCCGCTATTCTTCGGCTCGACCGATGGCTTCGTCGAACTGTTCAAGCCCGAGAGCGATCCCAGCCTGGTGATCGTCGATTTCATGAACAGCCGCGTCGTCGACCATTCGGCGCTGCAGGCCATCGAGGCCCTGGCCCAGAAGTACGAAGCCCAGGGCAAGACCTTGCAATTGCGCCATCTGTCCAGGGATTGCCACCAGTTGCTCAGCCGGGCCGGGCAGTTGATGTTGGATTCCGATGACGATCCGACCTACGGGATCGCGGTCGACTATTCCGTCAAAACCGGTAGTCTGGGCGGCGCCCATTAACGACGTCGCCGCCGGAGGATCAATGCCTTTGCTCCGCACCCTGGTCTTGCTGGGCGGCCTGTTGATTTCAGGAGCCGCCATGGCCGCCGATACGACCAAGACCGCCCATGATTTTGCCTTCACCGCCATCGACGGCGCGCCGCTTGCGCTGAAGTCCTTCGCGGGAAAGGTGGTGATGGTCGTCAATACGGCGTCGCAATGCGGCTTTACCCCGCAGTATACGGCCTTGCAGGACCTATGGTCCCGCTACCGCGATAAGGGCTTCGTGTTGCTCGGCGTACCGTCCAACGACTTCGGCGGGCAGGAGCCGGGATCGTCGGCGGAGATCAAGGAATTCTGCGAGGTCAATTTCAGCGTCGACTTCCCCCTGACCGAAAAGGTCCGGGTCAAGGGGCCGGACGCCCACCCGTTCTATCAATGGGCGGGCAAGGAACTGGGGGCGCTAGCCAAGCCGCGCTGGAACTTCCACAAATACCTGATTGGGCTGGACGGGCGATTGATCGACTGGTTCTCGACCCCGACCTCGCCGACCGCCCCCCGCGTGATCAAAGCGGTCGAAGCGGCGCTGCCGGAATAATACCCCGCGCCGTCAGGCGATGATGTCGGGCAGCAGTTGATCTTCCAGAATCGAGATCTGGTCCTTCAGGATCAGCTTGCGCTTTTTCAGGCGTTGCAGCTTCAGTTGGTCGAACGGCGGCGCATCGGCCAGATGGCTGATGGCCTCATCCAGGTCCCGGTGTTCAACCTTCAATTCCTCAAGCTTGAGGCGTAACGCTTCCTGCTCGTCCATGATGCTCCACGGGGTGTAATGCGCGGCGGGGTCACCGCTACGCCCGTTTCCGTTCGTGCGGCATTCATGATACCAAATCGATTATCGATCCTATAGACGCGAGTCTGAAATATGCCAAGGGGGCGGATGCAATGAAACGCCTGGGAGTGCTGACAAGCGGTGGCGATTGCGCCGGATTGAACGCGGCGATCCGCGCCGTGGTCAAGCGGGCCATCACGGGGCACGGGGCCGAGGTTTCCGGCATTTTGCAAGGCACCAAGGGGCTGATGGAGCGCCCGGTCAGTGCGCGAAAACTGGATTTGTCGATCTTTACCGGCGACATCCTGCGCCTGGGCGGGACCATGCTGGGCACCGTCAATACGGGCGACCCCTTCGCCTATCCGGACGGGAAGGGCGGGTTTTCCGACCGTTCGGCCGAGGTTCTGGACGGCATCCGTCAGTTGGACCTGGACGCCTTGATCGGGATCGGCGGCGACGGATCGATGCGGATTCTCAAACGGCTGGCCGATCAAGGGGGAATCCCTTTCGTCGGCATCCCCAAGACCATCGACAACGACGTTCCGGGGACGGAGCTTTGCATCGGTTATCACACCGCCGTGGCCACGGCGGTCGAGGCCCTGGACCGTCTGCAGCCCACGGCGGCGAGCCATCACCGCGTAATGGTGTTGGAGGTCATGGGGCGCGATGCCGGGCATATCGCTCTGGCCTCGGGGATTGCGGGCGGGGCGGACGTCGTGCTGTTGCCGGAAATCCCCTACGACATTCAGGCGGTCGCCCGCAAACTGGCGACGGTCAAGGAAGAGGGGCGCAACCATGCCCTGGTGGTTTGCGCCGAAGCGGCGCGGCCCATCGACGGCGCGGTCACCACCCATGCCGACCCGGGCGGCACGGTGCATTACGGCGGGGCGGGGGA